>NZ_JADDRN010000055.1:0-18232 GCF_017355445.1 Delftia sp. SD018
CGCCCGCTTGGGTTGGCTGCTTCAGGCTGAACTGCGACATTCACGGCGCAGTGCGTGAGTGGCTGCAACGGTCAAGACCGGTCACTCGCTGGTTGTTCTGCAAGGCGCTGCCGGCGCCCAAGTTCCGACATTTTTGAATTGGCGGTCATGGCGCCTTCCGTGCGTGGCATTTCTTCGTTTTTTTAGTTGCGTAGGCCGGCCAGCGTTATTTTTGGATCTATTTTTGCTATTTTTCTGTTCGCCAGCGCACATCCTGGAAAAAATATTTTGGATGCGCAATTAAATGACCTCATCTCGGACTAGGCAGCAGAACTGAGTTTCATATGAAAAACCCGCCTTCTCGGCAGCTGGCTTTGCGTACGCAGCCGCACATACATGGAATCAAAAAAGCACCATGATCAATAGTGCGGCCTGCTTGAAGAGAAAAATCATCTGATGACCGGCTTCAGCGTCAGTCATCGAGGTATCCATCACGAGAAATGAACGAAACTCATTTCATTGGAATTGTATGAAAAATTCGGGCGCCCACCATGCCAATATTGAAAACAGGATAATACGCCTGCTTTATCCTTCATCGGCAGATCACTTTGTTGAGCACTGTGAAATCTTCGAATTGATCGCATTATCAGAATTGAGCAAAGCAGGCAACCCTTTGGAGCACGCTTACTTTCCTGAAAGCGGATGCATCTCTTTGGTCATGGAAATCAACAGCAACCATCCCCTGGGACATTCCCTGGGAATAGGCATGGTAGGGAATGAGGCGATGGTCGGGTCAGAAATCATTCTAGGCAATGCAACACCTCTTCCTTGGAAGATCTTGGTACAGCAATCTGGTACCTGCTGGCGAATAAGCCGCACGGATCTAGAAAAGCAGTGCACAGAGATCCCCATGCTCGGTGAATTGATAAAAAAATTCATACTTGTGCGCTTGCATCAACAGGCACGTTTCACAGTCTGCCTTAACTACCATACGGCAGCCTCCCGTCTGGCCCGATGGCTGTTGATGAGCAGCGACCGATGTGCCGGCAGCTTTCATGTCACACAGCAATTCATGGCATTGATACTGGGCGTACGGCGTGTCAGCATCACCAACATCGCCAGCAGATTTCAGAACGACGGCATGATTGCCTACAAACGTGGTGAGATGATGGTATTGAACCGCGCAGCGCTGGAAAACAGGGCGTGCAGCTGCTACGCGGCAGACAGACAAATCTATTCAAGAATCATGGGCGCCCCGGCCTGAAAGGCCAAAAGTCAACAAGTCAAAAATCCAAGGACGTGCGCCAGCGCACAGACCATCGCTTGGAAACACGATGCAATGCAACTCTACGCCGTGCATTGCAAAGCGCCTTGGAGAGCATCATGAGTCTGACCACCATTCTTCTAATCGTCCTGATCCTGGTGCTTGTAGGCGCTCTGCCTTCATGGCCCCACAGCCGTAGCTGGGGATACGCTCCCAGCATTGCGATAAGCCTGCTGGTGGTGGTGGTCGTGGTATTGCTGCTTACGGGGCGGGCCTAAGTGCCCTCAAAAACACTGAACTGATAGCCGCTGCGCATGCGCTTGGCCCGATACATGGCGCGATCCGCATCAGCAATCAATTGCTCCGCAGACACAGGCCATTCGTGTGCGATCACGATGCCCATGCTGGCCTCCACTTTCAGCTCCAGCCCGTTGCAGTGAATGGGGTTGGCTATTTCCCTGCAGATCATTCTGGCCAAGGCGCGCAGCTGCTCCATTTCCGGAGAGGGCTCCAGCAGGCATGCGAACTCGTCGCCTCCCAGCCTGCACACCAGATCCTCGCGGCGGATGAAGGATCTCAGGCGGCCCGATACGACCTTGAGGACTTCATCTCCTGCACTGTGGCCATGGAGATCGTTGATTGTCTTGAAGCCATCCAGATCCATATACAACACCGCGATGGGAATGGCCTGGGGCATGGCAAAGCCGATCGCCCTGGAAAGCCGATCCAGGAATGAGAACCTGTTCGGCAGGGAGGTCAGATGGTCATGTGTCGCCAGGTGATGCGCTGCGCGTTCATCCGCCTTGGTCCTGTCAAGCTCGAAATGCGCCTTTCCCAGGGCGATACGCGTGTTGTGCAACTCCTCGCGCAGTGAATCGCATTGCCGCTGCAGGCCTTGCAAACAGGCTTCAAGCCCCTTGCGCATTCGATTTTCCACGGAGACGCCCAGCCAGTGATTTCGCTCGAAATCCGACTGGATGGCGTGGGGGCGAAGGCCTGCTTCGTCTGCAAAAAAAGCACCTGTTCTTCTTGATCCGATGTGCCTTGGATACCTTTGAGCCATGGTGTTCCTCAGAATTCGCCATGCTTGAGGGAAACGGATGATTCGCAGATCCGGAAGATGAATATCGCCTTCACCATTTCACAGACAAGCCCTTGATCCGCCAGCGATTTCTACATGGCCATGCAGGATGCCAAGCCTGCATGGCACGGTTTACTTCTTGTCCTTGCCGACCTGGTTGCCGATGACTCCACCGACCGCAGCACCACCGACCGTCCCCACAGCGCTGCCTCCTGTGAGCACGGCCCCGCCGATCGCTCCTGCACCCGCACCGATCGCCGTGCTTTGATCCCTTTTGGACATATTGCCGCAGCCGGCCAGGCCCATCAGCAGGACTGTCGCCGCCAGGGCGAGCGCATTGACCTTGATTTTTTTCATGGGAGAACCTCTTTGAAACGTAGTGGACTGGCGCATGGCGTGGAGGCTGCCCGCCCTGGTCAGGAACGCCGTCCACCGCACCCACGCGCTGCGCTGTGGCTGCCATGCCGTCCCACAGTGGCCTGTTCGCACATCGCCGTCGGTGCGGTAGGGCACATCGCCGCGTGTTGCCCGTGAATGTTCGTCTGCGCACAGACGCCGCGGCCTGCGCCCCCTACAAGAGGGCATGTGTCCAAGGGATTGCATCCGCGCAATCCGCACCAGGAGTTCCGCCCATGCCCCGCTTTTCCAACCTCGTCCCGACCTGGGACACCTCCTGCGTCGGCGGGCCTGCCAGCCTGTCCCAGATGGATCGCCTCATGCTCACCGAGCACCTGGCGCACTGCGATGCGCTGAGAAGGCCATTGCTCGCGCTTTGGACGGGATTCACGGCCATCCACCGCATGCTGGGCGAGCGCACGCTGACGGGAATGCTGCTGATCGCAACCCTGGCCGCCGTCGTGTGGCTTGCTCTGTAGTGCGCTGCCCGGAAGCCATGAATGCAAATGCGCAAGCGCTGGAAATGGATACCGCCACATATCAGCCACCTGCTGGATGCCCGCCATGGAGAAGTCCTGGCACCCATCAGGTCGGAGCTTTTTGGCTGCGCATACTTTGAACAGTATGGGATGACCCTGGGGGGCGCGCATGCCGTGGGCCGCCCCCGTTTTGGCCAGGCGACGTTCTATCCACGTCTTGAAAACAATCTCAGATCCCTGCGCACCTCATTCAGGTACATCGCCGGCCTGCACCAGGAGGGCCATGAGCTGGGATCCGGCGCAGAGTGGCTTTTCGACAATTTCCACCTGATCGAGGATCAGCTGCGGGAGATCAGCGAAGGCCTTTCCACCCGCTACTACCGCTCGCTGCCCGTCTTGCAGGAGGCCCCGCTCACAGGCCTTCCACGCATCTACCAGGTGGCATGGTCCTTTGTCGCCCACACCGATGGTGCCTTCGATGAATCGCTATTGACCTGTTTTCTTGACGCATACCAGAACAAGAGCGAACTCAGCCAGGGTGAGCTCTGGGCGCTGCCCACCACGCTGCGGGTGATTCTGGTCGAGAATTTGAGGCGCTTGGCGGAGCGGATTGCGTGCCAGGCGGCGGCCAAGGAGGTGGCCACACTGGCTGCGGGCCATATCGACAGGCTCGATGCCGTCGGCTTCCACGAAATCCACCGCTTGATGCAATTGCGCGGTGTAGGCCAGGTCTTCCTGTCCCATCTGGCGCAAACACTCTTTGGGCATCGCTCGGTCTTCAGCGACGGCGCGTACATGCAGATCGAAGAGTGGCTGCGCAGTGCAGTGCCCGATCTGGCGGCACTGCAGGTGCAGCAGCATGCCGACAGCGCGGCCGACCACCTGAGCGTGGGCAATGCGGTGGCCTCGCTGCGGCTGGTGGGCGCCGGAGACTGGCCCGGTATCGTGGGCAGGACCAGCCTGGTCGTGCGCGCACTGCAAGCCTCGCCCGTTTTCCTGGCCGAGGACGATGCCAGCCGCAACACTACGCTGCATGGCATAGAGCGCCTGGCCGCGCGCAGCCCTGATCGCTCCGAGGCCGCCGTGGCCAGGGCCCTCATCCGGTTGATGGGCCAGTCGCAGGGCGCAGCCCAACTGGCCGGGTACTGGCTGCAGGGCGAGGGACGCGCCCAACTGGAGGACATGTTCGGCGCGCGACGGCCCCTGTCGGACCGCTGGTATGCCATCCTCCTGCTGTCGCGCACGGTCACCTACATCGGCGCCGTTGTGGCAGCTTCGCTGGCCCTGGTGGCATGGATGCTGCACCTCAACGGCGCAGGCAATGCCGCCGCGATACAGGGTCCGCTGGGTCCCCTGGGCCCGCTGGACGCATGGGTGGGCCATGCAGGCCTGGCCCTGCTGGGACTGCTCATGTTTTTCCCGGCCTCCGAGGCGGTTTTGGCCCTGGTGAACCGGCTCATCTGCGAGTCCGCCACTCCAGCGCATCTGCCGCGCTTTCTCTTGAAGGAGGGGATCGGCCCCTCGGCGCGCACCCTGGTCGTCATTCCTGCGCTGCTGAGCAAGCCTGCTGCCATCTCCGAACTGGCACACCGCCTGCAGCTGCACTATCTCGCCAATCCGGAGCACTGTGTCCATTTCGCGCTGCTGAGCGATTGGGCGGATGCGGACCGGCAGAGCACGGCCGACGATGAGCCGCTGCTCGCGCAGGCACGCGAACAGATACAGGCGCTCAACCTGCGCTACCCCGCCGGGGAGGGCCAGGCCCAGCGCTTTTTGCTGCTGCACCGCCCCCGTTCCTTCAGCGCGACGCAGGGCCTGTGGATGGGCTGGGAGCGCAAGCGCGGCAAGCTCGAGCAACTGGTGACGGCGCTGGCGACGGAAATGCCGGCCCCCTTCCTGGAGATGGGCGTGCTGTCCGACCTGCCTGCCGGCGTGCGCTATGTGCTGACGCTGGACAGCGACACCGAACTGCCGCCGGGCCAGGTCAGGGCTTTGGTAGGCATCGCCGAGCACCCGCACAACCAGCCTGAACTGGATGCCACCGGGCGCAAGGTCATACGCGGCTACGGCATCCTGCAGCCGCACGTGGTGTCGCCCTTGCCGCAGACGCGGCAAACCTCTGCCTGGCAGTGGCTTTTTTCCGGACAGCGGGGCATGGACCCCTACAGCGCAGCCACTTCGGATGTGTACCAGGACCTCTTTGGAGAAGGCAGTTTCATCGGCAAGGGCCTTCTCCATGTGCAGGCCCTGCACGCCGTGCTGTCGCAGCGCCTGCCCGAGGACCGCATCCTCAGCCATGACTTGCTGGAAGGCTCGCTGGCCCGCTGCGCGGCGATCTCCGATGTGACCGTGATGGAGTCGGACCCGCTGCACAGCGACACGGCAGCAGCCCGGCTGCATCGCTGGGTGCGCGGGGACTGGCAATTGCTGCCCGTGCTGTGGCACGGCAGGTACTGGCAACTGGCGGCCATCCACCGATGGAAGCTGTTCGACAACCTGCGCCGCTCCCTGGTTGCGCCCGTGTCGCTGCTGCTGATCGTGCTGTCCATGGCAGGACATGGCCTGGCCCTGCCTTTGTCCCTGGCACTGGCGGCGGCGGCCTGCATCACCGGGCCGTTGATAGGCGCCATCGCCGGTGCCCTTCCGCACCATGCGCGATTCGTGGGCAGCCGCTTCGCCCTGCAGTGCGCACGGCAGTTGCTGCAGGTGGCACTGTCCGGCGCGTGGTACCTGGCGCAACTGCTGCCGCAGGCCATGCTCCACGCGGATGCCGTGGCCCGCACGCTGTACCGCATGGCCGTAAGCAAAAGGCATCTGCTGGAATGGACCACCGCCGAAGCATCCCATGCCGCCATCCGGCCCGGCTGGGCGCCGGCCTTGTCAAGGCACTGGCACAGCACCGTGCTCGCGCTTGCGCTGCTGGCGGCCCTGTGGCTGCTGCCCGCCCCGCTGCCAGCCGCGGCATGGCTGCTGCTGTCCGCCTGGGTTTTCACCCCGGCCCTGGTCTGGCTGTGCAATGCCCCGTGGCGGGCCCCTTTCAGCCATGCAGGGCTGCAGACCACAGACCGCGAACTGCTGCAGGACATTGCGCGTGACACCTGGCGGCTTTTCGAGCGCTGCGTGGGCGAAGGCGACAACCACCTGCCCCCGGACAACCTTCAGACGGCGCCGTTCGAGGTGCTCGCCCACCGCACCTCTCCCACCAACATCGGCCTTTATCTGCTCAGCGCCGCCTGTGCGCGGCAGTTCGGCTGGATCGGCACCCAGGATCTGCTGATGCGCCTGGAAGCGACCTCGGCCACGCTGGCCAGGATGGAGCGCCACAACGGCCACTTCCTCAACTGGTATGACACCCAGAGCCTGCAGCCGCTGCTGCCTCGCTATGTCTCCACCGTGGACAGCGGCAACCTCGGAGCCCATCTGCTTGCCGTATCCCGCGCCTGCCTTGAGCTGGCCCGCGCCCCGCTGGATCCTGCGGCCAGCCAGCAGGCGATCCATGCGGCCAGGCGCCGGTTGAAACCCTGCCTGGCGGGCGCAGCGCGCCTGTTGCAGCGCCCGCTGCAGCAGACGGCTATCGGCCAGTTGCTGGACAGCCCCCTGGCCGATCCCGCAGACATATCGGCCCAGATGATGCTGCAGGGATTGCTGCGCGACGCCTTTGCGGAGCTTCACGCGCTCGATCTGCCGGAACCTGGGGCCGTGGCCGACACCCCGCCCGGGCCGCAGGACCCCTTGCCATGGCTGCTGGCCGACCTGCTGGCCACCCTGCAGTCGGCGGCCCTGGACGTCAGCGCCGTCGGCGCGGGGCAGCAAGATGCGATCTCCCTGCGCCTGCGGACGATGGCCCACACCCTGGAGCAGCTGGCGTGGGATGCGGATTTCCGTTTCCTGCTCGACCCGCGGCGGCAATTGCTGCACATAGGCTACCGGCTCGAGGAGCAGCAGCTCGACGCATCGTTCTACGACCTGCTGGCCTCCGAGTCCCGCACCACCAGCTTGCTGGCCATTGCCAAGGGCGACCTTCCCGCCAGGCACTGGAAGGCGTTGGGCCGGCCGTTCTTCGCCCATGGCCGCAACGCGATTTTGCGGTCCTGGTCGGGGTCCATGTTCGAGTACCTGATGCCTTCGCTGGTGGCAGTGGAGCCAGCGGGCAGCGCGCTGGACGAGGCCAACCGCTGCGCACTGCGCGAACAGATGGCTTTTGCCAAGGGCCTGGGCATTCCCTGGGGCATGTCGGAAAGCGCCTATGCGGCGCGCGACCAGTCGCTGGCCTACCAGTACGCCTCCCAGGGAGTGCCCTGCCTGGCACTGCGCCGCACGCCGATGGCAGAGAAAGTCATCGCCCCCTACGCCACGGCGCTGGCCTGCCAGGTGGCTGCGGTACCCGCGTGCGCGAACTTCCGCGCGCTGGCCGCCCTGGCTGCGCGCGGGCGCTATGGCTTCTACGAGGCCCTGGACTTTTCTGCCGCACGGCAAATCCATGGCGGAAGGTTCACGCTCGTCAGCACCTACATGGCCCATCACCAGGGCATGACCATCGTGGCCCTGGCCAATGTGCTGCTGCAAGGGGTTGCACAGCGCTGGGGCTCTGACCACCCCCGCATCCAGGCCATGTCCACGCTGCTGCAGGAGCGCACCCCCCGCGAGCTTGCAGGCCTGAGGCCCGGCGCGCTGGCCGCACCCTTTTTGCATGCCCAGTCCCGACGGCCTGCCAACGCGATCCGCACCGTCGTCCCGGGGGCCCGGGCCCTGGAGCCGACCCTCTTGCTGAGCAATGGGCGTTACAGCGTTGCATTGCGCGCCAACGGAGCCGGGTGGAGCCGCCTGGGCAACACCCACATCACGCGCTGGCGCGACGACCTGCTGCGCGATGCGCACGGGAGCTTTGTCTACCTGCGAACGGACCGGGACAGCGCCCCGGTGTCCGTGACCCGCAGCCCTGCGCCCGACCCGCAGGCGGCCTACACCAGCACGTTCCACCCGGACCGCATGTGCTTCGATGCCCGCTGGCCGCAATGGCGTGTGCGCACCACGGTCTGGATCAGCCCTGAAGACGATATCGAGCTGCGCAAGGTCGTGCTGAACAACCTGGGTAACCTGCCCATGGACGTGGAGCTGATATCGGCCATGGAGGTGGTCCTGGCCGGCGCGGGCGCGGACGAGGCCCACCCGGCGTTCTCCAGCATGTTCGTGAAGGCGCACTGGCTGGCGCAGCAGCAGGGCATGCGTTTTGAGCGGGTTGCCCGCCACAAGGAGGAGAAGGTGGTGCAGATGGCCCATTTCGTGGCCGGCACGCAGGGGGAGGTCCTGGGCCTGCGCTACCAGAGCGATCGGGCGAAATGGGCCGGCCGCAATCACGCGGCCAGCCAGCCGCAGGCGTGCCTGGAGCCCGCACCGGGTGAAGCTGTCGCGCTGGACACCGGCCTGGATCCCGTCGCCGTGCTGGGCGTGCGCATGCGCGTGGGCCCTGGCGGACAAGTGAGCGTGGTGTTTGCGACGGCTGCCTGCGACAGTGCCAGCACCCTCATGGCCATCCTGGACAAGTACCGCCAGCCCAGCTATGTGGAGCGCACCTCCGTGATCTCCGCCACCTTGGCGCAGGGCCAGGATGCCCTGCAGCACCGGCCCCGGCCCGAGTACCTGCCGGCACTGCAACTGCTGGGCACGGCGCTGATGTTCACCCTGCCCAAGCTGCAGCCCGGCCTGCACCCGCATCGCGCAGGCGCCGTCCGCCTGCCGCAGATCCAGGACCGGCGCGTGCTGTGGCAGTTGGGCCTTTCGGGCGACAGGCCGATCATCGTGGTGAGTGCCGCGGCGCCCCAAGGCCTGGGCCTGCTGCGCATACTGGGACAGGCCCTGGGCGAATGGTCGCGCGCCGGCGTGGCCTGCGACCTGGTCGTGCTCAGCAGCGAGTTTCACTCCTACTACATGCCGGTGCAGGCCGAGCTGAACGCCATCGGCGAACAGCATGAGGCGGCCGGCAACGCCCGCCCAGGGCTCAGCACGACAGGCTTTCATGTCCTGGGCCAGGACACGCTCACCCCCGCGCAGGCAGCCTGCCTGGAGCGCCTGGCATGTGTGCGCCTGCATGCCGATGGCCGTGCATTGCTGCAACAGATCCATGCCTGGAGCGAGCAGTTCGAGGCCCAGGCCAGCCGGCGGCGCACAGCGCATCTGCCTCAGAAAATACCGGTCCAGCCAAGCCGAGGCTCGGCTGTCCCCGCATCGACCGGACAGTTCCTCGGCGACCATGGCCACTTCCAATTCGATGTCAGCGCATCCCGGCGTCCGGGCAGGCCCTGGATCAACGTCCTGGCCAACCCCGGCTTCGGAGGGCAGATATCCGAAAGCGGCGCAGGCAATACCTGGGCGATCAACAGCCGGCTCAATCAGGTCACGGCCTGGTCCAATGATCCCGTCTGCGACATGCCGTCAGAGTGGTTTTTTCTCCAGAACCGGCGCACACGCGAGACATGGAGCGTGGCCCCCAGCGCCTGGGGGCATGCCCAGGCCCGCTACAGCGTGGTGCATGGCCAGGGCTTCACTGAAATCGCCCACCGCCACGGCGACCTGGGCATCCGTGCGCGCTGGTGCGTGGACATCAGGACGGCCGTCAAGCAAGTGCGCATCACCGTGGTCAACCATGGCAACTCCAAGATGCACCTGAGGATGGCGGGCATGGTGGAGTGGATGCTGGGCGAGCGCCGGGCCGACCGCGCCACGCTGGAGACCATGGCCCTGTGGGCAGCGGCGCCCGACAAGCGCTTTCTGGGCCTGCTATGCACCCAGACCGAGGCTGCGGGCGGCTTTGGTGGCGGCACGGCTTTCTTCTGCGAATCGCATGCCGGCGAAGGCACCCTCGCGGGAAAGCACGACAGCCTTGACTGGACCTGCGACCGCAGCGAGTTCTTTGCATCCGACGGACATTTGCAGCTCCCGGCACAGCTGGGGCAGCGCAGCGGATACGGGCTCGAACCCTGCGCAGCCCTGTCGCGCCTGGCCACGCTTCGGCCCGGCGTGACCTGGGAGCAGACCTATCTGATCGGCCATGCCACGAGTCCCGATGCGGCGCGCCAGTTGCTGGAGCAAGCCACCGTCCTGGCCCCCAAGGCACGAGAACAGGCCAACAGCGACTACTGGGATGGCCTGCTCCAGGCCACGCAGATCCACACGCCCGATCCGCTGATGGACGTGCTTGTGAACCGCTGGCTGCCCTACCAGACGGTCTCCTCGCGGCTGTGGTCCAAGGCCGGTTTCTACCAGGCGGGAGGCGCCACCGGCTACCGCGACCAATTGCAGGACGCCATGGCGCTTGTCTGGGCCGATCCCGGCGTGCTGCGGCAACAGATCACGCTGTGCGCCTCACGGCAATTCCTCGAAGGGGACGTGCAGCACTGGTGGCATGCGCCTTCGGGTGCCGGCGTGCGCACCCGCTGCAGCGACGACCTGCTGTGGCTGCCCTTCGCCTGCTCGCACTATCTCCAGGCCACTGGCGACACGGCGCTGCTGCAGCAGCAGGTTCCGTTCCTGGAGGCGCCCGCCATTGCCGACGGCGTGGACGATGTCTACGAAACACCGGGCATCAGCGAAGTTTCGGCTTCGGTCTACGAGCATGCGGCGCGCGCCATCGACCGCAGCCTTGCCGTGGGCGTGCACGGCCTGCCCCTGATGGGCGCAGGAGACTGGAACGATGGCATGAGCGCTGTTGGTCACCAAGGCCGGGGTGAATCGGTATGGCTCGCCTGGTTCCTGTGCGCCATCGTCACGGACTGGATACCGCTGGCACGCGGCTGCGGCGACGAAGCACGCGCCGACGCCTGGCAGACAGCCCTGGCCGGCTGGCGCCAGGCCCTGGATGTTGCGGGCTGGGATGGGCGCTGGTACCGGCGGGCGTTCTTCGATGACGGCACGGTGCTGGGTTCGGCCCGGCAACCCGAGGCGCGCATCGATCTGATTGCGCAGGCCTGGTCGGTCCTGGTCACCACGTCAGGCACCTCGCGCCCGCGCATTGCCATGGAAGCGGTGGACACGGAGCTGGTCCAGCCCGATACAGGCCTGATCCCGCTGCTGGCACCGCCCCTGGTCCATGGCCTTCCGCATGCAGGCTATATCCAGGCCTACCCGGCAGGGGTGCGGGAAAACGGCGGGCAGTACACCCATGCCGGAGCGTGGGCCGTGATGGCCGCCGCTTCGCTGGCCCTGCGCCAGGCGGCGCACGCCACCGCCACCGGCAGCGAGCGCCTCCAGGACACACCCTACCGGTACTTCACCTACCTGAGTCCGGCCCATCGCGCCAGCCATCCCGTATGGGGCAGCCAATACGCCATCGAGCCTTACGCCATGGCAGCAGACGTATACACCCAGCCCCCTTTTGTCGGACGGGGCGGATGGAGCTGGTACACGGGCTCGGCTGCATGGATGCATCGCGCCGCGGTGGAATCCATCCTGGGGCTGCACATCCACGCCGGGGAACTGTTCTTCACCCCCTGCCTTCCTTCCCATTGGCCCCAGGCCGAACTGGTATTGAAACGGGAGGGCCGCAGCATGCGCTTTCTCCTGATTCGCGGCAGCACCGACGCGCTGGCGGCCAAGTGTGACGGGGAGGGGGCGGTCATGCTGCAGGTATCGCAGAGGCTGCGCTGGACAGAGCTGGCAGCGCACAGCTGCTTTGTCATCCCTGTGCAAGAGGCCGCGATCGGGACCTAGCAAGCCGTGATGTCCGGCAGCAACCGGTCGTACTCTTTTCTCACCACCGCATAGCACTCGCAGGAGCGCTGCTCCAGGCCCGTACGGTCCAGCACACTGATGCGGCCACGCGAATAGCGGATGATCTCGGCGCGCTGCAGCTTCAGCGCGGCCTCGGTCACTCCCTCGCGGCGGACTCCGAGCATGTTGGAGATCAGCTCCTGCGTCATCACCAGGTCCGTGCCCTGGAGCCGGTCCAGGCTCAGCAGCAACCAGCGGCAAAGCTGCTGGTCGAGTGAATGGTGACGGTTGCAGACGGCGGTCTGGGCCATCTGGGTGATCAACGCCTGCGTGTAGCGCAGCAAGAGGTGAAGAACCGGGCCACCGCGCTCGAACTCCGCCTGCATGGCGCCGACCTTCAGCCGATAGCCCCTGCCGGCGCTTTGAACGACCGCCCTGCTGGTCGTGGACCCTCCGCCCATGAAGAGGGAAATGCCCACAATCCCTTCGTTGCCCACCACCGCGATCTCCGCCGACGCACCGTTCTCCATCACGTACAGCAGGGAGACGATCGCCGTCGTGGGGAAGTACACGTGACTCATGACCCGGCCCGCTTCATACAGCACCTGGCCCAGGGCAAGCTCCACGGGCTCCAGCGCAGGCTCCCACCGCTGCCATGGCTCGGGCGGCAAGGAGGCGAGCAAATGATTGCCGGTGGACGCGGCGCAAGAGGGCATAAAGGCAATTCCAGTGCAGTCATCCCGGCACTTCAAGAGAGTCTGGAGACAGCAGAAATGACGCTCTTGCATCTTACGGGCCAGGCCCACCGGCTCTGTGCGGTACCGCACATACCGGCAGTGGCATCTGTGCCTGGCCCTGCGGGCCCCCCGCATCCGGAAAGCCCCCCGAAAACCCTTGTGCTGCCACGCTTACAACATAATTTGTCTGCGGCTGGTTTGACTACATCCCATCGCCTGGACCAGGAACACAGTGGACTTTCAAGAGCCATCTTGGCTTTTGAAGACCATAGGAGTTTCACATGTCCGTTTCCCAGAACACGCCAGGCAAAAGCCAGCAGCCCGTTGGCCAGCCCAGCAAGCCCCAGCCACAGCAAACTGCTCCCAAGCAGCATCAGCCGGGCTCCGCTGAAGAGCAAAAGAAGCAAGCCCATCAAGGGCAACCGAAGCAGTAATCCAGCCGCTCCGTAACGAAAAAGGGCCCTCGGGCCCTTTTTGATTTCAATGGACGCAAAGGACGGGTTTCTGCATCCGGCCGGTCCATCAATCCTTGTGTTTGATCCACGTGGCTCCAGCCGCCTCCCCGCATCCGGCGCCCACCAGGCCACCGACGGCGCCCCCAACGAATATTCCAACCGGTCCTCCCACGGCTGCGCCCAGTGCAGACCCCAGTGCTGCGCCAAAAATCATGAAGCCGGCGACCATGGTTGATTTGGACTCCCGCAAGGCCTCTGCCTTGCCCATTCGAATCTGTGCTGCCTGGTCGGGGTCCTGCGAAGGAACACCGTGCCCTGGAACCGCCTGGTCGGCAAGATCAGGGTCCTGCGGCCTGCCAAGCAGTGACCTGAGTGAAATCGATGCAGTCATGGCCTTCTCCTCGAAGATGAGGAAGAGATGGATGCACCCCGCCTCGACCATGTTTTAAGCCCATGCCAGAATTTTCGATGAGGTCCGCCCCGCCGAAATTGCGTAAGCAAACAGCCTCATCAGGACGGCAGGGTGTCGAAGCCATGAATGGCAGGAGGTCAGGCGAGCAAACCGGCTACCGCGACGGTATGGCAGGCGCTGCCGGCAACCACGAACAGATGCCAGATGCCGTGCGCGTGGCGCATGCTCGCCAGACGACGGTAGAACACCGTTCCTGCCGAATAGAGCAGTCCGCCGGCGAGCAGCCAGGCCAGGGTCTGCGCACCATGGCGAAAGGCCACCGGCACCGCGCCTCCCAAGCTGAGCCAGCCAAGGCTGATGTACAGGGACAGGCGCGGCGGCGAATCGAAACCCAGTGCACGTATCGCACCCTGGAATGCGAGCCCCCATACGCCGCCAAGCAGCACCCAAGCCCACAAGCCAGGGGGCGCCATCAAGGCAAAGGGCGTGTGGCTGCCGGCAATCAGCAGGTAAATGCAGGCGTGGTCAACGCGCTGCCAGAAACGCTTGCGCCCCCCGGTACAGCCATGAAAGAGGGCCGATGCGCCAAACAGCGCCGCCAGAGACAGGCCAAACACCACAGCGCCCACAATCTTGCGCGCATCGCCGCCGGCCACCGTTTCGCAGATGAGAACCACACTGGCCGCCAGGCCCACGGGCAGGGCTGCCAGATGACTCCAGGTATTGAACCGTTCGCCGGGCCGGCCCCAAACGCAAGGGCCGTGCGGCGAGCCTGCCTGCAAATCTTGCATGGAGCCTCCTGGCGCATGGCTGAGCAACGCCGGGCGCGGTGGCCCGGCTAGGGCACCCTACGGCCCAGACGTGACAGGGCAATGATGGCAACGGACACGCTGGAGAGCCCGTCCACCGGACACCACACGACGTGCAGCGCCAAATTGAAACATCAGGCCTTGAAACCATCCTCAAACCATCCATATGGATGGCATAAGGATGTTCCATGGCCACAACCACCTCCACCCCTCGCGTGAGCGAATCCGAGAAGCTCACCATCAATCTGGGCTATGTCGACCTGGGCCAAATCGACCTGCTGGTCGCCGAAGGCTTCTACGCAAACCGCAGTGATTTCATCCGTACAGCGATACGCAATCACCTGCGCAGCCACGCGGAAGCGTTGCAGCAGGTCGTCGCCCGCAAGATGCTGGTCCTGGGTATGCAGCATTTTTCCCAGGCCGATCTCATGCGGGTGCAGGCTGCCGGGGAAAAGCTGCAGATCCGGGTGCTGGGCTTGGCCAGCATCGCGCAGGACGTGCCTGCGCAGCTGGCCGCAGAAACCATCGAATCCATCACGGTGCTGGGAGCGCTCCAGGCCAGCCCCGCCGTTCGTGCCGCTCTGGCCGGCCGCATTACCTGAGAACCATTCCATGAAACAGCTTTTTCACGACATGCTGGGCGAGGCTACACGCCTGACGCGCACTGGCAATTTGCTGGAAGCAACCGAGCTGATTCAGCGCACCTTGCGAGGCGAAAGCGCCCCCGCACCTGCGCCCGCGCCCCACGGCAAGACCGCCGCAACCAGTCATAGGGAAGAAGGCTGGATCGTCGATGCCGAAGCCCGTTTCATCGACGATGCTCCCGAACTCGCCGTGCCTGCGGGCTCATCGCAGGCAGACACCTCCGGCGACGAGCAATGGCTGCGCGGCAGCTACTCGCACGGAGGCCGGCAGCTGGCCTATCGGCTGTATGTGCCGCCAGGCAGTGCACTTGAAGCGGGGCCTCGGCCGCTCGTCCTCATGCTGCACGGTTGCACCCAAGGGCCGGAAGACTTCGCCGCCGGCACGCGCATGAATGACCAGGCACGCAGGGCTGGTGTATTGGTGCTCTATCCCGAACAAACACAGCATGCGAACTCGCAAAAATGCTGGAACTGGTTCAAGGCCCAGCATCAGCAGCGGGGCCGGGGCGAGCCAGCACTGCTGGCGGGCCTCACACGCCAGATGGTGGCTGACCATGGCGTGGACGCATCGCGTGTCTATGTCGCCGGACTATCGGCTGGCGGTGCAATGGCGGACATATTGGGACGCACCTATCCTGAGCTGTTCGCCGCCGTGGGTGTGCATTCGGGCTTGCCCGCCGGTGCTGCGTCCAATCTGCCATCAGCCCTCGAGGCGATGCGAAGAGGCGCAGCATCAGGCTCGGCCAGCGGTCCCAGCGTGTGTCCGGTGATCGTGTTTCACGGCGATGCCGACACGACGGTGCACCACGACAACGGCGCGGCCGTGGTGAATGCTGCACGCAGCGCGCAAAGTCCCCAAGGCGCACCTTGCGTCATCCAGGGCCATGCGCCGAACCGCCAGCGATTCACCCGCTCTGCCTATGTCGCGGCCGACGGAAGTACCGCCATTGAACACTGGCAACTGCATGGCGCAGGCCACGCATGGTCCGGCGGCAGCTCAGAGGGCAGCTACACCACGCCAGGAGGAATCGACGCCAGCGCCGAGATGCTGCGCTTCTTCCTTTCGCACAAGCGTGCTCACGGCTGCTGACGCGCGGCACCGGCAGCAACCGCTGCGGAGCAGCCGGCAGCTGCAGGTTTCCGAACAATGGTCTCAGGCTGAGAGCTGACGCAGGATCTTCAACATCGAACATCGGCGGCGATCAACAGCTGAACTTGATGGTCTCTGGCTGCAGTCTCCAAGAACCAGCATCCATGGATTTCCGCAGCCCTTGCCGGCGTCCACCTCGGCCCGGCCCCTTGGCGACGATTCACCGTGCCATCAGGCAAAATCCGGAACATCGGGAAAGCTTGGCGTCAGGTCTGCCGGGAAGCCCAACTTGAAGAATGGAACAGTATCAATGGCACTGACGAAGAAGGGCGAGTTCTGGTACGGGACAACTTCCGGCGACACCCAAGCCGAGCTGCGCAGCTACAGCATTGCGAATCTTCATGAGGCCGTCCGGTTTGCCTCGTCCAAATGCGATTGCGGGTGCCGGACTTTTGCGCTGCAGACGGATGAGGAAGCCGGCGTGGCCATCCGCACCTGCACCGACTGCGGGCAGGAACACCTGATGGGCGACAGCGCGGAATATGTTGAAGAGGCCACCCCCGAGGCACACGAGTGCGTGTGCGAGAACGAGACGTTCGAACTGATGTCCGGCGTCTCCGTGTACGAGGGCACACACGACGTGCGCTGGTACTACATCGCTTGCCACTGCGTGGAATGCAACCTGGTTGGGGTCTTCGCAGACTGGAAGTGTGAAGCGGGTGATGCGGCGGCCTTCCTCGCCAAGGTATGAGTGCGTGGGATCAAGACGCGCTGCTCAAAGATCTGGTCAAGCGGGTTTGCCGGGTGCATGCAGGCGATAGCGCAAAAAACGAGTCCCCTCGATATCCAATGCGCCATCTGGCCGAAATCCCAGCTTGAGAACTCCTTTTATTCTGGTTCTTGAAGGTGGCAGCAAAATTGTGATGGAGTTCAGCCCCAAGCCAGTGAATGCACGTTTCACTATCTCTTGATAGATGGCTTTGCCACTTCCCCAGAACTTGGGGTGAAGCACCAAAGCGAGGTCGGCATCACCTTCCTCGTACTGCAAGCCGCCCCAGCCGGCAAATTGCTGATCAATTTCAAACGCCCATGGCCCATAGCCGTATTGCTGCCACTGGGCATCTTTTTTCTGGGCCCATTCATTTGCTTTCGCCAGGTCGAAATCCGCACTTCCAAGCGGCATTTGTCGCAGCACATCTGGATTGTTGTTCAGCGAAACAATATGGGCCGGATCAACTTCAGTGAGCCGCTTAAATTTCAAATTCATGCCTGTATCTGGTTGTCTATCCATCAAATTCAAAGCGTACAAAAACGGTGGTTGCCGACCGTGTATCTGAGCGTCAGCCAAGGGGGCAGCAGTCCACAGTGCGGGGTTGCTGTTGCTGCAAGGCAGGCGCCATGCGAGCTGCGGCCTGCTTCCAGCTAGCCCTGGTATCGCAGGTGAATAAGGGGGTAAGGGCGTCCCTGCGAATCCACCTCCGAACGTCCAGTTTCAACGAACCCCATCCGTTGATAGAACCCAACCGCTTGGGAGTTCTGCATGTTGACGTCTGTGCTCAATGCCCCGTGCAGCGCCAATCCATGCTGCAACAACTTGCGGCCAATGCCGGTGCCGCGGACATCCGGATCGATGAACAGCGCCTCCATGTGCGTGCCATCGATCAGCATGAAGCCATGGGGCTGGTCATGTTCATCGACAGCAACAGTCACCGGCGCATGAGGCAGAAACTCGACCACTTCGGCATCAATGGCCTTTCGATCATCGGGACTGAGAAAGTGATGGGTGGCGTCTACGGAACGCCGCCAAAGGTCAACCAGGGCGGCGCCATCTTCAGGACGTGATGTGCGGAGTGTGTACATGGCAACTTTGCAAATGATTCAGCTTGCGTGAAGTATGACGGCACACACCCGCTAAGTCGTCGCAGCTCCTTTGAACGGCGCTGAACGCCGGCTTTGTGTCGGCAGTGGCTATTCATGGACTGCAGTAGCGGACCTCTAGGAGTCCCCTGGATCATCGTCGGCTACTTCCGTCGCTGGGCTGGGTTGACCCTTGGTGCTCGGATGACTGATATGCGGCCGTGATCGAAAGCTGACGATACGGGCATGAGTGCCAGCAATCGCTGCATCGCTGTCATCGACACCAACTGCGCGAATGGTGACTCAGGTCCGGCAGCAGACAA
>NZ_JADDRN010000056.1:0-14628 GCF_017355445.1 Delftia sp. SD018
CCGGCCACGTGCCCAGCCACGCCATCGGCCACATGGTCGCCAGCCTGGGCGAGCCCGGCTTCGCCCGGCAGGTGCTGGAGGCCATGAACCCGCTGCTGCCCGCCGCCTCCTGGTCGGTCTACCGCACGGGCCCGCGCAGCCGGCCGCAGCTGTTCCTGTCGGCCAGCAGCGAGGCGCGCGACACCACGCGCGACTGCTGGTGGGCCTATCTCTCGGGTCCTTATCTGCGCGACAGCACCTGGAACCACGGCGACGCAGGCCCGGCACGCAGCACGGCGCTGTGCCACATCACGGCCCAGGAGGTGGAAGGCGAGCACCGCGCCCTGGTCTACGACGCGCACGGCATGGCCGAGCGCGTGTCCATCGTCGAGCACCAGGACGACGGCGGTGTGTTTGCCGTCAATTTCTACCGCCACCAGCACCAGAGGGCACTGGGCGATGCGCAGATCGACCGCTTCGGGAGCATGGCGCCCGTGCTGCTGGCCCTGGCGCACAAGCACATCGCGCTGACGCAGGCGCAGCCCGCCGTGGTAACGGCCTTGGCCTCGGCCCCGGCCACCCCACCCAGCCAGCCCCGGCAGCGGCAGACACTGCCGGCCCTGCGCATGCGCCTGCTGCAGGCACAGCCCGACCTGACGCCGCGCGAACTCGATGTCTGCGCCCGGCTGCTGCAGGGCATGACGCATGAGGGCATTGCCTGCGACCTGTGCCTGAGCCTGCCCACCGTCAAGACCTACCGCAACCGCGCCTTCGCGCGGCTGGGCATCCACTTTCGCAGCGAGCTGTTCGCGCTGGCCATGGAGCCGCAGGGCTGAGGCCTTGCGTCAATCCAGCGATGCGCCGGACGCCTTGACGATGCGCGCCCACTTGGCGATGTCCTCGCGCAGCAGGGCCGCCATCTGGGCGGGCGGCACGGGCCTGTCCGCCGGCCCGGCCAGCTCCACGCCCGAGGCTTCGAGCTTGCCGCGCAGATCGCCGGCCGCCAGCGCGCGGGCCATGCCGTCCTGCAACTGCGCCAGCACCGGCGCGGGCACGCCTTCAGGCGCAAAAAGACCCACCCACAGCGTGCCGTTGTAGCCGGGCACGGTCTCGCCAATGGTGGGCACATCGGGCAGCAGCGGCGATCGCGCCGCGCCGCTCACGGCCAGCGCACGCAGCCGGCCGGCCTGGATATGGGGCAGCGTTGATGGCAGGCTGCCGAACAGCAGCGGCACCTGCCCGCCCAGCACATCGTTGAGCGCGGGCGCCACGCCCTTGTAGGGCACATGCTGCAGCTGGATGCCCGCCATGCTGTTGAGCATCTCGCCCAGCAGATGGTTGAGCGTGCCGTTGCCGGCCGAGGCATAGCGGAACTCGTCGGGCCGGCCCCGGGCCATGGCGATCAGCTCGGGCACGGATTTGGCCGCAAAGCCGGGATGGGCCAGCAGCACATTGGGCACGGAGCCGATCAGGCCGATGGGCCGGAAGTCCTTCACCGGATCGAAGCCCGGCTTGCGGTACAGCGCGGGGTTGATGGCCTGGCTGCTGCTGATGGTCATCAGCAGCGTATGCCCGTCGCGCGGCGCCTTGGCCACGGCCTGGGTGCCGATGTTGCCGCCCGCGCCGGGCCGGTTCTCGACCACCACGCTGGCGCCCAGCACCTCGGCCAGCTTCTGGCTCACCAGCCGGCCCACGATGTCGTTGGTGCCACCGGGCGCCTGCGGGACGATCATCACGATGGGCCGCGCGGGCCAGGCCTGGGCATGGCCCAGCAGGGGCAAGGCCTGGGCATGGCCCAGCAGGGGCAAGGCGAGTGCAGCGGCCACCAGGCTTCGGCGGCGCAAAAGGCTCGACGGCAGGGGAAAGGAAGAATCCGGCATGGTCATGTCTCCATTTGTTCTTGTCGCAAGCCCGCATGGTTGCCCGTGCCGGGCCAGCGCACAATCGCGCATTTCCTGACCCGGCCTTCGGAATTGACAAAGCCTTGACCCCGCCCATGCCCTCTTCGCCTTTCATGCCCCTCATGCACTTCGACCTGACGGACCTGCGCCTGTTCGTGCATGCCGCCGAACTGGGCAGCCTCACGCGCGCCTCGCAAAGGCAGCACCTGTCCCTGGCCGCAGCCAGCCTGCGCATCAAGGCGCTGGAGGAGCAGGCGGGCATGCCCCTGCTGTACCGCGAGGCGCGCGGCGTGCGGCCCACGCCGGCCGGCGAAGCCTTCCTGCACCACGCGCGCGGCATGCTGCTGCAGTCCGAGCAGCTGCGCCACGACCTGCAGGAGTACGGTGCCGGCCTGCGCGGCCATGTGCGGGTGTTTGCCAACACCACGGCCGTGACCGACTTTCTGCCCGAGATCCTGCCCGCCTTTCTTGCCGACCACCCGCGCGTGAATGTGGACCTGCAGGAGCGGCCCAACGCCGAGATCGCGCGCGGCGTGCTGGACGGCCGGGCCGACCTGGGCATCGTGGCCGGCCAGGTGGATACGCTGGGCCTGCAGACCATCCACTTCAGCACCGACCGGCTGGTGCTGGCCACGCCGCGCGGCCACCGCTTTGCGCGGCGCAAGCGCATTGCGTTTGCCGAGACGCTGGACGAGGACGCCATCGGCATGCAGCAGGGCAGCACTCTGCAGACATTTCTGGCAGGTGTGACCGAGCGCCTGGGCAAGCCCATGAAGCTGCGCATACAGCTGTCCAGCTTCGACGCCATGTGCCGCATGATCGGCGCCGGCGTGGGCATAGGCATCGTTCCCGAGAGCGCCGCGCGGCGCAACCGCGAAAGCATGGGGCTGGCACTCATCGATCTGACCGACGCATGGAGCGTGCGCGAGCGCCGCATCCTCGTGCGCGACCAGGGCCGGCTGCCGCGCCATGCGCAGGCCCTGATCGAGGTGCTGCAGGCCTACTACGCCGCGCCTGCCGTCTCCTGAGCCTGCGGCGCACCCTGCTCCATCAGGCTGGACAGCGAAAGGACCTGCCCGCCGCCCGCATCGAAGTTGCCCGGCTCCAGCCAGCGCTGGTAGGCCGCGCGCAGCGCCGGCCATTCGCTGTCGATGATGGAGAACCAGGCCGTGTCGCGGCTGCGGCCCTTGTAGACCACGGCCTGGCGGAACACCCCCTCGAACTGGAAGCCCAGGCGCGCCGCCGCGGCACGCGACGGCGCATTCAGGCTGTCGCACTTCCACTCGTAGCGGCGGTAGCCCAGCTCGTCGAAGGCGCGCTGCATCAGCAGGAATTGCGCCTCGGTGGCCGCACGCGTGCGCTTGAGCCGGCGCGAGTAGCAGACAAAGCCCACTTCCATCACGCCGCTGGCCGTGTCCACGCGCATCAGCGCCAGCGAGCCGATGGCACGGCCCGTGGCCAGGTCGATGACGGCGTGGTGCAGCGGGTCATCGCTGGCCTGGGCGGCCTCGGCAAAGCGCAGATAGGCCTGGGCATCCGCGAAGGGGCCTACCGACATGTATGTCCAGTCGCTGGCGTCCGGCGCCTGGCTGAAGGCATCGAACAGATCGGCTGCATGGCGCGCGGCGGACAGCGGCTCCAGCCGGCAGTAGCGGCCTTGCATGGGCGTGCGCGGCGGGCGCTGGCGCGGGGTCCAGCCGGAAAGGTCGTGGCCTACGGGTTGGGAGTGGGCGTTGAGTGCGGGGGGCATGGGAGATTCCTGGTCAGGTCATTTGGCAGGGCCACGATAGCGCTGGCGTGGCATCATTGAAAGCGCCATATCCCCCTTATTTCATGGTGCCACGCCACCCATTGCATGCACGCCTCCGACCTGCTGACCAGTCCCTTGCAATCCGGCCCTGGAGCGGCTCCCCGCCAGCGCCAACTGATCCAGCGCCTGAAGCAGGCCATCCTGGCGGGCCGCCTGCCGGCCGGCGACCGCCTGCCGGCCTCGCGCGCGCTGTCGGAGGATCTGGGGGTCTCGCGCAACACCGTGCTCATCGCCTACGAGCAACTGGCGGCCGAAGGCTATGTGGTCGCCGACCGGCAGGGCACGCGCGTGGCGGCTGTATCCACCCATTCCACGGCAGCCGCCGAGGCGGCCGCCGCGCCCCCCTGCGCACCCCGCACGGCCCGGCGCCTGGACCGCATCGCGCCCACGCGCCATGCCATCGACCGCAGCCTGCCGCTGACACCGGGCACGCCCGCGCTGGACAGGTTTCCCCTGCCCGCCTGGCGCCGTTCGCAGGACCGCGCATTGCGCCTTCCCGCCAACGCCACGCTGGACTATGGCGATCCTGCAGGCGAGCCTGCACTGCGCCAGGCCATTGCGCAGCACCTGCGCATCTCGCGCGGCGTGCGCTGCGATGCCTCGCGCATCATCGTCACCGAAGGCGCCCAGGGTGCGCTGGACCTGTGCGTGCAACTGCTCACCAACCCGGGCGACCATGCCTGGCTGGAGGAGCCCGGCTACCGGGGCGCCAAGTCGGCCTTTGCGGGGGGAGACCTGTGCGTCAGCACACTGCGCGTGGATGCGGATGGCGCAGCCATCGCGCCCGGCCTGTGGGACAGCCATCCTCCACGGCTGATCCAGATCACGCCGTCGCACCAATATCCCACGGGCGCCGTGCTGTCGGTGGCGCGCCGGCTGGACCTGCTGGAGCGCGCGCGCCGTGCCGGCGCCTGGATCATCGAGGACGACTACGACAGCGAATTCCGCCACCAGGGCACGCCCATCGCAGCCATGCAGGGCCAGGTGCCGGACGCGCCCGTGCTCTATGTGGGCACCTTCAGCAAGACCATGTTCCCGGCACTGCGCCTGGGCTTTGTGGTGCTGCCGCAGGCCCTGGCCACCAGCGCGGCATCCGCCGTGCAGGAGATGCTGCGCGGCGGCCACCGCCTGGAGCAGCTGGCCATGGCGGACTTCATGGAAAGCGGCCAGTTCTCGCGCCACCTGGGCCGCATGCGGCGCCTGTACCGCGAGCGCCAGGCGGCCCTGCGCGAAGCGCTTGCCACGCAACTGGGCGTGGAGCACGAGGTGCTGGGCGGCCACGGCGGCCTGCACCTGACGGTGCGGCTGCCGCCGGACCTGTCCGACCGTGCCATCGTGGCGCAGGCGCGGCGCGCCGGCATGAACCCGGGCGCCCTCTCGTCCTTCGCCCTGGCACCACTGCCCCAGGACAACGGCCTGGTGATCGGCTATGGCAACACCGATGCCGCGCGCTTCGGCGCGCTGGTCAGGCGGCTGGGCAAGCTGGCGGCAGCTGCGTTATCGCGCTAGCCGCGGCGCGGCTCCAGCGGCTATGCCTCCTCCGAACGCGTGCTCACCCCTGCCTGCGCAAAGCTGGCCATCTCTCCCAGCATGGCGCAAGCCGACACCAGCAGCGGCCAGGCCAGGGCCGCGCCCGAGCCTTCGCCCAGGCGCAGCTGCCAGTCCAGCAGCGGCTCGGCACCCAGGTGGGCCAGCATGCGCACATGGCCGGGCTCGCCCGAGCGGTGCGAGAAAACGCAGCGCTCCAGCACGGCCGGCTGCAGGCGGCTGGCCACCAGCACGGCGGCCGTGGTGATGAAGCCATCGACCACGATGACACGGCGCTCGGCAGCGGCCTGCAGCACGGCACCCACCATGGTGGCGACCTCGAAGCCGCCCATGGCCGCCAGTGCATCCAGCGGTTCCGTGGCCTGAGCGTGCAGTTGCAGCACCTCCTGCAACACCCCGATCTTGCGGGCCAGCCCGGCTGCATCCAGGCCGGTGCCCGCACCCGTGACCTCGGCCAGCGGTTCGCCGCACAGCCGCGCCAGCAGCAAGGATGCGCTGGAGGTATTGCCAATGCCCATCTCGCCCAGCAGCAGCGCATTGCCCGGCAGCTGGCGCACCAGGGCCGAGCCGTTGCGCAGGGCCATGGCGCATTCGGTGGCCGTCATGGCCGGGCCCTGGCTGCAGTCGCGCGTGCCGTAGCCCAGCTTGCGGCGCCACAGGCGCGGCTGGCCGGGCTGGGGTAGCTTGTCGTCGGGGTCCTGCTCGCGCGCGGGAAAGTCGCGTGCCACGCCGCAGTCCACCACGTTCAGCGCCAGCCCATGCTGGCGCGCCAGCACGCTGACGGCGGCGCCGCCGGCCATGAAGTTCTCGACCATCTGCCAGGTCACATCCACCGGATAGGCCGACACGCCGCGCGCAGCCAGCCCATGGTCGGCCGCAAACACCAGCATCTGCGGCTGCTGCAGCACCGGGCTGTCCTGGCCCAGGATGCAGGCAATGCGCAGCGCCAGCTGCTCCAGCCGCCCCAGTGCGCCCAGCGGCTTGGTCTTGTGGTCTATGGCGTGCTGCACGCGCTGGGCGAAGGCGGCATCGGCCAGCGAGGCGATGGCGGGAATAGCGGTAGTGGCAGCATTGGCGCCATCGTGCGAGTGTTCTGTGGGTGCAGCGGAATGCGGGGTGGGCGTTGACATGGCGAAGCGGCCTTGGCCCGGGGCGGGCGTGGCGGGCGGATTGCAAAGGCGCAAGTATGGCGCGCCGCGCAACTCCGGCAGAACCATCGGTCTCTTTCCTGCCGCCATGGACGGTCTGGGCGTCGATTGCCGCAGCAGGCCGTACAGGCCGCACCGTTCTGAGACAATCGCTGCCACACGTGTCTCCCCAGCCCCCCACTACCTCCATGACGGTTTCCTTCTCGGCCATCCAGCCCGGTCTCAAGCTTGCGGACCAGGTTGCCCGGCAGCTGGAGGCGCGCATCCGCGCCGGCAATCTGCAGCCGGGGCAGAAGCTGCCGACCGAGGCCGAGCTCGTGCAGCAGCTCGAGGTCAGCCGCACCGTGGTGCGCGAGGCGGTGTCCCAGCTCAAGTCGCGCAATCTGGTGGAATCGCGCCAGGGCAGCGGCGTGTTCGTGAAGGCGGCAGGCATAGAGCCACTGGACTTCGAAGGCCTGCCGGCGGCTGGCAGGAATGCGCTGATCCAGATCACCGAGGTGCGCCGCGCGCTGGAAGCCGAGGTGGCCGAGCTCGCGGCGCGCCGGCGCAGCGAAGAAGACATGCAGCGCATCCACGATGCGGAGAGCGCCCTGGCCGAGGCCGTGCGGCTGGGCCGTGATGGCGTGGAGGAGGACATGGCGTTTCACCGCGCCATTGCCCAGGCTTCGGGCAACCCGTTCCTGATCAGCACGCTGGACTACCTGTCGCAGTTCCTGCGCGGTGCCATGCGCATCACGCGCGCCAACGAGGCGCGGCGCGAGGACTTCGGCAAGGCCGTGGAACGCGAGCACCACAGCATCGTGCTGGCCATCGAGGCCGGCGACCCCAAGGCCGCGCGCAAGGCCGCCGCCACGCACATGGGCAACGCCATAGACCGCATCCACCGCGCCGACGCCAGCTTCTGGGAGCAGGACGGCGAACGCCTGGCCCGCGACATCCTGGCCGCCAAGCCCTGAACCTCCGAAACCACCCCTTGGCGCATGGCCAAGGGTTTTCACCTTGTTTGGATTTTTGCGCAAAATTTGTATGATGACCTGATGACAATATCAGTCACACCTCTTTTTGCACCCGGCACACCTGACCTTTGCCTGGGCGTTCACCCATGAGCGACGAATCCCGCATCCGCGAGCAGATCTGCGCCACCGGCGCCAGCCTCTTCCAGCGCGGCTACACCGTTGGCGCTGCCGGCAACATCAGCGCGCGCCTGCATGACGGCTGGCTGATCACCCCCACCGACGCCTGCCTGGGCAGGCTCGACCCGGCCGAGCTGTCCAAGGTCGATGCCAGCGGGCAGTGGGTCAGCGGCGCCAAGCCCTCCAAGACCCTGGTCCTGCACCGGGGCATCTACGGCAATGACGGCGAGGCGCGTGCCGTCATCCACACGCATTCCACCCATCTCGTGGCGCTGACGCTGTCCGGCGTCTGGCGCGAGGACGAGGTGCTGCCGCCCATCACCCCCTACCAGGTCATGAAGGTGGGCCGCATCCCGCTGATCCGCTACCGCCGCCCCGGCGACCCGCAGGCCGCCGCCGAGGTGGCCGCGCAGGCCGCCCAGGTGCGCGGCGCCTTGTTCGAGCGCCTGGGCCCCGTGGTCTGGGAACGCTCGGTGGAGCAGGCCAGCCATGTGCTGGAAGAGCTGGAGGAAACCGCAAGGCTCTGGCTCATGACCCATCCCCGGCCGCAGCCCCTGGACGCGGCCGCCATCGACGAGCTGCGCACCACCTTCGGGGCGCGCTACTGATTTGCACCGCGGCGCCCACGGCCGCATTCCACCACCCAGCCCATCCACAGCCGCGCAGCCGCAAGGCGGCGCATCAAGCGGCGAACCCAAGGGAGACTTGAAATGACGACAACGGATATCGCATCCGGCCAGGCCGGGGTCCACCCTGCCCAAGCCGACTCTCCGGAGACGGCGCGCGCCTACGCCAAGGTGTTCTGGCGCCTCGTGCCGTTCCTGATGCTGTGCTATGTGATCGCCTACCTCGATCGCGTGAACGTGGGCTTTGCCAAGCTGCAGATGTCCCAGGATCTGGGCTTCAGCGAGACGGTCTTCGGCCTGGGCGCAGGCGTGTTCTTCATCGGCTACTTCCTCTTCGAGGTGCCCAGCAACCTGCTCATGCACCGCCTGGGCGCGCGCGTCTGGATCGCCCGCATCATGATCACCTGGGGCATTCTGTCGGCCATGTTCATGTATGTGGAAACGCCCACGGGCTTCTACATCCTGCGCTTTCTGCTGGGCCTGGCCGAGGCGGGCTTCTACCCCGGCGTGATCCTGTACCTGACCTACTGGTACCCGGCCCACCGGCGCGCCAAGATCGTGGCGCTGTTCATGTCGGCCATCCCCGTGGCCGGCATCTTCGGCAACCCGCTGTCGGGCTGGATCATGCAGGCCTTCCACGGCGACCATGGCCTGCACGGCTGGCAGTGGATGTTCCTGATCGAGGCCATCCCCGCCCTGGTGATCGGCGTGGTGACCATCTTCTATCTGGACAACGGCATCTCCAGCGCCAAGTGGCTGACGGCCTCCGAAAAGCAGCTGCTGGCGCGCGAGATCGAGCTGGACCAGCAGCACTCAGGCGCCCAGAAGCATTCGCTCAAGGCCGTTTTCGCCGACCGC
This sequence comes from Delftia sp. SD018, assembly GCF_017355445.1. Taxonomy (NCBI): domain Bacteria; kingdom Pseudomonadati; phylum Pseudomonadota; class Betaproteobacteria; order Burkholderiales; family Comamonadaceae; genus Delftia; species Delftia sp. SD018. The sequence continues at coordinate 9,004 of NZ_JADDRN010000056.1, forward strand.
CGCGTCTGGTGGATGTGCCTGATCTACTTCGCCTTCGTCGCCGGCCAGTACGGCCTGACTTTCTGGATGCCCACGCTGATCAAGTCCACGGGCGTCACGGGCGCGCTGAACATCGGCCTGCTCAGTGCCATCCCCTTCCTGTGCGCCATCGTGGTGATGAACCTCATGGGCCACAGCGCCGACAGGCGCCGCGAGCGCCGCTGGCACCTGATCGTGCCCGCGCTGATGGGCGCCGTGGGCTTTGCGATGACGGCCTTCTTCGCCGACAACACGGTTCTTTCCCTGATCTTCCTGTCGCTGGCCGCAGCCGGCGTGCTGACCTGCGCGCCGCTGTTCTGGTCGCTGCCCACGGCCTTTCTGTCGGGCACGGCGGCGGCGGCGGGCATTGCCATCGTCAACTCGGTCGGCAACCTCGCGGGCTTCGCCAGCCCTTACATGATCGGCTACCTCAAGGACCTGACCCAGTCCACGCAGGCCGGCATGTTCGTGCTGGCGGGGGTGCTCGTGGTGGGCGCCATCGCGGTCTGGCTCACCCCCGCAAAGATGGTCAACCGCTGACCGGCCCTTCTTCCCATCCTTCAAGCTCCAAGCCCCAAGACACATGAAAGTACTGATCACCGGCGGCGCCGGATTCCTGGGCCAGCGCCTGGCCCGCAAGCTGCTCGAACAGGGCGCGCTGACGCTGGCCGGCACCCGCTGGCCCATCCACCAGATCGACCTGCTCGACGTGGTGGCCACCCATGCCATTGACGACACGCGCGTGCGCTCCCTGGTGGGCGACATTGCCGACCCGCAGGTGCTGCGCGGCGCCATAGACCAGGACACGGCCGTGATCTTCCATCTGGCCGCCGTGGTCAGCGGCCAGGCCGAGGCCGACTTCGACCTGGGCATGCGCATCAACCTCGATGCCTCGCGCGCCCTGCTGGAGACTTGCCGCGCCGTGGGCCACATGCCGCGCGTGGTCTTCACCAGCTCGGTGGCCGTCTACGGGGGCGACCTGCCCGACACCGTGCTGGACGGCACGGCCCTGAACCCGCAGTCCTCCTACGGCACGCAAAAAGCCATTGCCGAGCTGCTGCTGGCCGACTACACGCGGCGCGGCTTTGTCGACGGCCGCGTGCTGCGCCTGCCCACGATCAGCGTGCGCCCGGGCCGGCCCAATGCGGCCGCCTCGTCGTTTGCCAGCGGCATCATCCGCGAGCCCCTCAACGGCGAGGCGGCCAACTGCCCCGTGGGTGCCACCACGCGCCTGTGGCTGCTGTCGCCACGCCGCGCCGTCGAGGCCCTGGTCGCAGGCTGCGAGCTCGATGCCAGCGCCGTCGCCGACCGCCGCCCCATCAACCTGCCTGGCGTGTCCGTCAGCGCGGGCGACATGGTGCGCGCGCTGCGCGAAGTGGCTGGCGACGAAGTGGCCAACCGCGTGAGCTGGCAGCCCGACGACAAGGTCGAGCGCATCGTCGGCAGCTGGCCCGGCCGCTGGGATACCGCGCGCGCCAACCAGCTGGGCCTGCGCGGCGACGAGGACTTTACGGCCATCGTGCGCGCCTACATCGCCGATGACCTGACACCGGCCAAGCCATGAGCAACGACACCTCCACACCACAGCCCGCAGCACGCTGCGTCGGCGTGATCGGCCTGGGCGCCATGGGCGCCGGCATGGCGCAAAGCCTGCGCCGCGCCGGCCACCACGTGCATGTCCACGACATCCGCCCCGAGGCCGCAGCCGCCTTCGCCGCCGAAGGCGGCACGGCCTGCGCCACGCTGGCCGACATGGCCGCCGCTTGCCGCATCGTCGTCAGCGTGGTGGTCAACGCCCAGCAGACCGAGGCCGTGCTGTTCGGCGAAGGCGGCATCGCCCCCGCGCTGCAGCCCGGCTCCGTCTTCCTCATGTGCTCCACCGTGGACCCCAACTGGTCCGTGGCGCTGGAGGCCAGGCTGCAGGCGCAGGGCGTGCACTACATCGACGCGCCCATCTCGGGCGGCGCGGCCAAGGCCGCGTCCGGGCAGATGACCATGATGACGGCCGGCCATCCCGAGGCCTATGCCGCCTGCGAAGGCGTGCTCGACGCCATGGCCGCCAAGGTCTACCGCCTGGGCGACAGCGCGGGCGCGGGCAGCAAGGTCAAGATCATCAACCAGCTGCTGGCCGGCGTGCACATTGCCGCAGCGGCCGAGGCCATGGCCCTGGGCCTGCGCGAAGGCGTCGATGCTGCCGCGCTGTACGAGGTCATCACCCACAGCGCCGGCAACAGCTGGATGTTCGAGAACCGCATGGCCCACGTGCTGGCCGGCGACTACACCCCGCTGTCGGCCGTGGACATCTTCGTCAAGGACCTGGGGCTGGTGCTAGACACCGCGCGCCACAGCAAATTCCCGCTGCCCCTGGCCTCCACGGCCCACCAGATGTTCATGCAGGCATCCACCGCCGGCCATGGCCGCGAGGACGACAGCGCCGTCATCAAGATCTTTCCGGGCGTCACCCTGCCCCAGGCTCCATCGGAATCCCCATGACCCTTCTTCTGGGCTGCATAGCCGACGACTTCACGGGCGCCACCGATCTGGCGAACAACCTGGTGCGCGCAGGCATGCGCGTGGTGCAAAGCATTGGCGTGCCTGCCGGCCCGGTGGACGAGGGCGTGGACGCCGTCGTGGTCGCGCTCAAGTCGCGCACCATCGCGCCGGCCGATGCCATTGCGCAATCGCTGCAGGCCCTCGAATGGCTACAGGCCCAGGGCGCCAATGGCCGCGCGCCGCAGATCTACTTCAAGTACTGCTCCACCTTCGACAGCACGCCGCAGGGCAACATCGGCCCCGTGACCGATGCGCTGATGGACGCGCTGGGCTGCGAATTCACCATTGCCACGCCGGCCTTTCCCGACAACCAGCGCACCGTCTTCAAGGGCCACCTGTTCGTGGGCGATGTGCTGCTCAGCGACAGCGGCATGCGCAACCACCCGCTCACGCCCATGACTGATGCCAACCTGGTGCGCGTGCTGCAGGCGCAGACAGGGCGCAAGGTGGGGCTGATCGACCATGTGGCCGTCGCACAGGGCGAAGCCGCCATCCGCGCGCGCATCGCCGCACTCCAGGCCGAGGGCGTGGGTATGGCCGTGGTCGATGCCGTCTCCAACGACGACCTGCTGCGCCTGGGCCCGGCCCTGGCCGGCATGCCGCTTGTCACAGCGGGCTCGGGCGTGGCCATCGGCCTGCCCGCGAACTTCGGCATCCAGCCCACGGCCCAGGCCGCTGCCCTGCCAACCGCCACCGGCCTGCAGGCGGTCGTCTCGGGCAGTTGCTCGGTGGCCACCAATGCACAGGTGGCGCACTTCATCGCCTCGGGGCGCCCTGCCCTGGCGCTGGAGCCGCTGCGCATCGCCGCTGGCGAGGACGAAGCCGGCAAGGCCCTGGCCTGGGCCCGCCAGCACATCGCCAGCGGCCCCGTGCTGGTCTACTCCACCGCCGAATCCGCGGCCGTCAAGGCCGTGCAGGGCCGCCTGGGCGTGGAGCAGGCCGGCGCACTGGTCGAACAGACCATCGCCGCCATCGCCCGGGGGCTGGTCGAGATGGGCGTGCGCCAGCTTGTCGTGGCCGGTGGCGAAACCTCGGGCGCCTGCGTGCAGGCGCTGGGCATCGAGCAGATGCGCATAGGGCCGCAGATCGACCCTGGCGTGCCCTGGTGCCATGCCGCCTCGCCCCTGGCGCCGCAGGGGCTGCACCTCACGCTCAAGTCCGGCAACTTCGGCACCACGGACTTCTTCACCAAGGCCTTCGGCGCGCTGGCAAGCGCCTGATGCCACACTCAGCCTCCGTTTTCAGGAAAGCCTTCATGCCCCGTTTCGCCGCCAACCTGTCCATGCTCTACAACGACCTGGACTTTCTTGACCGCTTCGAGGCCGCCGCGCGCGACGGCTTCCAGGCCGTCGAATACCTGTTCCCCTACGACTTCGCGCCCGGGCAACTGGCCCGCCGCCTGCAGGACCACGGCCTGCAGCAGGTGCTGTTCAACGCCCCGCCCGGCGACTGGAGCGCGGGCGAGCGCGGCCTGGCCTGCATCCCCGGGCGCGAAGCGGAATTTGCCCAGGGCATGGAACGCGCCGTGGCCTACGCCCAGGCCCTGGGCTGCCCGCGCATCCACGTCATGGCCGGGCTCAAGCCCGCAGGCGCCAGCGATGACATCCTGCGCGCAACCTACATCGCCAACGTGCGCCATGCCGCACGGCTGGCCGCGCCCCACGGCATCGCCATCCTGCTGGAGCCCATCAACGGCCGCGACATGCCCGGCTTCTTCCTGAGCCGCCAGGACCAGGCCCATGCGCTGCTGGCCGACATTGCCGAGCCCAATGTCCAGGTCCAGATGGACCTCTACCACTGCCAGATCGTCGAAGGCGACCTCGCCATGAAGATCCGCCAGTACCTGCCCACGGGCCGCGTGGGGCATGTGCAGATCGCAGGCGTGCCCGAACGCCACGAACCCGACGTCGGCGAGGTCAACTACCCCTACCTGTTCCGCCTGCTGGACCAGCTGGGCTACGACGGCTGGATAGGCTGCGAATACCGCCCCGCGCGCGGCGCGGCGGCACACGCCACCAGCGAAGGGCTGGGGTGGATGAAGGGGTGGCTGTAGCTGTAGCGCCTGCTGCGGCAGCCCGTCATCCGCCAGGCACGGGAGGACGGGGCGGATGGCAGTCCTGCGTATCCGCCGCCTGCGTTCAGGAATATTCCAGATCGCTGTGCTTGCCGACCACCAGCCGGCCGGCCGACAGCGACATCATCAGCAGCGCAATCGCCTCATGCATGATCAGCGTGTGCGTGTTGCCGGTCTCCACCATCTTGCTGCGCAGCGATTCGCGCACCTGCAGGGAGCCGGTCACGTCGATGATGATGTCCACCGCCGCGTCCACCAGTTCCATGAACCGTGTGGTGACCGGCACGCCGCGCGCGCGTGCCAGTGCGATGCCGGGCTGGTTCAAATCCAGGTCGGCCACCCCAAGCAACTGCACGAAGGGCGCGTCCAGCAATTGCTGCAGCAAGGGAGTGCCGGTCTGCCCCGCACCAATGACCACGATCCGGAAGGCTTGCATGGGATGAATCCTTTTTCCATATGGGAAGTACGGCGCCATCATAGAAATGCCTTGCCGGTGTGAGCCGGTCCGGGGCGGGTGAAATGGGTTTGTATGACCCAGGTCAAATCCGGTGGACAGGGGCGTGGCGGCGGGCCAGATCTCTGCGGTCGAGGTTCGATACCGGCTGCCTGCGGCAGGGAGCACACCACAGGCTGCTGACGCGGGAGCCTGCATTCGCCCACAAAAAAACCCGCCGGCTTCGTGGCCCGGCGGGTTTTCTCAGGTGAACAACAGCCAGCGCTGTTATTGCCTTACAGGAACCTGCTCCGTGTACTCGCGCAGCACGCCGCCGCCTTCGACGGAGCCGCTGACCTGGCCGTCCTTGACGCGCTCCACGCAGGAGCGGCGGTCACCTTCGTTCTTGAAGACATCGCAGCGGGCCACGGCATTGCGCTGGAAGTGGTCGCCCGACTGGACGCCGCCTCGGCGCGATTGCTCCTGGACGGCTGCAGCCTCGTGCTGGGCAGGGTCGCGGCGGTCATAGCCGCGCTTGGCGGGCCCC
>NZ_JADDRN010000057.1:0-12176 GCF_017355445.1 Delftia sp. SD018
AAACGCATAGCCAGACGCCCACCACCAGGGCGACTCCGGCACGGCTTCGGGGCTTGCGGCCCTGCGCCTGCATCCAGGCCTCGGCCTGCTGGCGGCTGTCGGCCAGCACGCCCGGGGGGAGCAGCCGCACGGTGAGCCAGATCAGCGCGGGCAGCAGCAGGACGTCATCCACATAGCCCAGCACGGGGATGAAGTCAGGGATCAGGTCGATGGGGCTCAGGGCGTAGGCGACCACAAAGGCGCCCAGGGTCTTGGCATACCAGGGCGTCTGGGGGCTCTTGCAGGCAAACCACAGGGTGACGCCATCGCGCTTGATGCGTCGTGCCCAAGTCTTCAATCTTTCACCGGCTGTCATGGATGTGCGAGGTTGTGACCGGGGTGGATGATGGCGGCTGGCCGTTGCGGTTGGGGCTGTGCTGCCGCGCCCGCTCGGCACCCGATGATATGGACCGCCAGCCCGCTGCGCGCGGTTTCCTTGTACCGGGTCTTCATGTCCGTATCGCCACGGCGCCGTGCCTGTGGCCGCAAAGTCCCGCAGCACGGCGGTGCCGGCTGGCCTGCGTCCACTGGGGCAAATGGCTGCACTGACTGGCAAAGCCTTGTCACCGCCCTCTTCCCCATTCCAAATCCATATCGACTGCACTCAAGGCATGCATCTCGTATATGCATCTAGGAATAATCTGAAAATAATCAGCCACCAGCCTTTCTGCTTGACTTCCAGATACCCAAGAAATCAAATAGCCGGACTCCCACAACGGAATTCCCAGGCCATTGATTGACATTGGCCTTGGGAATGATTGCGAACGCGCAATTCCCACTCTCATACCTTGATCGGACCTGATTTACCCCAGGCCTGATGGGAGGCCTGCGTTCGTGATTTTTCTGGCATTTGGCAAACCACCATTTCCTTATTCATTCCATTAACCATTCGCTTGCAGGCCATGGCAACATCCACAGATCTCACCCGCCCGTATATCAGCTATGAAAAGGCCTTCAACAGGCAGATTACCCGTGCCATGGACAGCCAGCAGGTGGACGTGGTGGTACTCACGCCGCAAGAGTTCCTAGGCGTCCTGCAAGACAGGTCGCGCAATGACCCACGCCTGGAGGCCAGCCTGCGCGCCATCCTGGCCCAAAGCGCCCTGGGCCGGTATTGGACGCAGACGGCCAGCCCCAATGCCGGCAAACCCTGGACCATACCCGCCTCCATGCTGGCCAATGACGCGTACCTGTTCACCAGAACGCTGATTGCATTGCGCCTTGCCGGTGCGCGCACCTATGTCAAGGCGACTCCCAAGGGTACCTATATCATCATCACGGGCCGAGCCGGGTTTCGCGGCAATCTGCTGCAGGGCACGCGCTTTCTCACCACCAATCCCCGCATGGTCCAGATGGGTCTGGGCATGCGCGGCCTTCAGGGCGTGGCCAGAGGGGGCTTCATCTTGAGCTTGGTCGTGGGTATCGGCGTGGAGACATTGGACTTCATCTTCAATGATGAGAAGACCATGCATGACCTGGTGGGAGGGATTGGAGTGGAGGCTGTCAAGGCTGGGTTGGCGACGATGGTGGGCTTGGGTGTAGGTATGGGACTGATAGCTACGGGCGTGACAACCATTGCCATTTGGCCTTTAATCGCCATGGCGGTGATGGTAGTTCTTACCGGTGCTACTTTAAACAAAATTGATGAAGTTTTGGAAATAAAAAAGAAAGTAATTGCTGCACTAAAAATCACAACAAACAGCGCCAATAATGGTATATATCGCGTAAATTTCAATAACGTTGCCGAGCAAGAGTTGCGCTACAACATTGAAGCAAAAACAAAAGGAACTGAGCCCTCAGGAGAGCCGGTCCATCTGCTACACCCTATTCACCGAAAAAATTGAAGAATATTCAAATGGAATATAGAAGCTTAAATCTAATCCGTAAATCTTTGATATGGAGTATACCGTCTTTTTTATTGATGCTGATCATATCAATTTGGAGTATAAAATATTCTCTTCTTGAAACAATATATGACTTGAGAAATCTATCTCCAACAATAAGAATAACGCCTTCCGATTTGGTTGCACTATGCGCACCAATCATTTCAGCTTCAGGAATTACTATCATGATACAAAAGGCAATTCCATGCAAGGCAGACATAACAAAAATTCCGGAGCGGATTTTAAAAACTTCTCTATTTGCCGGCATTTTACTTATGCTTTTTTGTCTTTTTATTATTACTCCTTTGCAGCACTATGCCATGCCAAAACTAGGCTATACCCGTTGCAATATATTAAAAGGCCACCCAAATATTTATTATTCAGATTGGGTGAAAAATCCTGACTGGTGCGTGCGTGGCAAAAGCCGAGAGTGGGTAAAACAGCAAGCCCGACTAGCCGGTAGCACTGAGTCAAATCCATAAATAAAAGGCACATACCACAAGGCATGCAGTACTTTGCCTATCCCGCATAGTTTGACCCCTATGTACTAGAACGACTCCTCGTAGGCTCCCGCAGGTCCTTCGAGTTTCCTTAGACATTAAGCCAATCGCTTGAATCTGGTCATTCGTAACAGCATAGGTAGCGAATGAAGATCAGATCATCCCATACTGACCAATGACGTGTACCTGTTCACCCTAATCTATCAATAGGCTAGCGCCTACCAAATAAATTAACACGAACTCAAATGCAAGCAACAGACATAGCCCAAATCAGAAAATCTCTAATATGGAGTATTCCATCATTTTTACTGATTTTGGCTCTATCAATCTGGAGCATCAAATACTCCTTTCTCAACACCATCATTGACTTGAAGAATTCTTCTGCGTCAGTGAGAATTACACCACTTCATCTGGCAATTGTATATTTCCCAGCAATTGCAGTCACAGGAATTATTGCCATGATACAAAAATCAATTCCCTGCAAAGAGCGCACTTTAAAAGTAGCGGAGCGTATCTTTGCCTTCTCTGTATTCATAGGGACTGGCGTTGTGCTTCTCTGTTTCTTTGTCATCACCCCTCTGCAATACTATGCCATGCCAAAACTTGGATATACGCGGTGCAACATTCTGAAAGATCATCCCACCATATATTTCACTGACTGGGTCAAAAATCCAGATTGGTGTGTGCGTGGCAAAAGCCGGGAATGGGTCAATGAGCAAGCTCGCCTGCCCAATGATTCAGACCATGGATCTCGGTGAAATGTCGTCCAAGGCGTATCCACCTGAGTGGTGGTATGACAAAGGGAATCAGAGATAGCGCCATCAACCTGAGAGAGTTAAGCAACAGAAGTAAAAGAAGAAAAACAAAGACAAACGCTCGGTACAGATTCAGCAATCTGCTGGCACCTATTAATCGAAAATATGGATATTTAAGTGGAAGAAAATAATCTGACCGAGTTCAGAGAATCTTTAATCCATGGCATTCCTTCCCTTCTATTGGTTTCAGCACTATCAATATGGAGTACAAAATACTCATTTCTAAACACAATAATTGATCTAAAAAATTCCGCTCCATCAGTAAGAATTACACCATCCAGTTTGCTTGTGGCGTATTTCCCAATACCGTCAATCACAGGAATTATTTTTCTTGTACAAAAATCAATTCCTTGCAAATCAAGTATTCTGAAAATCTCAGAGCGCATTTTCACGATTACCACAATCACGGGAGTAGTGATCATGATTACTTGTCTTCTTGTAATAACTCCTTTGCAATACTATGCCATGCCAAAATTGGGCTATACACGCTGCAATATTCTGGAAGACCACCCCACCATTTATTTTACAGACTGGGTAAAGAATCCCGCCTGGTGTGTGCGTGGCAAAAGCCGGGAATGAGTTAATGAGCAATCCCGTCTGTACAAATAATTCAGCTCATCGAGCTTTATGAAATGGCATTCAAGGTGTTTTCATTTTAAAGCTGATTGACGTGGTGCCTATGGGAAACCAGTGCCACCTTCATTACCTCGTTTAACTAGGCGGCATCCATGAAAGAATAAATAGCAAAATCGAATCTTTGGATGCATCCAGACAATCTGGCACTCCCTATCAGCCGTAGAGATTGATGGATATCGAAATGAAAAACAACAACCTAGCCGATGTCAGAAAATCATTGATATATGGAATTCCATCAATTATATTTGTTTTGGTTTTCTCAATTTGGAATACAGAACATTCATTTCTAAAAACAATCGCCGATTTAAAAAATTCAGCGCCCTCGGTAAGAATCACACCTGGTGATTTGGTCGGGGTATATTTCCCGATAATGGGATTTACGATACTCGTATCAGTGATACAAAAAGCAATCCCCTGCAAAGCACGCACTCTAATGATCTCAGAACGCATTCTTGCGATCTCTGTAATCACAGGGGGAGGAATTATGCTCTTCTGCCTTCTTGTTGTTACACCTCTTCAGTACTACGCCATGCCCAGATTAGGATATACACGCTGCAATATATTAGAAGGCCACCCATATATATATTTCACAGACTGGGTCAAAAACCCCGAATGGTGCGTGCGTGGCAAAAGCCGGGAATGGGTCAAGGAGCAAGCCCGTCTTGCCCAATGACCCGATGATTTTTCCCGGGTAGGTAAAGAGGGTCGAAGGGCCTACCGGCCCAGGAACAGGCGGGTGGCGCGCAGGCCCAGGGGCGTCCAGTGCAGGCCCGGTGACATGGCCTGTACCAGCAACTCATGCTGGGCCGCTGGATCTAGCGTGGGGTAGCGCTGCTCGAAGAGCATCAGGTCGGTGTCCAGTTCCTGCGCGCTGCGACCCGGGTCCGGTCGCGCGCCACGGGATGCGCGCAGGCGCTCGGCCACGCGAAAGCTCATGCGCCGCGCCGGTTTGCCGGGCTCGGCCACGGATTCGAAGGAGGCGCCATCCGCACTGGCCGGCCCACGCAGCCAGTCATGAATGACTTGCAGCTCATAGGGAGAGAAAACACCGAACATCTCTGCCCGCTCGCCCTGCAGCAGCTGCCAGAAGCGGCTTTCCTCCGCAGGCCGGTTGCGTTGTATCCAGCGTGCCTGCTCCAGCGCGCCCAGGAAGGCAGGCATGTCCTGCGGACGGGAAAGCCAGTCATTGACGCTGCGGCCGGCCACCTTGCAGAAGTCCGAGTGCGCGCCATGCCCGGAAGGCGATTTGCGCGCCAGGATGCGCACCACCTCAGCTTCGATATCGAACGACCGGATCACGTCCAGCGTGCTGGTGCCCGTGTCTGCCAGCCGGGCGCCTGCGCGTACGCGGCGCCAGTATTCGCCGCCATCGTCAATGCGCGGCGCGTTCTCCCAGGCGGCAATGCAGGCGCGCCGGGCATGGCCGGTGTCGGCGTTGTCCACGGTCACATGCAGCGTGAAGTAGTAGGGATCTACTCCCAGTTCATTGAGTTCGTAGGCGGTGATGAGCAGGTGCAGCGGCAATTGCTCATAGCCCAGGTTGAATCCCACGATCTCGGGCAGGAACTGCTGCGCATTCCAGCCCAACGCCAGCTGTACCAGCCCCTGCCGGTACAGCTCGTCGGGCAGATCCTCCACGGGATCAAGGCCATACCTGGCCAGCAGCTCCCGATAGAGCTTGACGTGGTTCTTGTCGGCCATGCCGTCGCCCAGTTCTTCCACATAGGTGGTGACCAGGTCCGACATGCGTGAGTTGCCCGCATGCGCGCACAGTCCGTAGAGCCAGGAACCGTCCACCAGCTTGGTAGGTGCCACATTGCGCAGGAAGTACAGCGCATGGGCGCGGTTGCCGAAGTAGCGGCGTGCCGCACCCGCCTTGCGCTCTGCCAGGTAGGCCTGGTACTGGGCGTGCACTTTCTCGACATTGGCACGCATCCAGTCGGTCAGGTGCTCCGGGTTGTCCGGCAGGCCATCGGCATCGGCAGAGGTTTCGGCGATCACGCCGTGCAGGAAGTCCGCAGCAGCCTGGCGCTCCTGTTCGGTGGGCAGATGGTTGGCCAGGCGCTCGTAGAGCGGCACATGCAGGAAAGAAGGCTCAAGCGTGCCTGCGCCAGCGGCCAGCTCGGTACGTGGGGGGTCCAGCAGTTCTGTGTTCATGGTGGGGCTTTGGTCCGTAACGCCTTCAGGATGCGGTGTGGCCCTCGGTACAGCCATCGGGCCAACGCCTTCCTGTGCGTCGTAATACGCCTACCCTTGGCGCAGGCGCCCGGGCCGGACCGCCGTCGCCCTGGCGCCCGCGCTCATGGCAGCGGAACAGGAACCGGCCCGGCCTTGCCGGCGAGCATTGGCTGGTACTGGGCGCCGGCCTGTTGGCCCTGCGCTGGGCCCGGTTATGGATAAGCGCGGCGCCTTGCTGATACTGAGATAAAGCCGGTCTTCCTGCCGCTGCCCGGCCATCGCCTCACGCTGGCGCTCAGCGCGCAGCCTGGTGCCCCCGCGTACTCCCCCTCCCCACCACCTCAAACCCCACATCCTGCGCGGCCGCCGCCACGCCACCGGCCATGCGCGCAATCAGCGCCTCTGCGCCCAGGCGGCCGATGGCGGCGCCGTCCACGCGCACGGTGGAGAGGGCGGGCCAGGCGTCCAGCGCCAGGGCCTGGTCGCCAAAACCCAGCACGCCGAATTCCTCGGGCATTCGCAGGCCCAGTGCGTGAGCGTGGGAGAGCACGCCTTGCGCCAGCGCATCGGAGCTGCAGAAGACGGCATCGGCCTCCGGTACCTGGGCGCGCAGGGCGTTCAGGGCATCGCGGCCACGGCCGGATTGCGGGATGGCTTCCGAGAAGACGATTTGCGCGGGAACCGGGGCACCGGCTTCCGCGGCGGCGCGGGTGAAGCCCAGGGCGCGGCGGGCGGCGCGGCTGTCGTCGGCGCGCAGGATGGCCGGGCGCCGGTAGCCGCAGGCGGCCAGGTGGCGGAAGGCGGCGCGGCCTGCGTCTTCCTGCGAGAAGCCGACCACCATGTCCAGCGGATGGGGCTGGTAGTCCCAGAGCTCGACCACGGGCACGTCGGCATTGACCAGCAGGCGCCGCGTGCGGGCCATGTGCTCGGTGCCGGTGAGCACGATGCCGTCCGGGCGGCGGCTGAGCATGGCGGCCAGCCAGGTTTCCTCATGCTCCGGGTCATAGCTGGAGATACCCAGCGTGGTTTCATAGCGCTGCGCGGCCAGGGTGTGGATGAGCGCATCGAGCATGTCGGAAAACAGCGAGTGCCCCACCGAGGGCACGATGGCCGCCACCAGCCGCGTCTGGCGCGAGGTCAGCCCGCCCGCCAGGGAGTTGGGCACGTAGCCCGATTGCTCCACGGCCTGCGCCACGCGCAGCCGCGTGGCCTCGGCCACCAGTTCAGGCCGGTGCAGCGCGCGCGAGGCGGTGATGGGCGACACGCCGGCAATGCGGGCCAGGTCCTTGAGCGTGGGCGCATTGGCGTTGCGCAGGGTGCGGAGGGTCATGCGAGGCCTTTGCCTGGAATGGCGATGGAGAGGCGGCTTGAGGATGATTGCGCGGTCATGTTAACGATGATGTCCATCAGCACGGTCTGATTGTTTCCCCTCGTACGTCCGAATGGAGAGCGCTGCCTTTGCTTGAAATGATTGCGCAATCATTCAAGAGGAGACCACCATGCGCCCTTCGCTCTCCAACCGCCGCAGCGCCATGGCGCGCCTGCTGGCTGCGGCCCTGGCTCCGGCCTCGATGTTGGCCGCGGCACACGCCCAAACCCAGGCTGCCTGGCCGATCAGGCCGATCACGCTGGTGATTCCCTTCCCTCCCGGTGGCCAGACCGATGTGGTGGGCCGGCTGGTGGGAGAGCGCCTGTCGCAGCGCCTGGGCCAGCCCGTGGTGGTGGAGAACCGGCCCGGCGTGAATGGCTCGCTGGCCTCCGAGGCCGTGGCGCGCGCGCGGGCCGATGGCTACACGCTGGTGATTGGCGGGCCGGGCACGCATGCCATCAACCAGCTGGTCAATTCCAACGTGAAGTACGACGCGCGGCGGGATTTCACGCACATTGCCATGCTGGGGCGCGTGCCCATGCTGCTGCTGGCCTCACCCAGGCTGAAGGTCGCTTCGGTGGCCGATGTGGTGGCCCTGGCCCGGGCCAGCCCCGGCACGGTGAATGTGGCGCTGACGGGCATTGGCTCGTCCAGCCATGTGACGACGGAGCTGCTGCGCCAGGCTGCCGGCGTGAGCTTCAACAACGTTCCCTACAAGGGCGATGTGCCCGCCATGACCGATGTGATGGGCGGCCAGGCAGACCTGCTGTTCGTGCCCGCCACCTCGGCCGTGGGCTTTGCGCAGGCGGGCAAGCTGCGTGCGCTGGCCGTGGCAGGCGACCGGCGTCTGGCGGCCCTGCCCGATGTGCCCACCATGGCCGAGGCCGGCCAGCCGCAGGTCGTCAACTATTCATGGACCAGCCTGGCGGGGCCGCCGGGCATGCCGGCCGATGTGGTGGAGAGGCTCAACCAGGCCTGCCAGTCCCTCCTGGCCGAGCCCGAGGTCATGGCCCGCCTGGCCGCCATGAGCAACGAGCCCACGCCGGGCACGCCCGCCCAGGCCGCCAGCTTCATCGCCGCCGAGGTGGCGCGCTGGAGCGAGGTGGTGCGCAAGGGAAACATCCAGGTCCAGTGAACAGCTTCAGGAGAGCCCCCATGAGCATGCTGCCCGCCAATACGTTCAAGCGCGCGCTGCGCGAAGGCCGCCCGCAGATCGGCCTGTGGTCCACCATTCCCTCCCCCTTTGTCTGCGAGATGATCGGCGGCGCGGGCTACGACTGGGTGCTGCTCGATACCGAGCACACGCCCACCGACGTGCCGCTGATGCTGGGCCAGTTGCAGGCCGTGGCCGCCGCCCTGCCCGCACCGGGTGCCCTGCCCGTGCATGCCGTGGTGCGGCCCGCCTGCAACGATGCGGTGCTGATCAAGCGCTACCTGGACCTGGGCGCCCAGTCGCTGCTGCTGCCCTTTGTGCAGAACGCGCAGCAAGCGCGGGATGCCGTGCGCGCCATGCGCTATGCACCCCAGGGCATGCGCGGCATGGGCGGTTCCACTCGCGCGGCCAACTTCGGGCGCACGGCCGACTATGTGGCACGTGCGGCCGACGAGCTGTGCCTGCTGGTGCAGGTGGAGACGGCCGAAGCGCTGGAGCAGATCGAGGCGATTGCGGCCGTCGATGGCGTGGACGGCATCTTCATCGGCCCCGCCGACCTGTCGGCCAGCCTGGGCTATCCGGGCCAGGCGCGCCACCCTGTGGTGAACCGGGCCATCGACCAGGCCATCGCCCGCATCCGCGCCTGCGGCAAGGCACCGGGGATCCTGATGGTGGACGAGGCACGGGCGCGCGAATGCCTGGAGCTGGGCGCGCAGTTCGTGGCCGTGGCGCTGGACACGCTCTTGCTGCGCGACGGGCTGGATGCGGCGGTGGCGCGCTTCAGGCAAGGGCCGCTGGCAGCGAACCCACCAGGGCCCGCATCCACTGCCGGCAGCTACTGAGGAGCCCCACAACCATGACACGTTCCCCCGAATCCCTGCGCAGCGCACGCTGGTTTGCTCCAGATGATTTCCGCTCCTTCGGCCACCGCTCGCGCGTGCTGCAGATGGGCTATGGCTACGAGGACTGGATGGGAAAGCCCGTGATCGCCATCGTCAACACCTGGAGCGATGCCAACCAGTGCCATGCCCACTTCAGGCAGCGCGTGGAAGACGTCAAGCGCGGCGTGCTGCAGGCGGGCGGCTTTCCGCTGGAGCTGCCGGCCATCTCGCTGTCGGAAAGCATGGTCAAGCCCACGACCATGGTCTATCGCAACTTCTTGGCCATGGAGACGGAGGAGCTGCTGCGCAGCCACCCGGTGGATGGCGCCGTGCTCATGGGCGGCTGCGACAAGACCACGCCGGGGCTGACCATGGGGGCGATCTCCATGGGCCTTCCCTTCATCTACCTGCCGGCCGGCCCCATGCTGCGCGGCAACTGGAAGGGGCAGGTGCTGGGCTCGGGCTCGGACGCCTTCAAGTTCTGGGACGAACGCCGCGCCGGCCGCCTGGACGAGCAGGCCTGGCGCGAGATGGAAGCCGGCATTGCCCGCAGCCACGGCACCTGCATGACCATGGGCACGGCGGCCACCATGATGGGCATTGCCGAGGCCGTGGGCCTGGCGCTGCCGGGCGCTTCGTCCATCCCGGCCGCCGACGCCAACCACATCCGCATGAGCGCCGAGTGCGGCCGCCGCATCGTGCAGATGGTGTGGGAAGACCTCACGCCCGCCCGCATGCTCACGCGTGCGCATTTCGAGAACGGCATTGCCTGCGCCATGGCCATGGGCTGCTCCACCAACGCCATCATTCACCTGATCGCCATGTCGCGGCGCGCGGGCCATCCGGTCAGCCTCGATGACTTCGACGCCTTCAGCCGCCGCGTGCCCGTGATCGCCAACATCCGGCCCAGCGGCGACCGCTATCTGATGGAGGACTTCTTCTATGCAGGCGGCCTGCGCGCCCTGCTGGAACGCATCCGCCCGCATCTGGACACCGGGGCCATGACGGTCAACGGCAAGACCCTGGGCGAGAACATTGCGGGCAGCCAGGTCCACCAGGACGACGTGATCCGCCCCCTGTCCAGCCCCATCTACGCCGAAGGGGCGCTGGCCGTGCTGCGCGGCAACCTGGCGCCGGACGGCGTGGTCATCAAGCCCAGCGCCTGCGCCCCGCACCTGCTGCGCCACACGGGCCGCGCCCTGGTATTCGACGACTATCCCAGCCTCAAGCAGGCCGTGGACGACCCCCATCTCGATGTGAACGGCGAAGACATCCTGGTGCTGCGCAACGCCGGCCCCAAGGGCGCGGGCATGCCCGAATGGGGCATGCTGCCCATTCCCACCAGGCTGCTGAAGCAAGGCGTGAAAGACATGCTGCGCCTGTCCGACGCCCGCATGAGCGGCACCAGCTACGGCGGCTGCCTGCTGCACTGCTCGCCCGAATCCGCCGTGGGCGGGCCGCTGGCCCTGGTGCGCACGGGCGACCGCATCACGGTGGACGTGCCCGCCCGCCGCATCCACCTGGAAGTCAGCGACTCAGAACTCGCCACCCGCCGCGCCGCATGGACGCCCCCGCCCGCGCGCTACGAGCGCGGCTATGGCTGGCTGTTCGGCCGCCATATCCTGCAGGCCAATGAGGGATGCGATTTTGATTTTCTGGAGACGGGCTTTGGGAGGGCTGTGCCGGAGCCGGATATTTTTTGAAGCATGCAAATCAATTCTTTCTTTCAGACTTCCCTATATGATGGAAATTTTTTGATCCACATTGCATCAGAATATTGAAACCATGAAAGCAATTGAAAAGCAATTTTCCCAATGGGTCGACGAAACACTTTCCGGCGATCTGCCAGAAGGAATCGCGGCATTCCACTTCAATCTGTATGACTCGCCCACATCGCACGAGCTCCAGATTGTGGGCTGCCCGACCTACGACCCGCAGGACCCGGACTGGGCGTGCGATGACATATTCATGTCCGACGACCCTCACTTCGAGTTGCCGCATGACGCCGTGGGAAGCGAGTGGGAGAAGGGACTTGCTGCTGCCAGAAAGCTGCTTGGCTCCTACGTGGCCTCGGAAGCGGCAGGAGCCCTTCGGCTGCGCCAGTCGCAAGCGGTGAGCGCCGGTTTTGTGGATGGAGAACTCCACCTCATCTGGGCGCGAGAGGCGTAATTGATGAATTCAGCTGGCGGGCAATAGATTTCATCCAAAAACTGGAACCCTGGGCCTGCAAGCAAGGCAGGCCTGTATATGTATCCGCTTTTGCTGACGGCGCAGTCCTACATTGCCGTTGGTCTTTGTCGTGAATAGTGGCTCTGTTCTCAACAAGGATTGACCAAAAGAAGTCAATGAAATAGCCATATTCGATTGAGTATTTCTTGGTCACAATCATTTGTGCAGAAGTATTTTCGATAGCTATTTCCAATAGCGACTCGCCGTTTCCCAGTCCACGCGCACGCAATGCCCCCTGCCCTCCTGGGGCAGCCGCTTCCGTTGCCTTGCGCCGCCGTGGACCTCAACCCAGAAGCAGAGGTGGCTGTGGACTTTCTCAGAAGCATCTTTCATCAGGCTCCGGAAATCGCGCTGTTTGCGGCCTTGGCGCTCGGTTACTGGGTGGGCAAGTTCAGGTTCGGGTCGTTCCAGCTGGGGGGCGTGGCGGGGTCGCTGCTGGCGGCGGTGCTGATCAGCCAGGTGGGGGTGACCATTGATTCGGGCATCAAGGCGG
>NZ_JADDRN010000058.1:0-11252 GCF_017355445.1 Delftia sp. SD018
GTACGCTCGAATTTTGCTTTAGCCATTTTTCCGACTCCGAAAAAAATCTAAATCACTACAACAGGATTTGGCGCAACCCCATCTAGCGAGCGCACCAGAGATAATGGTGCCCATGGGCAGGATCGAACTGCCGACCTCTCCCTTACCAAGGGAGTGCTCTACCACTGAGCCACATGGGCCTTGAGGCTGCCGAAGCAATCTCAAAAAACTTTGCTCGCCAACTGGAGCGGGAGACGGGAATCGAACCCGCGTCATTAGCTTGGAAGGCTAGGGTTCTACCATTGAACTACTCCCGCACAGATTGACTGCACGTCGCCATCTTTTCAGATGACTTCTCTTCTTCACCATTACTGGTGGAGGGGACTGGATTCGAACCAGTGTAGGCGTAAGCCAACAGATTTACAGTCTGCCCCCTTTAGCCACTCGGGCACCCCTCCGAAGAGATTTGAATTCTAGCACCGTTTTTTTCGTCAGAAAAATTTCAGTGCATTTTTTTCTCAGGCCACCTGGGCGATCCAAGAAAAATTGTGGTGCGGCTGGCGGGGATCGAACCCACGACCCTTGGCTTCGGAGGCCAATACTCTATCCACTGAGCTACAGCCGCTCAGGGCATCGCTGCCCTGCACAAGCCGAGCATTGTCGCATGACTTTGCCCCGGCACGTCCAAGCCCCCAGGACCCGGCGCTATTGCGCCTGCGGCACCGTGAAGCCCAACCCCCGCAGGCAGACATCCACCGCCTGCGCGCCCACCTGCTTGAGATCGAAGGCCCTTCCCAGCAGCCAGCTCTGCAGCAGGCCATCGAACATGGCGCACAGCGCGATCGAGGCCTGGGGAGCCGGCATGGACATGGTCACCGCATGGCTTTCGGCAGCCGCGCGCAGCGCCAGCTCCAGTTGCGCGGAAAAAGAGTCCAGTGCGGCACGGTTGCGCTCCTGCACGGGCATGAGCTCGCCCACGTATTCCACCTTGAGCAGCAGGATCTCGAAGACGCGCCGCGTACTGTCGTCATCGGCGATGCGCCCGAAGACCACCGCCATCAGGCGCCGCACATATTCCAGCGCATCGCATTCGGAGTCATCTTCGCAGTCACCCTGAGCAGCCTGCTCCAGCGGGAGCGTGACGCGGTCCAGCATGGCGTAGAAGAGATCCAGCTTGTCCTTGAAATGCCAGTAGACCGCACCGCGCGTGGCGCCGGCTCGCTGGGCAATCTCGTTGAGCGAGGCCCGGGCGACACCCTGTTCGTAGAACACTTGCTCCGCAGCGTCCAGCAGACTGTTGCGCGTTGCAAACGCATCTTCTTTCGTTCGTCGTGCCAAGATGTATTTCCTTCCATCGTTGAGCCCGGCCATGCCACGCTACGCCATGCTTCGCGCCGCCTTGCAGCAACAGCGGTCATTATACATTCATGTATGTATGTATAATCCGCGACTTGCCCGTGGACACGGGCGTTCCGGATAGCGCTGACCGGAACGTCAACATCGTTATTTGATTCAGCACAAGGACCCATCATGCCCAGCACACGCAGCAATGTGTCAGCCGCTCCGTCCCCTTACAGCAGTCTGCGCCTCACCACCGTGGCCCTGGCCGTCACTGCCGCAATGGCCATGGCGGCCTGCGGGAAAAAGCCCGAAGAACAAGCTGCCGCGCAGCAGCAGATGCCCGCCGTGCCGGTGGGCGTGGTGGTCGCCACCCCCGCCGACGTGGGCCTTGTGACCGAACTCCCTGGCCGCGTGGATGCGCGCCGCGTGGCCCAGATCCGCGCCCGCAGCGCCGGCATCGTGCAGGAACGCCTGTTCCGGGAAGGCAGCGATGTGAAGGCCGGCCAGGTGCTGTACCGCATCGATCCCGCTCCCTACCAGGCCACGCTCCAAAGCGCCAAGGCCACGCAGGCCCGCGCCGAAGCCAACCAGGCGCAGGCACTGGCGCAGTTGGAACGCTACCGCCCGCTGGTTGCCGCCAACGCCATCAGCAAGCAGGATTTCGTCAACGCCGAGGCAGCCTACAAGCAGGCCCAGGCCGATGTGGCGGCCGGCAAGGCGTCGGTGCGCACGGCCGAGATCAATCTGGGCTACACCAACGTCACGGCCCCCATCTCCGGCCGCATCGGCCAGTCGCTGGTGACCGAAGGCGCGCTGGTCGGCCAGGGCGAGGCGACTCCGCTGGCCGTGGTCCAGCAGATCAATCCTGTCTATGTGAACTTCACCCAGTCGTCCAGCGAGGCCTTCCGGCTGCGCCGCGCGATGGAGCAGGGCAAGCTCAAGAAGGCCGATGGCGCCGAGGCTGCCAGCGTCGAGGTGCGCCTGGACGACGGCACGGCCTATGAACTCAAGGGCAAGCTGCTGTTCACCGACCTGACCGTGGACAGCTCCACCGGCCAGGTCACGCTGCGCGCCGAGGTGCCCAATCCCAAGGGATTGCTGCTGCCCGGCATGTATGTGCGCGTGCGCATGGAGCAGGCCCAGGCGTCCAACGCCATTGCCGTGCCCCAGCAGGCGGTGACGCGCACCGAGACCGGCGACACCGTGAGCGTGGTCAGCGACGACGGCAAGATCACCAAGCGGCAGGTGAAGGTGACCACGGCCCAGAACAACCAGTGGCTGGTGAGCGAAGGCCTGCAGGCGGGTGAGAAGGTCATGGTCGACGGCTTCCAGAAGCTGCAGATGCTGCCGCCCGGCACGCCGGTCAAGCCTGTGCCCTGGCAGCCCGAGGCCGCAGGTGCCCAGAAGCCGGCCGGCGCGGCAGCGCCAGCCCCGCAAGCCGCAGCCGATGCCAAGCCTGCGGACCAGGCAGACAAGAAGTAATCAAGGGGCTCAGAAATGGCCAAGTTCTTTATTGACAGACCGATCTTTGCATGGGTCGTCGCGCTGTTCATCATCGTCCTCGGTGGTATCGCGCTGACCAAGCTTCCGATCGCTCAATACCCCAAGGTGGCTCCTCCGGCCATCGTCATCAACACCGCCTATCCAGGCGCGTCCGCGAAGGTGCTCGAAGACAGCGTGCTGTCCGTGATCGAGCGCGAGATGAACGGCTCGCCCGGTCTGGTCTACATGGAGTCGGTGGCCCAGGCCGATGGCACGGGCAGCATCACCATCAGCTTCGAGGCCGGCACCAACGTGGATCTGGCGCAGGTGGACGTGCAAAACCGCCTGTCGCGCGCCACGCCGCGCCTGCCTGCGTCCGTGACGCAGCAGGGCGTGCGCGTGGACAAGGCGTCGTCCAACTTCCTGCTGTTCATCATGCTGTCGTCCGAGGACGCCAAGGCCTATGACACGGTGGCCCTGGGCGACTATGCCTCGCGCAATATCGTGCCCGAAATCCAGCGTGTGGCCGGCGTAGGCCAGGCACAGCTGTTCGGCACGGAAAAGGCGATGCGCATCTGGTTCGATCCCGCCAAGCTGCAGGGCTACAAGCTCTCGGCCGAGGACGTGACAGCCGCCATCCGCAGCCAGAACGCCCAGGTGGCCAGCGGCGCCATCGGCGACCTGCCCAACATCACGGGCCAGAAGATCGCCGCCACGGTGACGGTGATGGGCCAGCTGTCTTCGATCGGCCAGTTCGAGAACATCGTGCTGCGCGCCAATCCCGATGGCTCCACCGTGCGCCTCAAGGACGTGGCCACCATCGAGATCGGCGGCCAGGCCTACGCGACCTCCGCCCGCCTGAACGGCAAGGATGCCGTGGGTATCGGCGTCCAGCTGACGCCCAGCGGCAATGCGCTGGCGACCGCCAAGGCCGTGCATGCGCGCATGGAAGAGCTGCAGAAGTTCTTCCCCAAGGGCGTGAAGTACTCCATCCCCTACGACAGCTCCAAGTTCGTGAGCATCTCCATCGAGAAGGTCGCCCACACGCTGCTGGAAGCCATCGTGCTGGTGTTCCTGGTGATGTACCTGTTCCTGCAGAACTGGCGCTACACGCTGATCCCGACCATCGTGGTGCCCATTGCACTGCTGGGCACCTTCGCGGTCATGCAGGCCGTGGGCTTCTCGATCAACGTGCTGGCCATGTTCGGCATGGTGCTGGTCATCGGCATCGTGGTGGACGACGCCATCGTGGTGGTGGAGAACGTCGAGCGCATCATGAGCGAGGAAGGCCTGCCGCCGCGCGAAGCCGCGATCAAGGCCATGGGCCAGATCTCGGGCGCCATCGTGGGCATTACGCTGGTGCTGATCGCGGTGTTCATACCGTTGGCCTTCTTCGCGGGGTCCACCGGCAATATCTACCGGCAGTTCTCCATCGTGATGGTCGCCTCCATCAGCTTCTCGGCCTTCATGGCGCTGACGCTGACGCCGGCCCTGTGCGCAACGCTGCTCAAGCCCGTGGAAGCCGGTCACCACCACGAGAAGAAAGGCTTCTTCGGCTGGTTCAACCGCACGTTCGCACGCTCGGCCAAGTCCTATGAGGGCTGGGTGGCCCGACTGCTCAAGCGCTCGGTGCTGATGATCGGTGTGTACCTGGCCGTGATCGCGGGCGCCGTGGTGGTGTTCCGTGGCCTGCCGACCTCGTTCCTGCCGACCGAGGACCAGGGCTACTTCATCGTCAACGTGCAACTGCCCCCTGGCGCCGCCAAGGAGCGCACGCTGGAGGTGATGAAGCAGGTGGAAGAAGCCGTGCTGCCGCAGCCCGAAGTGGCCAACATGGTCAGCGTGCTGGGCTTCAGCTTCTCCGGCCAGGGCCAGAATGCCGCCCTCGCCTTCGTGCCGCTCAAGGACTGGTCCGAGCGCAAGGGAGCGAACTCCACGGTGGACGCCATGACGGGCCGCATCATGGGCATGACGTCGGGCATCCGCGATGCCTTCGTGTTCGCCGTGAACCCGCCGCCCATTCCCGAACTGGGCAACGCCGTGGGCTTCTCGTTCCGCCTGCAGGACCGTGCCGGCCACGGGCACGATGCGCTGATCAACGCCCGCAACATGATGCTGGGCATGGCCGGGCAGAGCAAGGTGCTGGCCGGCGTGCGTCCCGATGGTCTGGAGGACGCGCCCCAGCTGCGCATCGAGATCGACCGCGACAAGGCCAACGCCCTGGGCGTGGACTTCACCTCGATCAATGCCGCGCTGTCCACGGCGCTGGGCTCGTCCTACGTCAATGACTTCCCCAACCAGGGTCGTCTGCAGCGCGTGATCGTGCAGGCCGATGCTCCGGCCCGCATGCAGCCCGACGATCTGCTGCGCCTGAACGCGCGCAATGCCAAGGGCGATCCGGTGCCGCTGTCCACGTTCGCGACCACCAAGTGGGTCAAGGGCGCCCAGCAGACGGTGCGCTACAACGGCTACCCAGCCGTGCGTATCGAAGGCTCGGCTGCTCCGGGCTTCAGCTCGGGCGATGCCATGGACGAGATGGAAAAGCTGGCTGCCAAGCTGCCCGAAGGCTTCGGCTTCGAGTGGACCGGCCAGTCGCGTGAGGAAAAGCTGGCGGGTTCGCAAGCCATCTTCCTGTACGCCTTCGCCATCCTGGCCGTGTTCCTGTGTCTGGCTGCTCTGTACGAGAGCTGGTCGATTCCGCTGTCGGTGATTCTGGTCGTGCCGCTGGGTCTGCTGGGCGTGGTGCTTGCCACCTTGCTGCGCAACTACTCCAACGACGTGTACTTCCAGATCGGACTGGTGACGGTGATCGGCCTGTCGGCGAAGAACGCGATCTTGATCGTGGAGTTCGCCAAGGACCTGCAGGCCGAAGGCAAGGGACTGATCGAGGCTGCGCTGGAAGCCGCCCACCTGCGGTTCCGCCCCATCATCATGACCTCGCTGGCCTTCGGCCTGGGCGTGGTGCCTCTGGTGATCGCCACGGGCGCGAGCTCGGCCAGCCAGCGTGCCATCGGCACCGGCGTGCTCGGCGGCATGATCACCGGCACCGTGCTGGCCGTGCTGTTCGTGCCCACCTTCTTCGTCGTGGTGCGCAAGCTGTTCAAGGGCAAGATCAAATCGCACAACCCGCCGTCCACACCGGCCGGCAAGGAGGCCTTGAGCCATGATTAATCGCAGTACCCCGGTGGCCATCGCCACCGCCCTGCTCCTGGCGGGATGCTCGCTCATCCCCACCTACGAGCGCCCTGCCGCTCCGGTCGCGGCGCAGTACACCCGCGCGAACGCCACCGCTGCGGCGGAAGGCGGCACGGCTGCAGCGCAGCTGCCCTGGCAGGATTTCTTCCAGGACGCACGCCTGCAGCAGCTGGTTCGCACCGCGCTGGACAACAACCGTGACCTGCGCGTGGCCGCGCTCAACATCGAGCGTGCCCAGGCCCAGTACCGGATCACGCGCGCCGACCAGTTCCCGACGGTCGGTGCAGGCGTCAACGCCAGCCGCGCCCCGAACACCACGGGCTCGGGCACCAAGTACGTCAACAGCTACCAGGTCGGCCTGGCCGTCACTTCCTGGGAGCTGGACTTCTTCGGCCGCATCGGCAGCCTGAAGGAAGCGGCCCTGGCACAGTATCTGGCGACCGAGGAAGCACGCCGCGCCGCGCAGACCAGCCTGGTGGCCGCCGTGGCCAGCGGCTGGTACACGCTGCTGGCCGACGAGCAGCTGCTGAAGATCTCGCGCGACACGCTGCAGACCCGTGAAGAGTCGATCAAGCTGACCAAGCTGCGCTTCGACACGGGCGTGGCGTCCGAGCTGGACTACCGCCAGGCCGTCTCGCTGACCGAGGCTGCGCGCGCCACGCTGGCGCAGCAGCAGCGCCAGCGCGCCCTGGATGAAAACGCCCTGGTGCTGCTGCTGGGCCAGTCCCTGCCAGCGGACGTGCTCGCCAGCCTGGGCTCCAGCCAGGGCCTGCGCGACACGGCGGACCTGCCCGCCGTGCCGGCCGGCCTGCCTTCGGACCTGCTCACGCAGCGGCCCGACATTCGCCAGGCCGAGCAGCAGCTGATCAGCACCAACGCCAACATCGGTGCCGCGCGTGCCGCCTTCTTCCCGCGCATCACGCTGACGGGGCAGTTCGGCACGGCCAGCAACGAGCTGTCGGGCCTGTTCAAGAGCGGCAGCTGGGGCTTCACCCTCGCGCCATCCGCCCTCCTGCCCATCTTCGATGCAGGCCGCAATTCGGCCAATCTGGCTGCGGCCAAGGTCGAGCGCGAAGTGGCCATCGCCCAGTACGAGAAGTCCATCCAGAGCGCCTTCCGCGAGGTCTCCGACGCACTGGACAGCCAGGGCACGCTGCGTGACCAGATCATGGCTCAGCGCGCCCAGCTCGAAGCCGAGCAGGCACGCCTGAAGCTGTCCGACCTGCGCTACAGCAACGGCGTGGCCAGCTACCTGGACCTGCTGGATGCACAGCGCACCCTGTTCGCGCTGGAGCAGTCCACCGTGAGCGTGCGTCTGGCGCAGCTGCTCAACCAGATCGAGCTGTACAAGGCGCTTGGCGGCGGTTGGACCGACAGGACAGCGACAGCAGCGGCAGCCACGCCGGCTCCCGCGCCCGCGCAGTAAGACCCAAGGCAGGCATCTGCCGCGCCAACCGCACAGAGGTGTTCTCCGCAAGGTGAACACCTCTTTTTCATGGCGCGCGGAAAGCATTTGCCATTTGCTTGATCCATCTCATGGCATATGTGCGCCCCAGGTCAACCCGGGTCTGCGCGCAGTGTCTGCAAGAGGCCCGTCGATATAATTTGTTGTTGACTCACGCCCCCACAACACAAGAGGACTTCATGAGCGCAACCCACACCGAAGAAGCCCATACGGGCCCGATCAAGAACCCCAAGCAGCTGCTGATGGCGGTGTTTTTCTCGTTCGTGGTTCCGGTGTTCGTGATCATCGGCCTCGTGCAATACGTGAGCTCGGCCGACAAGGCCGGCGCCGGCGCTTCCCAGACCGAAATGGCCAAGGCCCAGCGGCTGCAGAAAATCGGCCTCGTGGAAATCCGGGATGCCAATCGCCCGCTGCGCTCGGGTGAAGAAGTCTTCAAGGGCCAATGCGCGGCCTGCCATGCCACAGGTGCCGCAGGTGCTCCCAAGTTCGCGGATGCCGCGGCCTGGGGCCCGCGCCTGGCACAAGGTCTGGAAGGTCTGGTGCACTCGGCCCTCAAGGGCAAGGGAGCGATGGCGCCTCAAGGCGGCGGCGATTTCAACGACACCGAAATTGCCCGTGGCGTGGTCTACATGGCCAATGCCGCAGGTGGCAAGTTTGAAGAGCCCAAGGCCCCGGCCGCAGGAGGCGCTGCAGCAGAAGGTGCAGCGGCACCCGCCAACTGAGCAAGGCCCAGGATGTCTGGCACCAACCGGCTTCGGCCGGTTTTTTCATGCCCGGGCCGGACTGCGCACAAAACCGTAGCGTTGCGGCAACGTCTGTGCCGGCACCTCTTCACAGGCAGGCAGCATGCCGGCGTCCAGCGCGGCAGCGGCATCGACCATGTCCTGCGTATGGACCAGGCCCAGGCCGGAGGGCATGGCCAGATACAGGCGCCCTGTCTCATCCATCAAAACCTCCTTGATGTCTGCGGCCTGCAGCTCTGCCCCTGTGTGGCTGTGCACCTGCAGGCGCTCGCCATCCCAGCGCAGCCGCCATATCCAGGGTGTGCTTTCCAGTTCCACATACACGCGCTGGGGACCATTCTGGAAAAACCACCGACCGTCGGGCTCGGCAAGATAGTTGCGGGCGATGAAGTCCGCCAGCTTTTCGTTGCGCACCTCCGCGCCCTTGGCTCCCGGGGTGCCGCTGTCGAAAGCGCCGCAGGCCTGGGCCTCTTCATCGCGCAGATACCAGCGCCCGCGCTCGTCCAGCCCCAGCCAGCCGCTGCAGGCGGGCACATGGGGCCATTTGGCCATGGCCTGCTTCACGATATCGTCCATTGCATTCATCCTTGTTCGCTGTCTGCCAGCCACTGCGTGACGGCCTGCGGCATGCCCAGTACATGCCCTGGCCAATGTCCCTGTGCAAAACCCACATGACCGCCATGCGGCGGTTGCCACAGCGTAACCCGTGGGCCGACCTCGCCTGGCCCTGGCAGGCTGCATGCAGGGACAAAGGGATCGTCCAGCGCATTGAGCAGCAGCGCGGGCACGGCAATGCTGGCCAGCACAGGCTTGGCCGCCGCCCGGCGCCAGTAGTCGTGCGCATCGAGAAAGCCATGCACGGGTGCCGTGAACGCGTCATCGAACTCCTTCAGATCGCGCGCGCGCACCGCGGCATCGCGGTCGAAGAGGCCGGGAAATTGCGCCCATTTGACCCGCGCCTTGGGCACCAGCGTGCGCAGGAACATGCGTGTGTAGATCCAGCGGTTCAGACCCTGCCCCAGCGCCATGCCGCCAGCCGCCAGATCCAGCGGCGCACTCACCGCCGCCAGGGCCTGGACCACCTCGGCGGCCTTGTCTGCCTGCAGACCGGCCCAGCGCGCAAGCGCATTGCCGCCCAGGGAAACACCCACCACATGGAGCGGGCGGGAAGACCGTACGCGCAGGCGGCGCAGTATCCAGTCCACCTCCTGCACATCGCCCGAGTGATAGGCGCGCGGGCCCCGGTTGACCTCGCCGCTGCAGCCGCGAAAGTGCGGCACGGCCATGTGCCAGCCACGCTGCGCGGCCACCCAGGCCATGGCCTGGGCATAGTGGCTGTTCGCCGAGCCTTCAAGGCCATGGAAAAGCACCAGCCATGGCGCATCGGCAGGCAGGGTGGAAGCACCGCCGAAGGCGACATCGATGAAGTCGCCATCCGGGGTATCCCAGCGCTCCCAGCGCCAGGCGGGCGCCGCCTGGCCCACCGGCCAGCGGCGCGCGAACAGTGCCGGCCAGATGGTCTGGGCATGGCCCCCGGGCAACCAGCGCGCCGCCGTGAATTCGTGCATAAAAGCCCTGTTAGCAGTCCTTGCCACACCGCTGCGCAATGGCCTTTGCCCTACAGGGCAGCAGGCCGGGCGCGCAGCACAATCGCCAGCATTGCGCATGCATCGTGCGCGATACTGTTTTCCATTGTCGCTTTCAGGTTGCCATCTTATGAAACGTCTACTTGCCACGCTTGCCACCGTCCTGGCATTGACCGGCTGCGGCTACAACGACTTCCAGCGTCTTGACGAACAGACCAAGTCGGCCTGGAGCGAGGTGCTCAACCAGTACCAGCGCCGTGCCGACCTGGTGCCCAACATCGTGGCCTCGGTCAAGGGCGAGGCCAATTTCGAGCAGGAAACCCTGACCAAGGTGGTGGAGGCACGCGCGAAGGCCACCTCCATCCAGGCCACGCCCGAGTTGGTCAACAACCCCGAGGCCTTCAACAAGTTCCAGCAGGCGCAGGGCGAGCTGTCCAGTGCCCTGTCGCGGCTGATGGTGGTGGCCGAGCGCTATCCCCAGCTGCAGGCCAACCAGGGCTTCCGCGACCTGCGCGTGACGCTGGAGGGCACGGAGAACCGCATCACCGTGGCGCGCAACCAGTACATCCAGGCCGTGCAGTCCTACAACGTGCTGGCGCGCAGCTTTCCGACCAATCTGACGGCCAAGGTTTTCAGCTACGAACCCAAGCCCAGCTTCAGCGTGCAGAACGAGGCCGAAATCTCCCGTCCGCCCACGGTGGACTTCGGCAACAAGTAAGCCGTGACCATGTCCCTGGTGCCACTGTGGCGCATGCTTTGCGCCCTTGTCCTGACCATGCTGCTGCTGCCCGGGAGCACGCTGGCGCAGGCGCCGCAGCCCGTGCCGGCCCTCTCGGCGCGGCTCATCGACCAGACGGGCACGCTATCGGCCGATGAGGCACGCGCCATCGAAGACAGGCTGCGTGGCATCGAACAGAAGTCGGGCTCGCAGGTCGTCGTGCTGATGGTGGCCACCACCGCGCCCGAGGACATTGCCGCCTATGCCTGGCGTGTGGCCAGTGACTGGAAGATCGGCCGCCGCGACGTGGGCGACGGCCTGTTGGTGGTGATTGCCAAGAACGACAGGCGCATGCGCATGGAAGTGGCCCGCGCGCTGGAAGGCGCGATCCCCGACCTGGCGGCCGCGCGCATCATCGACCAGCAGATGGCACCGCGCTTTCGCCAGGGGGACTATGCGGGCGGCATCACCGCTGCGCTGGACCAGGTGGCAGCGCGCATTGCGGGCGAGCAACTGCCGGCGCCCTCCTCCAGCCCCCAGTCTTCCAAAAGCCCGGACAGGGGCTTCGACATGGAAGACCTGATGCTGTTCTTCTTCTTCGGCGTGGCCGTGGTCGGTCCCATCCTGCGCTCGGTGCTGGGCCGGCCGCTGGCCTCCGTGCTGGCGGGGGCAGGCGCCGGCATTGCCGCCTATGTGGTGACGGCCAGTCTGCTCGTCGCCGCAGGAGCGGGAGTTGTCGCGCT
>NZ_JADDRN010000059.1:0-8927 GCF_017355445.1 Delftia sp. SD018
TGTGGGTCCGTTCACCAAGCGCGACGATGCCGAGCAGCTCAAGCAAAAGCTCGATGGCGCCGGGTTCTTGCCCTGCAGCGGCGCGTTGGGGTCCCAGTTCTTGTTGCGCTGGGCCTCGGCCGCGTCCTGGTCGGCCGTCTTGCCGCCCTTGGAGAGAAAGGGCACGGGCACCTTGGTCACATAGACGGCGACGGCCAGGGCTGCTGCCAGCCCGACGATCATGCCGATGATGAGACCGATGACGGTGCCCCCACGTTGCTGTGTCTTCATAGATCGCTTGTCGCTCGAAGTTACATGCGTTGCGGGGCCGAGACGCCCAGCACTGCCAGGCCATTGTGCAATACCTGGCGCGTGGCCGAGATCAGCGCCAGGCGGGCGAGCTTGACCTTTTCGTCGTCCACCAGGATGCGTTCCGCGTCGTAGTAGCTGTGGTACAGCGAGGCCAGTTCGCGCAGGTAGAACGTCACGTCGTGCGGCGCATTGCCTTCTGCGGCCGAGGTCAGCATGGCCGGGTACTTGGCCAGTTGCAGCATCAGCGCCTGGGCCTGCGGGCCTTCCAGCGCCGACAGGTCCACGTCCTTGAGCGTGGCCGCGTCCCCCCCCCAGGCGGCCAGCACCGAGCAGATGCGCGCATGGGCGTACTGCACGTAGTACACGGGGTTGTCGTTGTTCTGGGCCACGGCCAGGTCCACGTCGAAGGTGTACTCGGTGTCGGGCTTGCGGGACAGCAGGAAGAAACGTACCGCGTCCTTGCTGGTCCACTCGATCAGGTCGCGCAGCGTGACGTAGGAGCCGGCGCGCTTGCTGATCTTGACTTCCTCGCCGCCGCGCACCACGCGCACCATGGTGTGCAGCACATAGTCGGGATAGCCGGCAGGGATGCCCACGTCGGCGGCCTGCAGGCCGGCGCGCACGCGCGCGATGGTGCCGTGGTGGTCCGTGCCCTGGATGTTGACGACCTTGGAGTAGCCGCGCTTGAATTTCTGGATGTGGTAGGCGACATCGGGCACGAAGTACGTGTAGTTGCCGTCCTGCTTGCGCATCACGCGGTCCTTGTCGTCACCGTAGTCGGTGGACTTGAGCCAGAGCGCGCCGTCGAGTTCGTAGGTATGTCCGCCCGCGATCAGGCGCTGCACCGCGTCCTCGACATAGCCATTGGTGTAGAGGCTGGATTCGAGGTAGTACTCGTCAAAGTGCAGGTTGAAGGCCTGCAGGTCCTTGTCCTGCTCGTTGCGCAGATAGGCGACGGCGAACTGGCGGATGTTGTCGTAGTCCTCGACATCGCCGTTGGCCGTGAATTCGCGGTCATCGGCCTTGACGGTCTTGCGGGCCAGGAAGTCGTCGGCGATGTCCTGGATGTAGGAGCCGTTGTAGAAGGCCTTGCTTGCCGGATTCTCGGGATCGATGGGCCAGCATTCGTCGCCGGGCTTGAAGCCCTTGGCACGCAGCTGCGTGCTCTTGGTCAGCGTGTCGATCTGCACGCCCGCGTCGTTGTAGTAGAACTCGCGGTGCACGCCCCAGCCCTGGGTGGCATAGAGGTTGCAGATGGCATCGCCCAGCGCGGCCTGGCGGCCATGGCCCACGTGCAGCGGGCCGGTGGGGTTGGCGGAGACGAACTCGACCAGCATCTTTGCGCCACGGTCGGCCAGCCAGCCGAACTTCTCGGCCTGCTCCAGCACTTCGCGGATGATTTGCTGCTTGGCGGCGGGCTTGAGGCGGATGTTCAGAAAGCCGGGGCCGGCGATCTCGATGGCATCGACCCAACGCTGGAAGGACGGCGTGGCCTCCAGCGCAGCCTTGAGCTGCTCGCCCAGCGAACGCGGGTTGAGCTTGAGCGGCTTGGCCAGCTGCATGGCGGCCGTGCAGGCGAAATCGCCATGGGCAGCCACCTTGGGGGATTCAAAAGCGGCACGGGCACCGGCGCCGGGCGACAAAGTTTCAAGCTCGCCGGCCAGAGCCGCGAGCAGTTCCTGTTTGACGGAGAGCATCGGCGGATTCTACGTGGCAGGCCCACCCCGTGCCGCCGGACAGGGAAACGGAGCCTACATGCCCCGCGCCCAGAACACCGCGACGACGGCGATCACGGGCACCACATGGGCCTGCCACATCACCCAGCGGCGCGTGCTGGCGACCTCGGCCGGCTGGGGCAGGCCCTGGCCGGCATCCAGCGCGCGGCGCCAGCGCCGAAAGGCCAGCGTGGGCTTGATCGACAGCAGCGCGCCGACGACAAACAAAGTCATCTTCAGATGAAACAGTGGCTGCGAGACGTACCAGGACATGCCCTTGACGCCCCACACCAGACGGGCGATGCCGGTGAGCACCAGGAAGACCACGGCAAGGCCATAGATCATGTCTAGCCGCGCCAGGCGCTGCACCACGGCGGCGTTCATCCACTCGCTACGGCACAGCGCCGCCTGGCTGGACAGGAACACCACGAAGGTGAGGATGGCCAGCAGATGGAGGCTGGCCAGGATGGCTTCTATCGTCATGGGGAATCCGTATAGAAATTGGGCCTCTTGGGCCAAGCGTCCATTACGCCAGAAACGGGGACTGCCATCGTGATGTCCGAGGCAATCGGTAGACCACTGCGGTCCGGTCAGCGCCCCAGTTCCGCGCGCACCCAGTCGTCCAGCAACGTCTTTTCGTAGCGCAGGGGATCGTTGGGATAGAGGTCCGGGCGCATCATGAAGCTGGCGTCGCGCAGCTGGCGGCTGCCTTCTCGCAGCAGCTTTCCATCGGCTCCCAGCAGCTTGAAGCGCAGGTCGATGCGCGGTGGGTAAATGTCGCGCACGATGCGCACATCGGCAGCCTGGGGCCCGCGCCAGGGCTCGAAGCCGCCTGCGCGCTGCACATCGGTGAGGTGAACTTCAAGCCGCTGGCCCTGGGGCAGCCTGGGCGCGGCACGCTCGGCCAGGAACTGGGCCAGCGCATCGACCCAGGCGCGGCGCGCCTTCTCGGACTCCTGGGGTCCGTTGCGCCCGGCGTCGAACCGCGAGGGATCGTCAAAGGTCACGCTCACGATGCCGGCAGGCACCGCGCCCTGCCGCATCCCGTCCGGCCGGCCCTGCCCCGGCCCCTGGACGGCGCAGCCCGCCACCATGCCCAGGCAGGCGGCTCCCAGCGCCATGCGCATCCAGCGCCGCCGTCCTGGGGCCGCGCCCTGCGTTGCGGATACCGCTTTCGTCGCTATCGACACTGCCATGCTTATTCCTCCTTGCTGGGCGGCCCGCTCAGGCCGCGTGGGTACGCCGCCAGAAATCCGGCTGCTCGTAGTGGTGCTTGAGATAGTCGATCCACAGCCGCACACGCAGCGGCATGTGCTTGCGCTGGGGAAAGACGACAAAAATGCCATTGGGCGGCGCCGCGAATGTTTCGAGCACGGCCACCAGGCGGCCCGAGGTGATCTCGGCCTCGACCTCCCAGGTGCTGCGCCAGGCGATGCCCCAGCCGCCCAGGCACCAGTCGTGCAGTACCTGGCCGTCGGAGCAGTCCAGCGGGCCGCCCGGCTTGAAGTGCACGACCTCGCTGGTGCCGCTGTCGGGATGGGGGATGCGGAAGGCCCAGCCACGCGTCTGCGAGGCGTCGCTGGACAGCGTCAGGCAGTCGTGCTGGGTCAACTCGCTGGGGTGGCGCGGCGTGCCCCGGCGCTCCAGATAGGCAGGCGTGGCCACGCACTGGCGCCGGTTGTCGGCAATGCGCACGCTGACCAGGGCCGAGTCGGGCAGATCGCCCACGCGCACCGCGCAGTCAAAGCCTTCGCCGGCCAGATCGACCACGCGGTCGCTGAGGTTCAGGGAAATCGTCACATCCGGGTGCAGGTCCCGAAAGAGCGGCACCAGAGGCGCCACGTGCCGCCTGCCAAAGCCCGCCGGCGCCGTGATGCGCAGGTGGCCCGTGGCCTTGACCCCGCCCGCGCTGACACTGGCCTCGGCGTTGGACACATCGGACAGCAGGCGCTGGCAATCCTCGAGAAAGGCGCTGCCCTCATGCGTGAGGGAGATGCGCCGCGTGGTGCGCACCATGAGCTTGACGCCCAGGTGCTCTTCCAGGGCATCGAGGCGCCGCCCCATGATGGCCGGCGCCACGCCTTCCGCCTTGGCCGCTGCCGTGAGGCTGCCGCGCGTTGCCACCGATACGAATGACTCGAATGCCTTGAGCTTGTCCATGACCGCTGTCCGTTTCTTTTCCGTGTTCTTGTGGGGCATGCGACCGCACACCCGTCTCCTGTGACTCGCCTTTTTGCATAGTGGGCACTGGCTGTCCTCCATGTGCACCATGCATAGGGCTACGTGCCAAAGCCGGCCGGTTTTGGCGCGCGCATAACCTTCCCACATTTTTGCGTAAAAGTCACGAGTTTTAAGATTTATGGTCTATTTATGTACGCAAATAAATCTAATAAAGTATTCCTTATAGTCAGGCCCGAAAAGGGTCTGCCAAGCCTTTCCATCCATCCAACCCGGGGTTCCCACCATGACCGATCGCACCCAAGCCCACAGCCTGCAGGTCGCTACAGAGCTGCACCGTTTCATCAATGAACAAGTGCTCCCGGGCACCGGTGTCGCTCCCGAGGCGTTCTGGAAAGGCTTCGACGCGATCGTCAACGATCTGGCTCCTCGCAATGCCGCCCTGCTGGCCGAGCGTGACCGCCTGCAGACCGAGCTGGACACCTGGCACAAGGCCCATCCCGGCCCCATCACCGACATGGCCGGCTACCAGCAATTCCTGACGCAGATCGGCTATCTGGTCGAGCAGCCCAAGGATGCAAAGGCCACCACCACCAATGTGGATGCGGAACTGGCCATCCAGGCCGGCCCCCAGCTGGTCGTGCCCATTCTCAACGCCCGCTATGCGCTGAACGCCGCCAACGCGCGCTGGGGTTCGCTGTATGACGCGCTGTACGGCACAGACGCCATCGGCGAAGACGGTGGCGCGGAAAAGGGCAAGGGCTACAACCCCGTGCGCGGCGCCAAGGTGATCGCCTTCGCACGTGATTTCCTGGACCAGGCCGCCCCGCTGGCCTCGGGCTCGCACAAGGATGCCGCCGGCTATCGCGTGGAAGCTGGCCAGCTGGTCGTCGCACTCAAGAGCGGCGGCACCACGGGCCTGAAGAACACCGCCCAGTTCGTCGGCTACCAAGGCGATGCCGAGGCGCCCTCTTCCGTGCTGCTGCTCAACAACGGCCTGCACATCGACATCCGCATCGACAAGACCACGGCCATCGGCCAGACCGATGCCGCCGGCGTGGCCGACGTGGTGGTCGAAGCCGCCCTGTCCACCATCCTGGACCTGGAAGACTCCGTGGCCGCCGTGGATGCCGAAGACAAGGTGGTGGGCTATGCCAACTGGCTGGGCATCCTCAAGGGCACGCTGACCGAAACCTTCGACAAGGGCGGCAAGAGCATGACGCGCGGACTGAACGCCGATCGCGAGTACACGGGCGCTGATGGCAAGCCCGTCAAGCTGCATGGCCGTTCGCTGATGTTCGTGCGCAATGTCGGCCACCTGATGACCAACCCGGCCATCCTCTGGGGCAACGGCAAGGAAATCCCCGAGGGCATCCTGGACGCCATGGTCACCACGGCCATCGCCGTCCACGACATCAAGGGTCTGGGCGCCAACGGCATCCGCAACTCGCGCACGGGCAGCGTCTACATCGTCAAGCCCAAGATGCACGGCCCTGCGGAAGCCGCCTTCGCCAGCGAGCTGTTCGGTCGCGTGGAAAAGGTCCTGGGCCTGCCCGATAACACCGTCAAGCTGGGCATCATGGACGAGGAGCGCCGCACCAGCGTCAACCTCAAGGCCTGCATCGCCGCTGCCGCATCGCGCGTGGCCTTCATCAACACCGGCTTCCTGGACCGCACGGGCGACGAAATGCACACCGCCATGTATGCCGGCCCCATGGTCCGCAAGGCCGACATGAAGGGCAGCGCCTGGCTGGCCGCCTATGAGCGCAGCAACGTGCTCGTGGGCCTGGGCCTGGGCCTGCGCGGCAAGGCGCAGATCGGCAAGGGCATGTGGGCCATGCCCGACCTGATGAAGGCCATGCTGGAGCAAAAGATCGGCCACCCCAAGGCCGGCGCCAATACCGCCTGGGTGCCCTCGCCCACGGCCGCCACGCTGCACGCCCTGCACTACCACCAGGTCAATGTGGCCGAAGTGCAAAAGCAGCTGGAGCAGACCAATGCCGACGCCGAGCGCGCCACCATCCTGGCCGACCTGCTGCAGGTGCCCGTGGTCAAGGAAGACAAGTGGAGCGCGGCTGAAAAGCAGCAGGAGCTGGACAACAACGTCCAGGGCATCCTCGGCTATGTGGTGCGCTGGGTGGACCAGGGCGTGGGCTGCTCCAAGGTGCCCGACATCCACAACGTGGGCCTGATGGAAGACCGCGCCACGCTGCGCATCTCCAGCCAGCACATCGCCAACTGGCTGCAGCACGGCATCGTGACCGAGGCCCAGGTGCGCGAGACCTTCGAGCGCATGGCCGCCGTGGTCGACCAGCAGAACGCGGGCGATGCGCTGTACAAGCCCATGGCCGGCCACTTCGACACCTCGATGGCCTACCAGGCCGCCTGTGACCTGGTCTTCAAGGGCAAGGAGCAACCCAGTGGCTACACCGAGCCCCTGCTGCATGCCTGGCGCCTGAAGGTCAAGGCAGCCGCCTGACATCTGGCGGCGCCCAAGGCTGCAAAAGCACCCAGGCTTGCCTGAGGTGCTTTTTTCATGAGCCTACACTCAGCACCACGATGAGCGCCCCTCCCCCCGATGCCAGCCTGTGTCCGCTGTGCGGCCGCAGCAATCAATGCGCCATTCTTGCGGGCGTTGATCCGCTGAACTGCTGGTGCATGGACACGCCGGTGGCACCCGATGCACTGGCCCGCATTCCGGAGCCACTGCGCAACAAGGCCTGCCTGTGCCCCGCCTGCGCGCTTGGCACCGACAAGCCTCGACCGCCCGCGTCGGCCGATATGATGTCGCCGACCCAACCCCCTAGAACTTGATCCCTGAGGAGATTGACATGCCCACGTACCACGTCGAAATGATGGAAGGCCGCACCGTTGAACAAAAGCGCAAGCTGGTCGAAGAGATCACGCGCGTCTCGGTTGAAGTCCTCGGTGGCTCGCCCGAATCGGTGGACATCCTGATCACCGACATCAAGCGCGAAAACTGGGCCACGGGCGGCAAGCTCTGGTCCGAACGCAGCTGAGGATCTTTCGCTCAATGCATGCAAAAGGCAGCTTTGGCTGCCTTTTTTCATGAAACCTGGTCTTTAATCCCGTATTTCCATGAGTGCCTGCAGTGCACTCCCAGCCACCGTCCAGGGCACAGGCATGGAGGTATCTGGCTTCCAGTGCCTGGCAACGCCGTCCATGGACACCTGGGTCAGGGCCACCTGGGTAGCACCGGCAGCATGGGCCTGAACAGCCGCATCGGCCATGCACGCCACATAGCCGGCGACATCACCACTGCGAAAAAGAGCCCAGGCCCCTTCAACACACTGCAGCTGCATGCGTTGATCTGCGTTGCCTTGCTGCAGTTCTCCCATGAACAGATTGCGCGTGGCTTCGTACGTCGTGGGAGCGGCGCACAGCAGTGCAATGCGCGATTCGGGGTCACTTTGCAAGGCAGCGGCCACCTTGCGCGCCAGCATGCCATCGGCACGCCAGACCTTGCCACTGCGGCAATCCGCCACGGCCGGGCCCAGGGTCGAGCAGGTCAGCAGCACGGCATCGATATCGGCAGGGTCTGCCAGCGCATCGAGCTGCCCTGCCGTTTTCTGCCGAAGCGACGCATTCATGCCACCCGCAGCTTCCGCCTCCAACAGCAGTTCCTCATGCACCTGATGAACGATTGAGTAGGCCGGCCAGCCCAGTTCGGCAGCAGCCTGCTCGAAGATCACGGCGTTGCTGTGCGCCGTATGCAGACAAAGGATGGGCATGGGTGTCTTCCGTTTTTTTGCCGTTGCCCCGCATTGTGCTTGCAGCTGCCGCGCCAGGCGTTAGGCTATGGCTTGAACTACGCAAACAACGATACCGCCATGTGCCAGCTGCTTGGAATGAACTGCAACACGCCCACCGACGTGCGCTTCAGCTTTTCGGGGTTCACCCAGCGGGCGGGCAATACCGGCGACCATACGGACGGCTGGGGCATCGCCTTCTTCGAGGACAAGGGCCTGCGCCACTTCGTCGGCTATGAGCGCGCCATCGACTCGCCCATCGCCAAGCTGATACGCGAGTACCCGATCAAGAGCCGCAACGTCATCGCCCACATCCGCAAGGCCACGCAGGGCGCAGTAAGCCTGCAGAACTGCCACCCCTTCGTGCGTGAACTGTGGGGCCGCAACTGGGTCTTTGCCCATAACGGAGATCTCAAGGGCTTCGCTCCCAAACTCCATGCCCACTTCCATCCGGTAGGCAACACCGACAGCGAACAGGCCTTCTGCTGGATTCTCCAGGAGCTCTGGAAGTCCCATGCCGGCCTGCCCAGCGTGCAGGAACTCACGCACACGCTGCGCGAACTGGCCAAGCGCATCTCGCCGCACGGTACCTTCAACTTCCTGCTGTCCAACGGCGAAGCGCTGTGGGCCCATGCCACCACACACCTGTGCTACATCGAGCGTCGCCACCCCTTTGCCCAGGCCCATCTGTCGGATGAGGACCTGACCGTGGACTTCGCCCGAGAGACCACACCACAGGACCGTGTGGCCATCATCGTCACAGCACCGTTGACCAAGAATGAAACCTGGACCTCGATCCAGTCGGGCGAACTCAAGGTCTTTGTACAGGGCGAATGCCTGCCGCTCTGAACCATTGCACGTTCAGGATCTAAAAAGAGAGCGCGTCAGCGCTCTCTTTTCTTGGGATGTCCGTTTTGGATGTTCGTTTGGCTGTCCGTTTTGGCGGTTCAGCCTGTTTCCCCGTTTCCTGCGG
>NZ_JADDRN010000006.1:0-202726 GCF_017355445.1 Delftia sp. SD018
TGGCGCTAGCCTGCCTGGCGTCCTTGCCCGGTGCCGCTTCGGCGCAGTCCAAGGTCGAGATCTTCGGCGTCGTCGATGTCGGCGTCACGCACCTGAACGGCTCCGGCCCCTCCAAGACCGGTCTGTCCACGGGCGGCGCCAACATCAGCCGCCTCGGCTTTCGCGGCACGGAAGAGCTGGGCGGCGGCCTGCGTGCGGGCTTCTGGCTGGAGGCGGGCATGGACGTGGACAGCGGCTCGGGCAAGGCCAGCGGTGGCGGCCTGAGCTTCAACCGCCGCTCCACCGTGAGCCTGTCGGGCGACTTCGGCGAAGTGCGCCTGGGCCGCGATGACTCGGCCACCTTCCTGAGCACGCTGATCTTCGACCCCTTCCTCACCAACGGCGTGGGCGGCACCATGGGCTTCACCATGCTGGGCATTCCCGGCACGGGCACGGCCACGGGCGGCGCGCCCATCCAGATCAGCAACGCGGTCAGCTACTTCCTGCCGCAGAACCTGGGCGGCTTCTACGGCCAGGTGCAGGTGGCCATGGGCGAGCAGGCGCGCAGCGCGCCCAACAAGAACCAGGGCGACTACCGCGGCCTGCGCTTCGGCTACCGCCAGGGCCCCTTCAACGGCGCGCTGGCCACGGGCAAGTTCTATGGCGACAGCGATGCGACCAACCTCACGGCCAGCAACGTGGGCCTGAGCTGGGACTTCGGCGTGGCCAAGCCCATGCTGCTGTGGGCCAGCGAAAAGCGCGGCGCCCTCAAGGTCACCGCCCTGCAGCTGGGCGTGACCGCGCCCGTGGGCATGGGCGAGTTCAAGGCCTCCTACGGCCACTACAACACCGACGGCAGCAATGCCGACTGGAACAAGATCAGCGTGGGCTACGGGCACAACCTGTCCAAGCGCACCCAGGTCTACGGCACGGTGGCCTTCCTCAAGAACAAGGACGGCGCGGCCAAGTCCATCGGCGTGCAGGGCCTGTCGGCCCCGGGCACCACGCTGGGCGGCCGCTCCTCCGGCTTCGAGGTGGGCGTGCGCCACTTCTTCTGATACAGCCCATCGGGCGATAGAGACTTGCCATGAAAGATATGCGTGCGGCCCGCTGGTGGGGGGTGATCAGCCTCTTCATCATCGTCGCCATCTCCTATGTGGACCGGATCAACCTTTCGATCCTCATCCTCGACCAGGGATTTCTGGACCACATCGGGCTGACGCACGACGACCGCACGCGCCAGGGCCTGCTGGCCACGGCCTTCATGGTGGGCTACGGCGTTTCTTCCTTCGTGTTGACGCCGTTTTGCGCGGCGCTCTTCGGCGTGCGCCGAAGCCTGGTGGTCGGCCTGCTGCTGTGGGGCGCCGTGTCCTTTCTGTCCCCGGCCATGAACAGCTATGGCCTGCTGCTGGCCTCGCGCATCCTGCTGGGCATCTCCGAAGGGCCGCTGTACTCGCTGGCGGGCAGCTACATCAAGGCGCATTTCCAGAGCCACGAGAACGGCCTGCCCAACTCCTTCGTGAACATGGGCACGGGCCTGGGGCTGGCGGTGGGCTATCCGCTGATCGGCTACCTGGTGGCCGGCCATGACTGGCAGACCTCGTTCCACGTGCTGGGCCTGATCAATGTGGCCATCGGCATCCCGCTGGTGCTGGCCTTCATCCGCATGCCCCGAGTGGACACCGGCATGCCGCGCCCGCGCTCGCTGGGCGAGGCGGTGGGCCAGGTCGGGCAGATCGTGCGCGGCGCCATGCACACGCGCTATCTGGTGCTGGTGGCCGTGCTGTCGGCGGCCTTCTTCTCCTACCTCTGGGGCAGCAGCAACTGGCTGCCGGCCTATCTGGAGTCGCGCGGCTTTTCGCTGCGCGAGATGGGCTGGCTGGCCTCGCTGCCCCAGTACGCCACGGTGCTGGCCGTGCTGGTCGGCGGCATCGTCATCGACCGCCTGCCGCGCCGCCAGGTGCCGCTGATCTTCGTCGGCGGCAGCCTGGGGCTGGCGCTGGCCATCTGGCTGGCCATCCACATGGACGACCGCTACGCGGCGGCCTACTGCCTGATCGCCGCCAACTTCTGCTGGGGCCTGATGAGCCCGGCCATTCCCAGCACCGTGCAGTACTGCGCGCGGCCCGAGCATGTGGCCAGCGCCTACGGCGTCGTCAACGGCACGGCGACCCTGGTGGCAGGCTTCATGCCTGCGCTCATGGGGGCCGTCATCGGCTGGACCTCGCATTCGGCCGGTGGCGGGTTCGTCGCAGGCTTCAGCCTGCTGGTGGGCACGCAGCTGGTGGTCATGGTCTGCGGCCTGGTGCTGTGGCTGCGCGAGCGCGGCCAGGGTACCGACGGTGCCAGCGATGCCCGGGACACGTCCGCGCGCACGGCCTGACCTGCACTACAGCGCGCCCGCTGCGGCGCACTGCTCCAGAAACGTCACCAGAGCCTGCACGCGCGCCGTGCGGCCCTTGCGCGTGGGCACCAGCAGGGTGACCGGCGCGCTGCCGAAATGCCAGTCGGGCAGCACGCGCACCAGCCGGCCCTCGGCAACGGCCTGCTCCATGTCCCATTGCGAACGCAGCACCAGGCCCAGGCCCTGCTCGGCCCAGTGGCGGGCCACGCCGCCATCGTTGGTGACGTAGGACGGCGTCACGCGCAGGGTCTGGCCGTCCGCGGCGCGCCGGCTGGCGGCCGGGCGCAGGTGCCACAGCGTCACGTCTTCCTCGTTCTCGCGGATGCAGATGCAGGCGTGCTGCAGCAATTCGCGCGGCGTGGCGGGCGTGCCGTGGCGGCGCAGGTAGTCGGGGCTGGCGCACAGCCAGCGGTCATTGGCGGCCAGTTCGCGCGCGACCCAGGAGGAGTCGCGCACCGCGCCGATGTGGACCACGGCATCGGCATCGTGGCGGTCGGGGAAAGGCGTTTCGCGCAGGTCCAGCTGCAGTTTCAGTTGCGGGTGCTGGCGCGTGAAGGGCACCAGGGCCGCGGCCAGCCGGCTGCGCCCGTAGCCAAAGGGCGCGGCAATGCGCAGCGTGCCGCCCAGCTGGCGGGCATCGCCGTGCAGCGAGTCGCGCAACTCCTCGATCTGGCCCAGCAGCCGCACGGCCTCGCGGGCGAAGCGCTCGCCCTCGGGCGTCAGCGCCAGGCGCCGCGCGCTGCGGTTGGCCAGGGACAGGCCCAGTTCGGCCTCCAGCCGGCGCAGCCGCATGGACAGGGCGGGCGGCGTCACATCGAGCGCACGGGCGGCGGCGCTCAGCGAGCTTTCGCGCAGCAGGGCGGCGGCAAGCTGCAGGTCTTCGATGGCAATCATTCAATTTGCCTTAACGATTGATGACGGCGGATTTAACCACGGGCACAGGTTCCATCCGTACAGTTCCAGGCCATGAACACCCCAGCCCCACTGACGGAACCGACCGCCGCCGCCTGGCCCCGTGCCGTGCTTTTTGACCTGCTGACCGCCTTGCTCGACTCCTGGACGGTATGGAACAGCGCTGCCGGCAGCGAAGCCGCCGGGCGCGACTGGCGCGCCGAGTACCTGCGCCTGACCTATGGCTGCGGCGCCTACCAGCCCTATGAAGACCTGGTGCGCGACGCGGCCCGCAACCGGGGCCTGCCCGCCTCGGCCGCCGACCGGCTGGAGGCGCAATGGGACCAGCTGCAGCCCTGGGATGGCGCGCGCGAGTTGCTGGCCGCCCTGCGCCCGCACTGCCGCCTGGCCGTGGTGACCAATTGCTCCGAACGCCTGGGTCAGCGTGCCGCCGCGCTGCTGGGCGTGGATTGGGACGTGGTGGTCACCTCCGAAGCAGCAGGCTTCTACAAGCCCGACCCCCGGCCCTACCAGCTGGCGCTGGACCGGCTGGGGCTGCCTGCGGACCAGGCCGCCTTCGTGGCCGGATCGGGCTATGACCTGTTCGGCACCTCGGCCGTGGGCCTGCGCACCTTCTGGCACAACCGCGTGGGTCTGTCGCGGCCCGATGGAGCGCCTGCCGCCGAAGCTGAAGCTTCCACGCTGGCCCCCGCCTTGCCCTGGCTGCGCGGCTTTGCCGCAGGCCGCTGACTGTGCCAAGTCTTTTTCAGGAGCCACCATGCAAGACACTCTTTTGACGCTGGACACGCCCGCTGCCGTGATCGACCTCGACCGCATGCAGCGCAATATCGCCCGCATGCAGCAGCGCATGGACGCGCAGGGCGTGCGCCTGCGCCCCCATGTGAAGACCAGCAAGAGCGTGCCCGTGGCCGCCGCGCAGCGTGCGGCCGGGGCCTCGGGCATCACGGTCTCCACCCTGAAGGAGGCCGAGCAGTTCTTTGCGGCAGGCACCACCGACATCCTGTATGCCGTGAGCATGGCGCCGCACCGCCTGCCGCAGGCCCTGCACCTGCGCCGGCGCGGCTGCGACCTCAAGCTCATCGTGGACAGCGTGGCGGCGGCCCAGGCCATTGCCGTCTTTGGCCGCGAGCAGGGCGAGGCCTTCGAGGTGTGGATAGAGATCGACACCGACGGCCACCGCTCCGGCGTGGGCGCAGACGATACGCCGCTGCTGCTGGCCATTGGCCGCACGCTGCACGACGGCGGCATGCGCCTGGGCGGGGTGCTCACGCATGCGGGCTCCAGCTACGAGCTGGATACGCCCGAGGCGCTGCAGGCCCTGGCCGAGCGCGAGCGCGCCGGCTGCGTGCAGGCTGCCGAGGCCCTGCGCGCGGCCGGCCTGCCGTGCCCCGTGGTCAGCGTGGGCTCCACGCCCACGGCGCTGGCGGCCAGCCGGCTGGACGGTGTGACCGAGGTGCGCGCAGGCGTCTACGTGTTCTTCGATCTGGTGATGCGCAACATCGGCGTGTGCACGGCTGAGGACGTGGCGCTGTCGGTGCTGGCCACCGTGATCGGCCACCAGGCCGACAAGGGCTGGGCCATCGTGGATGCGGGCTGGATGGCCATGAGCCGCGACCGTGGAACGGCCCGGCAGAAGCAGGATTTCGGCTACGGCCAGGTCTGCGACCTGCAGGGGCGGGTGATGCCGGGCTTCGTGCTCACGGGCGCCAACCAGGAGCACGGCATCCTGGCCCGGGCCGATGGCACGGCGGAGGCCGACATCGCCACGCGCTTTCCCCTGGGCACGCGGCTGCGCATCCTGCCCAACCATGCCTGCGCCACGGGCGCGCAGTTCCCGGCCTACCAGGCGCTGGCGG
Source organism: Delftia sp. SD018 (assembly GCF_017355445.1). NCBI lineage: Bacteria > Pseudomonadati > Pseudomonadota > Betaproteobacteria > Burkholderiales > Comamonadaceae > Delftia > Delftia sp. SD018. The sequence goes on from NZ_JADDRN010000006.1 coordinate 5,152, forward strand.
CAGATGGCTCGGTGCAAACCTGGGAGCGGCTCCATGGCTGGTGAAAACGGGATCGATCTGCGCCATGCATCGCCGAACCTGCCTGCGCCGGGCGGCCACTACAGCCACACGGCCACGGGCCAGGGGCTGGTCTTCGTGTCAGGGCAGCTGCCCATACGGCCCGACGGCACGCGCCTGGTGGATGCCGGTTTCGAGGACCAGGCCCGGCAGGCGCTGGCCAACCTGGCAGCGGCGCTGGAGCTGGCCGGCAGCGGTGTGCCGCGGCTGCTGCAGGTGCGCGTGTACCTGGACGACATGGCGCACTGGCCGGCCTTTGACCGCATCTACGCGGACTGGGCCGGCGCGCACCGGCCCGCGCGCGCCGTGGTGCCCACGGGGGCGCTGCATTTCGGGTTGAAGGTGGAGATCGAGGCCGTGGCGCTGGCCTGAGAAGGTGTTCCGGCCCGAGGGGGGCCGGCTGCCGCTACTTCAGCCAGCCGCGCTTGCGGAAGTAGAGCATGGGCCCCACGGCGCTGAGCACCATGAGCCCGATGACGTAGACATAGCCGAACTCCCATTCCAGCTCGGGCATGAACTTGAAGTTCATGCCGTAGACGCTGGCGATCAGCGTGGGCGGCAGCAGGGCCACGCTGGCCACCGAGAAGATCTTGATGATCTTGTTCTGGTTGATGTTGATGAAGCCGACCGTGGCATCCATCAGGAAGTTGATCTTGTCGAAGAGGAAGGCCGTGTGGCTGTCCAGCGATTCGATGTCGCGCAGGATCTGGCGCGCTTCCTCGAACTGCTCGGCATTGAGCATCTTGGAACGCATCATGAAGCTGACGGCGCGGCGCGTGTCCATGACGTTGCGGCGGATGCGACCGTTCAAGTCTTCCTGGCGCGCAATGGCGCCCAGCACCTCGCGGGCCACGTCGTCGGTCACGTCGCCGGACAGCACCATCTGGCTGGCTTTTTCGAGGTCGTCGTAGATGCGCTCCAGCGTGTCGGCCGAGTATTCGGCGTCGGCGTCGAAGAGCTTGAGCAGCACGTCCTTGGCCTCGTCGATCAGGCCCGGCGCGCGGCGTGCGCGCATGCGCAGCAGGCGAAAGACCGGCACGTCCTCGTCGTGGATGGAGAACAATACGCCGCAGCTGCGCAGGTTCTTGTTGTGCTCGTTGACGATGAAAGCCACGCGCACCGAACGCGGGTCCTCGTCATCGTCGATCAGGAAGTCGCTGCGGATGTGCAGCTCGCCGTTGTCTTCTTCGTAGAAGCGGGCCGATTCCTCGATGTCGTCGTCCATCGCATCCTCGGGGATGGACAGCTCGTAGTGCTGCTTGATCCAGCGCTTTTCCTCGACCGTGGGCGACTCCAGGTCCACCCAGATCGGCTTGAAGCGGGACAGCTCCTCCAGCGACTCGATCTCTTCTTGAACCAGGCGGCCATTGGCCAGCGTAAAGATGTTGAGCATAGGCTCACTCCAGGTGTTCTTCTCAGGCGTGCGGGGTATCGGAGGTGCTTTCAACCCCACAGGCCAACCGGGAGTTGAAAGCTACCAACTGGGGTAGGTTTCCACGGAGCTTTCTCCAAGATGCAAAGCGTTGGATTATGCAGCGTTGCGCTGCAGCATGCGGGCCGGCTGCGCTATTCGGAAGCGGCTCCAGGGGGCATCTGGCGGCCTGTCACAAAAGCCTGGGCATGGCACAGGTCGGCCCAGGCGCCAGCCTTGGCCTGGGGCGCGCGCAGCAGGTAGTTGGGGTCGTAGCTGACCACGGCGGGCACGCCCGCAATGCGGTGCGGCTCGGCGCGCAGGCGGCCCAGCGCCTCCTGGCGCTGCAGCACGGCACGCGCCGTGGCCAGGCCCAGCACCAGCACGCAGGCCGGGCGCAGATCGCGCAGCAGCGCCTCCAGCGATGGCTGCAGCGCCGGTACCTCGGGCGCCTCCTGTCCTTCGGCCGCAGGCTGCACGCGGTGCAGGGCGGCGCTGTACAGGCGCGGATGGTCCTGCAGGTTCAGCGCGCGCAGCATGTTGTCCAGCAGCCGGGCCGCGTCGCCTTCCAGCGCGGTGCGCGCGCAGTCGGGGCCGGGGCGCTGGGCGGGTGGCAGGGGCAGGGAGTTGGCGGGCGGCTCCAGCAGGATCAGCCAGCCGCCTTCGCCGCCATCACCGGCAGGCGGCGTTGCCGCATAAACGGGCCGCACGGGGCCCAGCCGCCAGCCCAGCCCCGGGGCGCCGGCCACGGGCTGCTGCACGTAGCGGCGCGGCGGGCGTTCGCGTTCGGGAATGACGGGTGCGGGAGGCGGCGGCGCCTGGACAGGCGCCTGAACAGGCACCTGAACGCGTGCGGGCGTTGGCGCGGCGACAGGCGCCCGTGCAGCAGGCGCCGGGGGGGGCGCCTCCTGCACGGGCGGCGGCACGGGGCGGGCCGCCGGCGGATCTGCCAGGGGCGCCGCTGCAGGCGCATCGGCGGGCGCAGCCAGGGCCTCGGACAGCACGGCGGGTGCGGTCTCGGGCTCGGGCAGCCAGACGGTGATGCCCATGGCGTGCAGCATGGCCCGCTGGCGGGTGTCTAGATTCAGGGCCATAGCTTGAGGCTCATGAGCACGGCATGCTCGCGCGGGCCGTCGTGCATGGGGTAGTAGTTCTTGCGCAGGCCCACCTCCTGGTAGCCATGCGCGGCGTAGATGCTGCGTGCGCGGACATTGCTCTCGCGCACTTCCAGCCAGATCCATTGGGCCTTGCGCTGGCGCGCCCACAGGGCCAGCGCGTCCAGCAGGATGCGGGCCCAGCCCTGGCGCTGGCGCGACGGGGCCACGGTGATGTTGAGCAGGTGGACCTCGTCGAGCACGATCATGGCGACGAAGTAGCCCACCAGTTCGCCCCGCGCATCGACCAGCAACTGCGCTTCATTGCCGGCCGCCATGGCATCGATGAAGTTGCCACGGGACCAGGGATGCGAGTAGGCCTGCTGCTCCACGGGCAGCAGCATGTCGAGCGACAGCACGTTCAGCGGCTCGAAGCGCACGCTGTCCCGCTCCGGCGCCGGAGCGTCGGTCAGGGGCGGCTGCGGCCGCGAGGGCTGTGGCGTGTGCGTGCTCATGGTGCGGGCGGGGTGGCCTCTGGAGTGGGCGTGGCCAGGGCCAGCGCGGCGGCCGCCTTGGCAGCCTCCCGCTCGGCCGTGGTCTGCGCGACTTTATCGCGGATGTAGCGCGGCAGGGCCTGGTCGGCCGGCAAGGCGCGGTCGGCCGCCAGCAGGGCCGGGGCCAGGCGCAGCATGGCGGCGGCGGTGGGCAGGGCGGCCAGGTGGCTGGCCTGGGGCGCCAGGCGCTCGCCGTAGGCGGCCAGGGCGTTGCCGGCCACCACGGTGCCGGGCGGCAGTTGCAGGGCCTCGGGCGCGCACAGGCCGAAGTCGCCGCTTTGCTCGCCAATGTCGTTCCAGCGGCCGCCGCTCCAGTGGTAGGCGGCGTGATAGACCTCGTTCATGCGCGCATCGATCACGGCGATGAGGTCGGTGCAGCCGTATTGCATGCGGGCCTGCTCGGCCAAGGCCAGCAGGCTGTCCATGGGCAGCACGGGCACGCGGGCGGCAAAGGCCAGCCCCTGGGCCACGGAGCAGGCCGTGCGCAGGCCCGTGAACGAGCCCGGACCCCGGCCGAAGACGATGGCCTGCAGCTCGGCGAATTCCAGGCCGGCCTGGGCCATCAGCGCCAGGATGGCGGGGATCAGCTCGGTCGAGGTCTGCGGGCCGCCGGGGCCGCTGTGCTCCCAGACGGCATCGCCGCGCTGCACGGCGATGGAGAGGGTGTCGGTACTGGTGTCTAGGGCAAGAAGATTCATGGCTTGGGGCAGGCGGCGGTGCCGCAGCAAGTGCAGGATTATCGGTGCCCCGCCCGTCCCGCGCCCGGCAGGGCTGCAATGACCGGCGTAGACTTGCCGGCCATGTTGCATCTTTCGCCGTCTTCTTCCCTTATTTCCTCGATTTCCTCCGCCTTCTCACTCGGAACGCCGCTTTCACGCCGGGGCCTGGCGGCCGCGCTGCTGGCGGCGTCTGTCCTGCCCGGCGTGGCAAGCGCCCAGGCCGATGCGCCCACCTCGCCGGCCTCGCTGTCCACCAAGACTGCACGCGAAAGCCGGCTGCCCCCGGCCGTGGAGGCGGCGCTTGCGCGCGCCAAGCTGCCGCGCGACGCGGTCTCGGCCCTGGTGGTCGAGGTCGATGGCCGGGCCGCCCCGCGCCTGGACTGGCAAAGCCACGTGGCCATGAACCCCGCCTCGGTCATGAAGCTGGTCACCACCTATGCGGCGCTGGACCAGCTGGGTCCTGCACATGTCTGGCGCACGCCCGTCTTCCTGGGCGGGCCGGTGCAGGACGGCGTGCTGCGCGGGCCGCTGTACATCCAGGGGCAGGGTGATCCCAAGCTTGTGATGGAGCGGCTGTGGCTGATGCTGCGCCGCCTGCAGGGCATGGGCATCAAGGTCATCGTGGGCGACATCGTGCTGGACCGCAGCGTGTTTTCCGTGAGCGGCCATGACGCGGCCACCTTCGACAACGAACCCTGGCGCCCCTACAACGTGGCGCCCGACGCGCTGCTGGTCAACTACAAGGCCGTGACCGTGGGCTTCACGCCCGACGCGGCGGCGGGCGTGGCGCGGCTGCAATACGATCCGCCGCTGGCCGGCATCCAGCAGCAGGAAACCGTGCCGCTGGCGCCGGCCGGCAGCGAATGCGGCGACTGGCGCGCCCGGCTGCAGCTGGACATGGCCGACCCGCTGCGCATCGCCTTTGCCGGCCCGTTCCCGGCCAGTTGCGGCGACAAGAGCTGGTCGCTGGCGCCGGCCCAGCCCGAGGCCTTCGCGGCCCGCGCCATCGAGGGCATGTGGCGCGAGCTGGGCGGCAAGCTCACCGGCACCGTGCACGACGGCCGCGTGCCGGCCGGGCTGCAGCCAGCGTTCCAGAGCGAATCGCCTTCGCTGGCCGAGGTGGTGCGCGACATCAACAAGTACAGCAACAACGTCATGGCCCAGCAGGTGTTCCTGACCATGGGCATGCAGCGCACGGGCGTGGCCAGCTTCGAGTCCTCGCGCCAGGCCCTGGGCCAGTGGTGGCAGGCGCGCTGGGGCGCGGCCGAGCAGCCCGTGGCCGACAACGGCGCCGGCCTGAGCCGCGAGGCGCGCATCACCGCCTCCGGCCTGGGCCGCATGCTGCAGCAGGCCTGGGCCTCGCCGGTGATGCCGGAGTTCGTGGCCTCCATGCCCATCGTCGGCGTGGATGGCACGCTGCGCCGCAGCCTCAGCCGGGCCCAGGGCATGGCGCACCTGAAGACCGGCACGCTGCGCGATGCCTCGGCCCTGGCCGGCTATGTGGACGGGGCCAGCGGCCGCCGCTACGTGCTGGTGGCCATGGCCAACCACGCCAACGCCCCGGCCGCGCGCGCGGCCTGGGATGCGCTGGTGGACTGGACGGCGCGCGACCGCTGATCGGGCGCCTTCGCGTCTTGTGCAGGGCCTGCTTTCGCAGGCCCTTTTTCATTGTTTTCCCAGCAAGGACGTTGTCCTACCCACGGGCGATGCGGCGGTCCTTATCGTCTGTTCGCCCGCGTGCGAATTGCCTTGTCGGCGTGCGATTTCTATCCGTAGTTGCCCGGTGTCGCCAATGCGCAAGTGTCGTTACGATGGCTTTAGCAAAAAAGCACGGTCGTGCTATTCATAACACTTCACGGAGATTCCATCTTGGCAAATCGTTATCGAATCCTCGCGGCCGCTCTGGCCACGGCCGGCCTGCTGGCCGCATGCGGCGGCGGCAGCGGCGCTGACACCACCCCCCGCGCCAAGATCACCTCCGTCAAGGTGATGGGCGACAGCCTCTCCGACAGCGGCACCTTCGGCTACAAGTTCACCGTGCAGAACGCCACGCTGACGGGCGCCGGCTCCAACCAGGTCTGGGCCGAGCGCGTGGCGGGCCTGTACAACATCTCCCTGTGCCCGCGTTTCAACGGCACGGCCTTCACGCCCAACACGGCCTGCAACAACTACGCCGTGGGCGGCGGCCGCATCAACTACACCAGCGCGCCCACGGCGCCCATCTCCATCACGCAGCAGATCCTGCTGGCCGGCGCGGCAGGCTTCACGGCCGATGACCTGGCGGTGATCGACGGCGGCGCCAATGACGCGGCCGATGTGATCGGCGCCTTCCTGGCCGCCTCCAGGGACCAGGGCGCCAACTTCAAGGCGCTGCTGTCCACCAAGATCGACGCGGCCACGCTGGGCGCGCTGCTGCAGCAGGGCCAGACCGGCATGGCCCAGGCCGGTGGCCTGTACATGCAGAACCTGGCCAAGGGCTTTGTCTCCAGCATCCAGACCAATGTGCTGGGCAAGGGCGCCACGCGCGTGGCCATCCTCAACGTGCCCGCCATCACGCTGACGCCGCGCTTCCAGCTGGTGCTGCAGTCCGTGGCCCAGCAGCAGGGCTCGGCCGCCGCCGCGCAGCTGGAGACCGTGTTCGACGGCTGGGTCAAGGCCTTCAACCAGCAGGTCGCGGCCGGTTTCACGGGTGAGAACCGCGTGGCCATCATCGACTTCTACAGCGAGTTCCGCCAGCAGATGGCCGACCCCGCCCAGTACGCCTACACCAACGTGAAAAAGGCGGCCTGCCCTGCCACCGGCGTGGGCGCCGACGGCCTGCCCACCTACAGCTTCCCGACCTGCACCGAGGCCGCGCTGTCCGCCTCCATTCCCGTGGGCGAGACCAGCGCCAACTGGTGGAAGAGCTATGCCTTTGCCGACAGCTTCCACCCCACGCCCTATGGCCACCAGCAGATGAGCCAGCTGGCCTCCCGCACCCTGGCCCGCGCAGGCTGGCTGTGATAGCAGACACGCAGCACGAGGAGACACATCCATGAAGACATTCCTGCGTATCACCGCCGCCGTGGCGATGGCCACGGCCTGCATGGCCGCCACCGCCCAGTCCGCCGGCACCTGGAGCGTGCGCCTGGGCGCCACGCGCATCGATCCCCAGACCAGCAGCGGCTGGCTGAGCACGCCCAGCTTCCCCGACACCCGCGTGGACGTGAAGGCCAACAGCCAGCTCACGGGCGGCGTGACCTACATGGTCACCAACAACTGGGCCATCGATGTGCCCATGGGCCTGCCGTTCAAGCACGACTTCGTGGGCGATGGCGCCATCTCCGGCACGGGCAAGCTCGGCCGCACCAAGGTGCTGCCCGCCACCGTGTTCGCGCAGTACCGCTTCGGCGAGGCCAACTCCGCCTTCCGCCCCTACCTGGGCCTGGGCGTGACCTATGCCAAGTTCTTCGGCGAGCGCACCACGGCCTCCCTCAACGGCCTGACTGGTGGCACGCTGGCCAACCCCACCACGGCCTCGGTGGACAGCAAGTGGGGCCTGACGCCCCAGATAGGCTTCGTCTACAACTTCAACGAGCGCTGGTTCCTGGACGTGGCCTACTACAAGAGCTTCCTGAAGACCACGGCACACCTGTCCTCGGGCCAGAGCGTGTCGCTCAAGCTCAACCCGAACGTCTACGCCATCGGCATCGGATACCGCTTCTGACAGGTCGCAGTCCCCAAAGAAAAACCAGCCCGCGGGCTGGTTTTTTCATGGAGCGGGCCTGTGCCTACTTGGCCGTGGGCATCACGAATTCCGCGCCCTTGGGCGTGCTCTCGGGCCAGCGCTGCATGATGCTCTTTTGGCGGGTGTAGAAGCGCACGCCTTCCTCGCCGTAGGCATGCATGTCGCCGAACAGGCTGCGCTTCCAGCCGCCAAAGCCGTGCCAGGCCATGGGAACGGGAATCGGCACGTTGATGCCGACCATGCCGACCTCGATGCGGCGGCCGAACTCGCGCGCCACGTTGCCGTCGCGTGTGAAGCAGGCCACGCCGTTGCCGAACTCATGGTCGTTGACCAGCTGCACGGCCTCGGCGAAGTCCTTGGCGCGCACCACGGCCAGCACGGGGCCGAAGATCTCTTCCTTGTAGATGCGCATGTCGGGCGTGACATGGTCGAACAGCGTGCCGCCCAGCCAGAAGCCGCCCGAGGTGTCGGTGCCCGTGGCGGCGCCGGCCGCCTTGCCGTCGAAGCCCCGGCCATCGACCAGCAGCTGCGCGCCTTCCTTGACGCCCAGGTCGATGTAGCCGCTGATGCGCTCGTGCGCGGCGCGCGTCACGATGGGGCCCATTTCCGCAGCCAGGTCCTCGCCGTCCAGCACCTTCAGCGCCTTGGTGCGCTCGATCAGGCGCGGCAGCAGCTGGTCGGCCACGTCGCCCACCAGCACGGCCACACTGATGGCCATGCAGCGCTCGCCGGCCGAGCCGTAGCCGGCGCCGATCAGTGCGTCCACGGCCTGCTCGATATCGGCGTCGGGCATGACCACCATGTGGTTCTTGGCGCCGCCCAGGGCCTGCACGCGCTTGCCGTGGCGGGCTCCCGTCTCATAGATGTAGTTGGCAATGGGCGTGGAGCCGACAAAGCTCACGGCCTTCACCTGGGGATGCTCGATCAGCGCATCCACGGCTTCCTTGTCGCCCTGGACCACGTTGAACACGCCGTCGGGCAGGCCGGCCTGCTTGAGAAGGTCGGCGATCAGCAGCGAGGGCGTGGGATCGATGGGGCTGGGCTTGAGCACGAAGGTGTTGCCCGCCGCAATGGCCACCGGGAACATCCACATCGGCACCATCACGGGGAAGTTGAACGGCGTCACGCCCGCCACCACGCCCAGCGGCTGGCGCAGCGTCCAGTTGTCGATGCCGGTGGAGACCTGGTCGGTGAAATCGCCCTTGAGCAGTTGCGGGATGCCGCAGGCGAACTCCACGATGTCGATGCCGCGGCTGACCTCGCCCTGCGCATCGGTGAAGACCTTGCCGTGCTCGGCCGTGATGGCGTGGGCCAGTTCGTCCTTGTGCTGGTTGAGCAGCTCGAGGAAGCGGAACATCACGCGCGCCCGGCGCAGCGGCGGCGTGTCGGCCCACTTGGGGAAGGCCGCCTGGGCGGACGCCACGGCGGCATCGACATCGGCGCGCGAGGCCAGGGCCACGCGGCCCGTGACCTGGCCGGTGGCCGGGTTGGTCACGTCCTGCTCGCGGCCGCTGGCACCTGCCGTGCGCTGGCCGTTGACGTAATGGACGATGGAAGCGAAGGAGGTGTTTGCGGTGTTCATGCCAGCCAGTCTAGGAGTGCGCCTTCGGCCTGCCTAGGCGCTGCGCTTGAATTGATTGTTCATTTTGCTGAACAATCCCTGCATGGCAAATGAAAAAACCGATGCCAAGGCCGAGGCCTTGTGGAGCCACCTGCACTGGCTGGTCGTGCTGGAGCAGCAAGGCAGCTTCACCTCGGCCGCCGCGCGCCTGGGCGTGAGCAAGGCGGCCATGAGCCAGCGCGTGGCCGAGCTGGAGCGCGCGGCCGGGGTGGCCCTGGTCACACGCACCACACGCAGCGTGCGCCTGACCGAAGCGGGCCAGCGCCTGGTGGACGAGACGCGCGGCGCCTTCGAGCACATCGCCGACAGCTTTGCGGGCGTGCGCGACCTGGCGGCCGAGCCGCGCGGCCTGCTGCGCGTGACCGCGCCCGTGGCCTTCTCGCGCCAGCAGCTCATGCCCCGGTTGCCGGCCTTCCTGCGCGCCCATCCGCAGATCCGGCTGGAGCTGGACCTGTCTGACCACCTGCGCTCGCTGGCGATGGAGGGCTTCGACATCGCCGTGCGCCATGCCTCCACCCCGCCCGAAACCCATGTGGCCTGGGCGCTGGCGCCCACGCGCTCGCTGCTGGTGGCCAGCACGGACTACCTGGCCGCGCACGGCACCCCGGCCACCCCGCAGGACCTGGCCGCGCACCAGTGCCTGCACTACCCGCGCACCCAGGGCGCCATGGCCTGGAGCTTCGTGCCCGCCTATGCCGGTGCGGACGCCGGTGCAGACGCCAGTGCAGACGCAGTACGCACCGTCGTGCCCGTGGCCGGCGGCTTTGCCGCCAACAACAGCGAAATGCTGCGCGACGCCGCCATGGCAGGCCTGGGCATCGCCCTGGTGCCCGACTTCAGCGCCCAGTCGGGCCTGGCCTCCGGCCATCTGCGCGAGGTCCTGCCCGGCTGGCGGCCCGTCGATGCCTTCGGCGAACACCTGTTCGCGATACGCCCCTACGCCAGCCACGTGCCGCGCGCGGTGGCGGTGTTCGTGGAGTTCCTGCGGGCGTCGTTTGCGGCGGGGTTCATCCGCTGAGGGCGAGCCCTCAGGCCTTGATCCCCAGCTTGTCCACCAATTGCTTGAACACCGCGTTGTCGCGGTCGATCACGGCCTTGAATTCGGGCTGGTCCAGGTAGCCCTCGCCCATGTTCTGCTTGGCCATGGTTTCGCGCAGGGCGGGGTCCTTGAGGGTCAGGGCCATGGCCTTGCGCAGGGTCTGGACCACGGCGTCGGGCGTGTTGCGGGGCACGGCCAGGCCGCGCCAGCCGCCGATGAGCAGGTCGATGCCGCGCTCCTTGAGCGTGGGCACGGCTTCCCAGCCGGCCTGTATGCGCTGCTCGGCCATGATGGCCAGCGGGCGGATCTTGCCGGCCGCCACATAGGTGGCCACCTCCACGGGCGTGACGGCCACGGCCTCGATGTGGCCGCCCAGCAGGTCGAGCACGGCAGGGTTGGCGCCGCGGTAGGGCGCGTGGTTGAACTTCACGCCCGCCTTGTCCTGCAGCGCGGCGGCGGCCAGGTGGCCCAGCGAGCCCGGGCCGGCATTGCCGATGCGCACGGCGGCCTCGTCCTTGCGCGCGGCGGCGATCAGTTCCTCTATGCTGCGATAGGGCGAGTCGGCACGCACGGCGATGGTGGCGGGGTCGGCGTTCAGGCGGGCCACGGGCAGCAGGGCGTCGGAGCTGATCTTGGTCAGCCCCATGTGCGGGATCATGGTCAGCTCGACGGTGATGATGCCGATCTTGTAGCCGTCCGGCCGGGCATTGGCCAGCTCGGTCCAGCCCACGGCGCCGCTGGCGCCTGCGCGGTTGAGCACGATCAGGTCCTGCGGCAGGTGCTTGCGCGCCACCTCGGCCAGCGCGCGTGCCAGCACGTCGGTGCCGCCGCCAGCGGCAAAGGGCACGATGAGTTCAATGGGGCGCTGGGGCCAGGCGCCGGCCGGTGCCTGCGCCATGGCGGGCAGGACCGGCGTTGCGGCCAGGGCGGCCAGCGAGTGGATGAATTGGCGGCGGGATGCGAGGGTCATGGCTTGTCTCCGGGATCTTTTTTATGTGGCGATGTCTGCGCTTCAATCCATTTTGATGTTGGCGGCCTTGATCACGCCGCTCCACAGCGCCTGTTCCGAGCGCACGAAACCTGCGAACTGCTGCGGCGTCATCTCCATGGGCTGTATGCCGATCTCTTCGAGCTTGGCACGCGTTTCGGGGTGGCGCAGGGCGGTGGCCAGGCTTTTGTTCAGGCGCTCGGTGAGCGCGGGGCTCAGGTGGGCGGGGCCGACGAAACCCTGCCAGGCATAGGCTTCGAAACCGGGCACGCCGGCCTCGGCCATGGTGGGCACGTCGGGCAGGATGGGCAGGCGCTGGGGCGTGGCCACGGCCAGCACGCGCAGCTTGCCCGCGCGGATGGCCGAGATGCTGGGCGGCAGGTCCACGAACATGGACTGGATCTGGCCGGCCATGAGGTCCTGCAGCGCCGGGGCCGAGCCCTTGTAGGCCACGTGCAGGATCTGGGTGCCCGTGCGCTGCTTGAACAGCTCCAGCGCCACGTGCAGCGGCGAGCCCGGGCCCGACGAGGCCGAGGAGATGCCACCCGGCTCCTTGCGCGCCATGGCCAGGAATTCCTGCACGTTCTTCGCAGGGAAGGACGGGTGCACGGCCAGCACCAGCGGCATGCGGCCCAGGCCGCCGATGTAGCTGAAGTCCTTGCCCGCGTCATAGCTCAGGCGCGCATACATGGCGGGGTTGAAGGCCAGCGTGCCCGAGTCGGCCGTGCCCAGCGTGTAGCCATCGGCCGGGGCGCGTGCGATCAGCGTGGCGCCGATGATGCTGGCTGCGCCGGGACGGTTGTCCACCACCACGGGCTGGCCCAGGTCCTTGCCCATCTGCACGGCCAGCTGGCGCGCGATCACGTCGGTGGTGCCGCCTGGGGCGTAGGGCACCACCCATTTGAGGGGCTGGGTGGGCCAGGCTGGCGCACTCTGGGAGGACGGGGCTGGGGCGGATTGCGCCTGGGCGGTGCCCATGCCCAGCGTCAGCAGGGCGCAGGAAAGCCAGGCCTGGCGGTGCAGGGCCATTGGGTTGAACAGCATTTTTTGTCTCCGGTGGTTTTTATGGGTGTCTGCTGCGCCGTGCGTCAGCGCGGCCGCAGCATCCATTCGTGCGCGGGGTCGTTGCGGAAGGCCCAGCGCCGCTCGGGCCCGGCCATGGTGTTGAGGTAGTAGAGGTCGTAGCCGTGCGGGGCCACGCAGGGGTGGTAGCCGCGCGGCACCATCACGGTGTCGCGGTGCTCCACCGCCATGGCTTCGTCGATGCTGCGGTCATCGGTGTAGACGCGCTGGAAGGCAAAGCCCTGGCTGGGGTTGAGCAGGTGGAAGTAGGTCTCCTCCAGCACGGTCTCGGCGTCCGGCGCGGCGGGGTCGGCGCTGTCGTGCTTGTGCGGCGGATAGCTGGACGAGTTGCCTGCGGGCGTGATGACCTCGACCACCAGCAGGGACTCGGCCGCCTCGGTCTCAGGCAGGATGTCGCAGACATGGCGCGTGTTGCTGCCCTGGCCGCGCACGCTGCGGCGCATGCTTTCGGGCGCGATCACGCGCGTGGCGTGGCGGCCCGTGGCGGGTGCGGCGCTCAAGGCAATGTCGGCCGGGCCGCGCGCCGTGATGCGCAGGCTTTGGCCGGGCGGCACGTAGACGGCCGTGGGCGCACTCTCCTCGAACACGCTGGCGCGGCTGCCCAGGGCGCTGAACGCCTGGCTGCCGACCTGCACGTCCACCTGGCCGGTGAGCACGGTGATGCAGTATTCCAGCGGTCCCGTGGACAGCTCCTCCTGCTCGCCCGCCTGCAGCCTCAGGGCCTTGAAGTGGATGTGCTTCCAGCCCGCACTGGCCGGCGTGATGTCGGTGACGATGCGGCCGGGCGCGGCCTTGACGAGCAGGCTCATGCCGCAGCTCCTTCGGTGATGTCCTGGGAGGTTTCCACGCGGCTGGCATCCCAGCCCGCGATCAGCGCACGGAAGTTGGCGGCGACGGCATCGCGCAGGCCGGCATCGTCCAGCTCGTTGCGCAGCCACTGCAGGGCCGGGCCGGCCCAGACGCTGCGGCCGATCATGAAACCCTTGACCACGGGCGCCTGCGCCTGGGCAAAGCCCTGCACCAGTTGATCCACTGGCTGGGACAGCCCCAGGATCACGGCGCCCCGGCACCAGGGGTCGCGTTCGTTCACCAGGGTGTCCAGCGCCTCCCAGTTCTCGCGCGCCATGGTGCCGACCTTCCACCATTCGGGCTTGAGGCCCAGGTCGTAGAAATGGCGTATGGCGCGCAGCACGGCCTCGCCCCGGTCGTCGGGCGCCAGCGTGTCCTTTGGCGGGATCACTTCCAGCAGCAGCTCATGGCCGCTGGCGCGCGTGGCGGTCCAGACCTGCTGCAGCCAGGCATCCTGCTCGGCGCGCAGTGCGGGCGTGTCGTCGGGGTGGTAGAAGACCAGGCATTTGACGGTATGGCTTTGCGGCCAGTGCAGCAGCTCGGAAGCCAGCGAGTCCGTGCCGTCAAAGCGCAGCGGGCGCGAGCCCGGCAGCTCGATGGGCCGGCCTATCCACCAGCCGCGTCCCGTGGCGTCGTGCAGCGCGGCCTCGCCCAGGTGATGGCGGCCGTCGATCAGCACGCCCATGCGGCCCGCGTTGCCCGGATCGCGCTCGACCTGGGCGACCACCTCGTTGATCAGCCGCTTGAGCGGGCGCAGCCGCGCGGGCGCTGCGCCGGCCTCGCGCGCCAGATCGTCGAACTGGCTGCGGTGGTCATAGGCCAGCACGCACAGCGCGGGCCACTGCGGCCGCGCGCGGCTGACGCGGTGCAGGTGGGACAGCTCGGGGTCCTGGTCGGGACGCGGATGGCGGTGGCCCGAGAACCAGTGCGCCAGCTCGGCCTGCGTGGGCATGGCCGGCGCGCAGCCATGGCGCGAGACCACGATGGCGCCGCAGGCGTTGGCAATCGCCGCAGATTCCTCCAGGCTCTTGCCGCGCAGCAGACCCGACAGCAGGCCCGAGGCAAAGGCATCGCCCGCGCCCAGCACATTGAGCACTTCCACGCGCTCGCCCAGCACCGTGGGCGCATCGGCGATCGCATCGGGCACCTCGCCCTCGATCAGCGAGCAGCCCAGCGGCCCGCGCTTGACCACGAAGACGGCGCGGCTGCATTCGCGCACGCGGCGCAGGCTGGCGATCAGGTCGCCCTCCACGCCGCCGGCGATCAGCCATTCCTCTTCGGTGCCGATGATGAGTTCGAACTGGCCCAGCTCGGCCTGCAGCCTGCGGCTGACCTCGGCGCTGGCCACATAGCGCGTCTCGCCGTCGCCGCGCGAGGCCAAGCCCCACAGCACGGGCCGGTAGTCGATGTCCAGCACGCGCACCAGGCCGTGGCGGCCTGCCATCTCCAGTGCCTTGCGGCTGGCGGCCAGCACGCCGGGTGCGCTCAGGTGGGTGCCCGTGATGGCCAGGCAGCGGCAGCGGGCCAGGAACGCCTCGCTGATGGCCTCGGCGTCCAGGGCCATGTCGGCGCAGTTCTCGCGGGCGAAGAGCAGGGGGAAGGTCTCCTGGTCCTTAATGCCCAGCAGCACCATGCCGGTCAGGCGCTGGGCATCGACCTGCACCTGGCTGGTGTCGCAGCCCTCGCGGCGCAGCGTCTCGACCAGGAAGCGGCCATTTTGTTCATCGCCCACGCGCGAAATCATGGCCGAGCGCAGCCCCAGGCGCGCCGTGCCGAAAGCCATGTTGCCCGAGGAGCCGCCCAGGTACTTGGCAAAGCTGCTGGCCTCCTCCAGGCTGCAGCCGATCTGCTGCGCGTAAAGGTCCACGGCCAGTCGGCCCAGGCAGGCCACGTCCAGCGGCCGGTCGGAGGGAAAGTTCAGCATGCTCATCGTCTTAGGCCTGTGCGTTGCGGACACCCGCGTGCGGGCCTGTCCATAATCGTTGCGTGCATGCGATCATAGATCGAAATAGAAAAAGTTTTCCATATATATGAAAAATAGAAAAACCCTTGGCGATGCAGGCGCCCCCTCGCTGGCCGGCCCCTACGCCGACCGCGCCGCCTTCCTCACCGTGCTGCGCGAAGGCTTCGAGGCCCTGAGCCGCCAGCTCAAGGCCATCGGCCGCCATGTGGAAATGCAGGGCGATCGCCTGGCCTTCGACGGCATCCAGGCCACGGCCGAGCAATGTGGCGTGCAGCCTTCGGCCGTGGTGCGCTTTGCCAAGCATTTCGGGTTCTCGGGGTACTCTGAACTGCAGGCGCTGTTCCGCGCCGATGCGGCGCGCCAGCTCTCGGCCCAGCATGACTACCAGGACCGCATCCGGGGCCTGATCGCCTCGGGCAACGAGCCACGCAGCAGCGCGCGCCTGGCGCACGAGGTCATCGAAGGCAGCATCGAAAGCCTGCAGGCCCTGCAGCGCGGCCTGCCGCCCGAGCAGTTCGAGGCGGCGGTGGACCTCATGCTGGATGCCCCCTCGCTGTGGCTGGCCGCCTCGCGCCGGGCCTTCCCCGTGGGCGCCTACCTGGCCTATGCGCTGCAGCACACCGAAAAGCCCGTGCACTGGCTGCACGGCCTGGGCGCCATGCAAAAGGGCGAGCTGCGCGCGCTGGCGCCCGGCGACGTGATGCTGGCCGTCTCCTTCGAGCCCTATGCGCCCGAAACGCTGGAAATGGTGGACGCGGCCCTGGCACGCGGCGCGCGCCTGCTGGCGCTGACCGACAGCCAGCTCAGCCCCCTGGCATCCCGCGCCACCGTCACCCTGCTGGCCCAGGACGCAGCCACTTTCGGCTTTCGCTCGCTGACCAGCACGCTGACCCTGGCGCAGTCGCTGTTCCTGGCGCTGGCCTACCGGATGGAGCTGGCGTACGAGCCGTCCCGCAAGCCTTAGAAGAGGGTGTGGGTGTTATCCGGCCGCCGCCGCGCGCAGCAGCCGGTCGCGCACGCCTTCCCAGTCCGGCGTGTCGGGCGGGGTCTCGATCCAGATCAGCCGGGCGCCGACTTCATCGAAGTCGCGCAGGGCGCCGAACAGCTCGCGCGCGGTGGCGGCGGCGTCGGCGGGCATGGCGCGCAGCGTGACGGCGCGCGAGGCGGTGCGCAGCGGTGTGCGGTGGTAGACGGCCAGGTTCCTGGCGTCGGCGCCCAGCACGTCCAGCCCGGCCTGCAGCTGCTTTGCGTCCATGAGGCGCACCTGGGCGTTGGGCGCGTAGTGGGCCAGCAGGGTGCCGGAGGCGCGTGGCGTGTTCTCCTGCAGCTCTTCCTTGGACAGGGGGCGCTGGCCGCAGGCACGTTCTATATCGTCGCGCGTGATGGCGCCGGGGCGCAGCAGCACGGGCACGCCGCGCGTGCAGTCCACGATGGTCGATTCAATTCCCACTTCGCAGGCGCCGCCGTCCAGCACCAGCAGCGTGTCGCCGAACTCGCCGGCCACATGGGCCGCCGTGGTGGGGCTGACGCGGCCGAACTTGTTGGCGCTGGGCGCCGACACGCCCCAGACGGGCGGCTGCAGCTGCTGGCAGGCGGCCAGCACGGCATGGGCGACGGGATGGGAGGGGCAGCGCAGGCCCACGCTGTCCTGGCCGCCGGTCGAGGCCCGGGCGGCCTGCGGCAGGCGCGGCAGGATCAGGGTCAGCGGGCCGGGCCAGAAGGCGTCGATCAGCTGCTGCGCGAACAGCGGCACTTCACGCGCATAGCGCGTAATGGCGCCGCTGTCGGCCACATGCACGATGAGCGGATGGTTGGGCGGCCTGCCCTTGGCGGTAAAGATCTGCGCGACGGCCGCGTCGTTGTCGGCGTCGGCCGCGAGGCCGTAGACGGTTTCCGTGGGCAGGCCCAGCAGTTCGCCGCGCTGCAGCGCCTGTGCGGCGGCCTGGACAGAGGCCGCCAGCGTTCCATCAAGAATCATCGCGCGGGCCTTCAGAACGGCTCCAGCCCCAAGATGGCAGCGGCCTGCAGCGCCACAGCGCGCACCGCTTCGGGCGTGGGTCCGGTGACGTTCAGGTGGCCCATCTTGCGGCCGCGCTTGGCGTCGTGCTTGCCGTACAGGTGCAGGTGACAGCCGGGCAGGGCCAGGACCTGGTCCCAGGCCGGCGCCTTGGCCTGTTCGCCGTCCTTGAACCACAGGTCGCCCAGCAGGTTCAGCATGATGGATGGGCTGTGCTGGCGCGGCTGCGTCAGCGGCAGGCCGGTCATGCAGCGCACCTGCAGCTCGAACTGCGAGACATCGCAGGCGTTCTGGCTGTAGTGGCCGCTGTTGTGCGGGCGCGGCGCGATCTCGTTGACCACGAGCATGCCGTCCTGCAGCACGAAGAATTCGACGCAGAGCACGCCCACGTAGTCCAGGCCATCGGCCACGGAACGTGCGGCGGCCAGCGCCTGCTCGACCTGGGCCTGCGGCAGGTTGCCTTCGTAGACCTCGGTGACGGAGAGGATGCCTTCGCGGTGCAGATTGCGCTGCACGGGCAGGTTGACCATGGAGCCGTCACGGCCGCGCGCCACGATGACCGAGCATTCATGGGCCAGCGGCAGCATTTTTTCCAGCACGCAGGCCACGCGGCCCAGTTGCTCCCAGGCGGTGGCCAGCTCGGCGGCGTTCTTCACGCGCACCTGGCCCTTGCCGTCGTAGCCCATGCGCGCGGTCTTGAGGATGCCGGGTAGCAGGCTGGCGTGCACGGCGGCCAGCTGGGCGGGCGTCTCGATCACCGCGTAGGGCGCGCAGGGCACGCCGCAGCGCACGAAGTGGGCCTTTTCCTGGGCGCGGTCCTGGGCAATGGCCACGGAGGAGCCAGCCGGCGAGACCGGCCGCTGGGCGGCCAGCAGGTTCAGCGCCGCGGCGGGCACGTTCTCGAATTCGGTGGTGACGGCGGCCGACAGGCGCGCCAGTTCGGCCAGACCCTGCGGGTCTTCGTAGCCGGTACGGATGTGGTGGTGGCTGACCAGGCCGGCAGGGCTGGTCGGGTCGGCGTCGAGCACGGCCGTGAAATAGCCCATGGCCTGGGCCGATTGCACGAACATGCGGCCCAGCTGGCCGCCACCCAGCACGCCCAGCGTGGCGCCCGGCAGGATCACATCTGCGCTCATACGGCCACCGGGGGAAGCGTCATCGCGCGCGCTGCGGCGGTCTGCTCGGCGCGGAAGGCTTCGAGCCTGGTGCGCAGGGCCGGGTCCTCATTGGCCAGCAGGGCCACGGCGAAGAGGGCCGCGTTGGCCGCACCGGCCGCGCCGATGGCGAAGGTGGCCACGGGCACGCCCTTTGGCATCTGCACGATGGAGTGCAGCGAGTCCACGCCCTGCAGGTGGCGGCTGGCTACGGGCACGCCGAGCACGGGCACCACGGTCTTGGCGGCGATCATGCCGGGCAGGTGGGCAGCGCCCCCCGCACCCGCGATGATGGCCTTCAGGCCACGGCCGGCAGCGGCCTCGGCGTAGGCGAACATGTCGTCGGGCATGCGGTGGGCCGAGACGACCTGGGCTTCATGGGCGATGCCAAATTGCTGAAGAATGGCAACTGCGTGCTGCATGGTCTCCCAGTCGCTGCTGGAGCCCATGACCACACCGATCTGGATGGAGTTCATGTCGTGAGGGCGCCTGCGGCCCGGCCTAGTGGAACCCGCGATTTTACTTTTTTAGTCCGGATCGGCCCGCATCCCCCTGCAAATCACCGCACGGCCGTGTGCTGCTCGCGCGCAAAACCCAGCACGCGCTGGCGAAACACATGGGCCAGCCAGGCCAGGGCCAGCCCCACCTGCACGGCCAGCGACAGCCACATTCCGCTGGTGACGGGCTTTGTCAGGCCGGCTGCCAGCGGCTGGGCCAGCACGGCGGCATCGGCCCCGGCCAGGCCAAAGGCCAGCAGCGGCAGCACGATGTTGACCAGCAGCCAGGTGACGGCAAACGCGGCCAGCGGCGATTTGATGCGCCCGGCCAGCAGGGAAAAGCCCGTGGCCAGCGCGGCATCGCGCAGCAACTGCGCCGTGGCCAGCGCCGCCAGTTGGGCCGCGCCCGGCACCATGGGCTGGCCGCCCGCGGGCCACAGCAGCCACAGCGCGCAGGCCAGCACGGCCAGCAGCCAGCTCACGGGCCACAGCGGCAGTGCTTCGAGCGCGCCACGCCAGCGCCCCTGCAGCACGCACCACTGCACCTGGCGCCAGCTGCGCAGGCCCTCGTCCATGCCGTGCAGGCAGACATAGGCCGTGCCCGCCAGCGCCAGCCCGGTGGTCCAAGCGAAGAAAGAGGCCGGGCCGGGGCCCTGCAACTGCATTGCATCGAGGTGCATGCCTCCAAAGGCCAGACCCGCCACGCACAGGCCCAGCGGCCAGGCCCAGGGCAGGGTGCGCACATCCAGCCGCGTGCACAGCAGCCGCCACAGGGCCAGCAGGCCCAGCCCCAGCGCGATGGCGCCGAACAGGTAGATGGCGCCGCGCCCGTGCAGCGGCACGGACCACCACAGCACAGGGCGGCCTTCTTCGCGGCCCAGCTGCTCGGTCAACCGGCCCAGGATGGGGCCGGGCAGCACCATCACGAACAGCAGCGGCACCAGCACGAAGCGGATGCGGCGCGCGGGCTGCTCCTTCGGTCCCCAGCCCATGAGCACGGAGTGCATGCTCCAGGCCTGCAGGGCCAGGCCCCACAGCACGGCCTGCAGCACGGCGTGCACGCCCCAGGCCAGCCCGCCCGGCTGGCCCGCCGAGGTGGCCAGCACGGCCAGCGCGCACCACAGCATGTACAGCCAGGCCGCCAGCGGGGCGCCCAGCAGTTTGCCCCAGGCCATCTGCCAGGGCGTCAGGGCCGACAGGCGCTGCCAGTCCCAGGTGTGCTGGTGCGCCTCTTCGTTGAGGCCGCGCCCGGCCAGCACGCTGCCCAGGCCGGCCGCGGCGATCCACATGCCGATCAGGGCGGCGACCAGCAGGGCATGCAGGCGGTCTTCGGGCTGGACCAGGACCATTGGCGTGGCCAGCAGCAAGGCGGTGAGCAGCAGGCTCCAGCCCAGTTGGGCGGGCCGCCAGTTGAGCCAGAGCTGGCGCTGGAATTCGGGGTTGTGCGTCATGGCTGCTCCGCAGGGCTGAGGGGGGCTGCGGCCTGCAGGCCGCGCGCGTAGCGGTCCTGCAGGCGCTCGCGCACAGGCGCCAGGCTGGCCACGGGCAGGCCGGCGCCAACCAGGCGGGCCAGCAGGTCGGCGCGTTCGCGTGGCGGCGTGGGCAGCCACAGCTGCAGATGGACCAGGCCCTGGTCATCGGGCTGCGGCACGGGGGTGTCGGGAAGGACCTGGTGCAGCTGCCGCGCCAGCGACCCGGCCGAGGCACCCAGGGGCGGCGCAAGCTCCAGCGCGTACAGCGCCAGCGGCACATCGCCGCCGGCGGCCGGCGCCTGAATGCCGCCGTGCAGGGCCTCGTGGCTTTCCACGCGGCCGCCGCGCAGGCTCAGGATGTGGGTGCAGTACTCGTCGAGTTCGCTGAGGATGTGGCTGGAGACGATCAGAGTCATGCCCTGGGCCTGCAGCGCCCGCATCAGCTGGGACAGGCTGGCGCGGGCCTCGGGGTCCAGGCCGCTGGCCGGCTCGTCCAGCAGCAGCACGCGCGGCTGGTGGACGATGGCCTGGCCGATGGCCACGCGCTGGCGCTGGCCGCGAGACAACTCGGTGGGCAGGCGCTCCAGCAGATCGGCCAGGCCCAGCTGCCCGGCCACGTGCGCCACGCGCTGCGGCGCCTCGGACGGGGGCACGCCCATGGACAGGGCCGCGTACTGCAGGCAGCGCCGCACGCTCAGGCGGTCATAGAGGCCGAAGAAATCCGACAGATAGCCCAGGTGCCGGTGCACTTCGCGGGGCTGCTCCTGCACCGCAATGCCATGCACCTCGACCTGGCCCGACAGCGGCTGGTCCAGCCCGGCGATGCAGCGCATCAGCGTGGATTTGCCGGCGCCGTTGGGCCCCACCAGGGCCGTGACGGTGCCTGCGGCGATATGGACGCTGACGCCATCGAGCGCGCGGTGGCCTGGGTACTCGAACACCAGCTGCGAAACCTTGATCAAGGCGAGCCCTCCCTCATTGCGTTGATGGCAGGCCGCAATGGCGGCACAGCGCGCCAATATAGCCCAGCGCTGCCACGCCGCGCCCTCGGCCGGGCGGCTTGAAATGCGCGCAGCCTGCTCCCATCTGGGGTGGCTGCCGCCCATGGCGTTCACGCCCTGGGCCTTGGAATTGCTGGAGAATCACACGGTCCGCATCGGAGGCATTCGGCCGCCGAACTCCGAACCGCCACAGTCCGCGCGCCCTGGCCGCGCGCCTTGCCACAGGGTCTGATCACATGATTGATGTCACCATTGAGAATTTCGAAGCCGAAGTCGTCGCCGCCTCCATGCAGGTGCCGGTGCTCGTCGACTTCTGGGCGCCCTGGTGCGGCCCGTGCAAGACGCTGGGCCCCATCCTGGAAAAGCTCGAAGTGGCCTACGAAGGCCGCTTCAAGCTGGTCAAGATCGACTCCGACCAGGAGCAGCAACTGGCCGGCATGTTCGGCATCCGCTCCATCCCGACCTGCATTCTGATGATGGGCGGCCGCCCCGTGGACGGCTTCATGGGCGCCCAGCCCGAAGGCAAGCTGCGCGAGTTCCTCGACAAGCACCTGCCCTCCGAAGGCGAGCTGGCCGCCGAGGCCGAAGCCGACGAGGCCCACCAGTTGCTGGAAGCCGGCGACACCCAGGCCGCCCTGCAAAAGCTGGCCGACGCCCTGGCCGCCGACCCGGCCAACGACGATGCGCGCTTCGACTACGTGCGCCTGCTGATCGCCACGGGCGGCTACGAAGAGGCCGGCGCCCTGCTGGCCGAGCCGCTCAAGCGCATTCCCCAGGCCACGCGCTTCGAGGCACTCAACCAGTGGCTGCAGTGCATGCTGTTCGTGCACAACGACGAGCGTGGCAACTGGGAGTTTGCGCAGTTCGACGCCGTCATCGCGCAGAACAAGCGCGACTTCGACACCCGCTTCGGCAAGGCCCGGGCCCTGGCCGCCGAAGGCCAATGGGCAGCCAGCATGGACGAACTGCTGGAAATCATCATGCGCGACAAGGATTGGAACGGCCAGGCCGCGCGCAAGCTCTACGTGGGCATCCTGGAGCTGCTTACGCCCCCGAAGCCCAAGAAGCAGGACGCCATCCCCGGCAAGAGCAGCGGCGGCATCGAGCTGCTGGGCAAGGCTGGCGCCGAGCAGGACGAAGCCACGCAACTGGTCAACAGCTATCGCCGCAAGCTCAGCATGGCGCTGAACTGAGACCGGCGCTGCACGGTGAAGAGACGGGGGAGCCTTGCGGCTCCCTTTTTTCATGGCGAGGGCTCAGGGTGCAACCAGTTCCTCGGCCTCATGCGCGCGGTGCAGCAACTGCACGAAGCCGGGCGCATCGGGCAGATGCACATCGGCCAGGCGCCTGACCGGAATGCCCGGGGACCACGAATTCATCACCACGGCGCCGGCCAGGGATGGCAGGTCGGCCCGGGTCAGCACGGCCTGGCGCTGCGCCACGCCCAGGCGCTGCAACTGGCGCCGCAGCATGGACTCGGTCGTGCCCGGCAGCACCTGGGCGCGCGGCCAGACCACGGCATCTCCATCCCAGAAGGCCAGGTTCCAGATGGTGGCCTCGCCAATGCGGCCGTGGCGGTCGGCAAAGGCGGCGTCGTCAAAGCCCTGGGCCACGGCGCGGCGCAGCAGGTGCGTCTTGGCCACCTCGCCCACATGCTTGAGGTGGGGCAGCATGCGCTCATGCTCGAACAGCGCCAGGCTCAAGGGCCCGGCGGGGCCCGAGGCAGGTGCCGAGGTGCGCACCAGCATGCGCGGCCGCGCATCGGCGGCCGTGAATTCCCCGGCAGGCGAGTACACCGTGGCGGTCAGCGACACATCCTGCGGACCACCGGCAAGCGCCGCCCGCAGCTGCGCCTTGACATGGTCATCGGACAAGGCCTGGCCGTACAGCTCCAGCGAGGCCTGGCGCAGGCGCTGCAGATGCAGGTCCAGCCCGCGCAGCCTGCCGCCGCGCACCTGCATAGCCGTGAAATGGGCATGGCCGGCAAAGGCCAGGGCGACGAGTTCGGCCGCCGTCGCGGGCTGCCCATCGATAAGGCTGGTGAAGAAAGAGGCGGTTTCCATGGGTTCATCCATCAAGTTTTCTTGATTGTTCGATGGCAGTCCCAAAAGAGGAAGCAAGTAGTATTCGGGGCTTCATCAAGAAAAATTTGAAGATCCATGCGCCAGCTTCCACCCGGCACGCGCGCTCTGCGCAGCTTCGAGGCTGCAGGGCGCCATCTGAACTTCACGCGCGCGGCCGACGAACTGGGGCTGACCCCGGCGGCGGTCAGCCACCAGATCAAGGAGATGGAGGAACAGCTGGGCCTCGTCCTCTTCACGCGCAACAGCCGCAGCATGCAGCTCACGCCCGCAGGCAGCGTGCTGCTGGAGGCCACGGCCGAGGCGCTGGGCCTGCTGCGGCGCGCCACCGGCCGGGCGCGCCCGCTGGCCCGGGGCGAGACGCGGCTGCGCCTGTCGCTGGGCGCGCGCTTTGCCACGCAGTGGCTGCTGCCCCGGCTGCCGCGTTTTCGCGCCGCGCATCCGCAGATCGAACTGAGCTTCGACATCTGCGACGAGGTGCGCGACTTCGACGCCGATGACATCGACGCCGCCATCCGCTTCGGCACCGGCCGTGATCCGCACACCCTGGCGGTGCGCCTGTTCGATGCCAGGGTGATCCCCGTCTGCAGCCCGGCCCTGCTGCAGTCCGGCCCGCCGCTGGCCCGGCCCGTTGATCTGCTGGCGCACACGCTGTGCCATGTCGATTGCCGGGTGGACGGCCAGGTCTGGCCGAACTGGCCCATGTGGATGGCGGCGGCCGGCGTGGAGGGCCTGGACGCAGGCCGCTGCATCGCCTTCACCGACTCCAGCCACGTCGTGCAGGCCGTGCTGGACGGCGGCGCCGTGGGCCTGGTCGAGCAGGACCTGGTGGCCGAAGACCTGGCCCGTGGCCGCCTGGTGCGCCTGTTCGACATCACCGTGGGCCTGGGCCCGGCCTACGCCTACCACCTGCTCTACCCCCGGCGCAGCCAGGGCCAGCCGGCCATCGAGGCGCTGCGTGCGTGGGTGCTGCAGGAGGCCGGGCTGGCAGGAGACGGGCCGCTGCCCGCCTGAGCCTGCGATTCAGGTCTTCGCAGGCTTGACCTTCTGGAACTGGAAATAGCCCTGGTTGAGAAGCACGGGCAGCAGCGGTGCCAGATAGACGATGAAGGCGCGTTCAAAAGCGTCCATCGCATGCTCTTCGGGCTCCCAGCCCAGCAGGGCGTGGACCACGGCGGGCTCGCGCCAGTACAATCCGGCCCAGATCAGCCAGAAGACCAGCATCGCCAGGCCCAGCCAACCGCGCCAGGCCGACTTGGGCTGGTCTGGCAGCAGGGCGGCTGCGGCGTTGTCAAAGCACAGGCTGCTGAACAGGGACACCACGGGTATGGCGAAGACCGTCAGCGGGATCAGCCAGGCGCGTTGCTCCAGGCTTAGCGCGCACACCGACAGGCAGAGGATGGCAATCACGAAGTGAGGTGACTGCGCCGTGCCCAGCACCATCAGGCGGTAGGGCAGCGCCAGGGTCCGTCGCAGGCCGATCAGCAGGATTTCGAGCATTCCCCGCAGGCTGGATGTGGCGCTTTGCCGCTCTCCATGGGCTTTTGCCTGGGTCTGGCGAAACCCATGCCATGCCAGCTCCAGGCGGTCGCCGTGGAAGCTGTGCACGATGGCACAGACCAGAAACCAGGTCGCGCCGGCCAGGGCTCCGGTCCAGGGCATGCCCTTGAACCATGGCAGGGCCTGCACGGCCAGGGCGCACCACAGCAGCAGAGGCGGCAAGGCCCTGCCAGCCGGGCTGGCGGGCAGCAGCGCCAGCCAGTAGGCAACCAGCACCAGCATCACGGCCACGAAGAGCAGCGGCGTGCTGTCCACCGAGGTGAAGAGCACGGGCCACATGCGGGCCTCCCAGATGCCGAAAATGGCCGTCGCCGTCACCATGAGCGCCACGGCAGTCCAGACCATCGCCAGCATCCTGTTGCGGCTGAGCCCCCCCTTCCACAGTGCCGCGTGCTGGGCGTGCTTGACGTGCAGCACCCCGCGATAGGCGTAGCCGGCCATCACGAACGTGCCATACCCGATGAGGAGGACCGCCATGAGTCGGACCCACCAGGGCTCATGGGCATATTCGCCCCAGGACATCAGCACGGACGAGAGAAAGACCACCAGGGCAGTCCGGAAGGCGCAGCCCATTTCCATGGCGTGGTCGGCAAGTGAATGCAGCGGCGGCTTCGGGACGCCGAGCGCATAGCGCTGCCCCGGGCTGAGCTCGTTCCACAGGCGGGCAAGCCGGCTGGGGGCGAGCATCGCCAGCAGGTAGATGCGCCACTTTGCAAGCTGCTGCACCAGTTGCCCGAACAGCGCGATTTGGCCGTAGTACTGCCTGAAGGCAGGATCGGGGTAGAAACGGGATTCCAGTTGGTCCAGTTGCTCCCGCAAGGCGGTGGCGCGGGCCTGCCCCATCCATTGCCAGGCGCGGAAATCCGTCTCCCAGGCGAAATACTCGGACAGGGCGCGCGCAAATGCCGGCGGAAGCTCGGGCACCTCGATCACCAACTGCGCAAACCAGTTGCAGGCGTCAGGACGCTGTGACAGGGGCAGCTTGTCCAGTTCCCGCCGCAGATTGGGCCAGCCGTTCAGCAGTGCATCAGGCCCTGCCTGTTTAAGGTAGTTGAGCGTTTCGTGCGCCAGATCCCTGGGCGGGATGAAGGCGGCTTCCTGTGCCTGGGGTTCTGCTGCGTCCGGGTTGCCGTGCAGAGGCTGAGTCCCGGGGCCCGGCGCCGGCTCCGACAGCGGTGCAGGCTCCTGTTCCTGCTGCGCAGGCTTGGCACTGGATACCTGCTCGACCGCAGCCGTGCTCGGCATCTGCGGATCGCCCGTGGCCGGTCGCCTGGCGTGCTGCAGGGCCAGGTCATAGGCCTCGCGCAGTGATTGATAGGCGGCCGCATCGTCATCGGGCCGCGTGTGCTTGAGCCTGGATGCGTAGGCCTTCTTGATGGCCGGCAGGTCGGTCGTGGCTTCAATGCCCAGTATTTGCCAGAAGCTCATAGCACGAAGCCCTTGTCGATGCTGTCCAGGTACTTCCTGAACTCGCCGCGCCACTGGCGGATCTGCTGCTCGTCCTGGCTGTCGAGAATGGCTTCGAAACGCGCCAGCGCGTGACCTATGTCCTGTCGTGCAGGGCCCAGCCTGTCTTCGTACAGCCGCTTGGCCCGGGCGACCAGATAAGCGTTTTCCTGTTTGTCGCGCGGATGGATCTTGAGTGCGCGCAGCTTGAGCAGGGCCTCCTGGATCTGCTCGTCGCTCAGGACATGATCGCTGCGCTTGATCAGCGTGCTGGTGGTCTGGCCGGTTGCCGGAATATGCCCTTCCACTTCGAGCAGACCATTGACGTCATAGGTGAAGCGGATATTGATGCTGATCTCGCCGCGTCCCTTCGCCGGTATCTCGACTTCCAGGTCGCCGAGTTTCAGGTTCTCGCTGCCCATGGGTGACTCGCCCTGGCGCACGTCGATGACGATGCGCGTCTGTCCATCCTGAACGGTGCTGTAGGTCTGGACACGCGATACCGGCACCGGCGTATTGCGTTCGATGATGGGTGAAAAGCGGTCGCTGTAATGCCGTCCATCGATATTTTCCGAACTCACGACTCCCAGCGAATAAGGCATCACATCGGTCAACACGATTTCGCTGAGTGCGGCATTGCGTGATTTGAGGCCGGCCTGAATGGCTGCGCCGTGTGCAATCGTTTCATCGGGATGGATGGTGCGCAGCGGCAGTCGGCCGAACAGGCGCGTGACCAACTGGCGGACCATGGGCATACGGCTGGCGCCCCCGACCAGTACCACTTCGTCCAGATTGGCAATGTCCAATTGCGCATCGAGCATGGCGCGTTCCAGCGGCCTGCGCAGTCGCTGCAGCAGGTCTGCGCAGCGGTTTTCATAGTCGACACGGCTGAGCGTCAATGCATGCGGCGTCTCCTGGTAGGTAAACCGCATTTCAGTCGACTCGCTCTCGCTGAGGTCGCGTTTGGCCTGTTCGGCGGCATGCCAGAGCCCCCCGTCCGAAGACAGGGTCTCCCGCGGAACGCTGCGCATGGCAGGCGTCTGCTCAATGAACCAATCTACCAATACCTGCGCGAAGTCCTCGCCGCCCAGGCGTGTGTCCCCGGCGCTGGCGCGCACTTCCACCACGCCTTCGAAGTACTCGAGCACGGAAACGTCAAAGGTGCCGCCGCCCAGATCGAACACCAGAAAGGTCGAGTGATCCGGCCTTTCCTGCAGGCCATAGGCGAGGCCGGCTGCCGTGGGCTCGTTGAGCAGCCGTTCCACCTTGATACCTGCCAATTGGCCAGCCGCCTGCGTGGCTTTGCGCTGTACATCGTTGAAATAGGCCGGCACGGTAATGATTGCCTCGGTCACGGGTTCGCCCAGATAGGCTTGCGCATCCGCCACCAGTGCGCCAATGACCAGCGCGCTCAATTCCTCGGCGCGCAGACGCTTGGGCCCCAGCACAACCGTGTGGTCCGTGCCCATCCAGCGTTTGAACGCCATGGCCGATTGTTGGGGATGCGTGGCAACACGTTCCCTGGCCGCCAGGCCCACCAGAATGGCACCATCGTCCGAAATGCTGATGGCCGACGGAGTCAGGAAATGGCCCAGCGAATTGGGTATGAGTTCGGTCTTGCCATCGCGATAAATGCTGATCAGGCTATTGGTGGTGCCCAGATCGATTCCAACTAGCATTGCGCTCCCTCTCAATGATGTGGGGAGGCATTTTGTCCGATGTCATAGGCCCCGACTATGGGATTTCGAGGGCTGGGCTGCCGCGATCAAAGAGTGTCGGCAAATCGCATCAACCCGCGCACCACGGCCTGCACGGCCGGGTCTTGTTGCGCGGCGCTGCGGCAGGCCAGGCCCAGCGGGCGTGTCAGGGCGGGGCTGAGTCCGCGCTGCTGCAGCGTGCGGCTGACGGCGTCCATGGGCTTCTCGCGCGGCAGGACCGTGGGGCCGTGGCCTGCTGCGACCAGGGCGCGTATGCCTTCGGGAAAGCTCATTTCCATGCGCGGCTGGGGCAGCAGGCCCGCCTGGGCGAACCATTGGGACAGCAGGCGGTGCATCTGGGTGCCGGCGGCAAAGCCAATCCAGGGCTGGGCGTTGAGCCATTCGGGCGTGATCTGGTCGGGCAGCGGCATCTGCGGCGGGGCAAACAGCTCCATGGGGTCGTTGCGCCAGGCCCGCATTTCCAGGCCTGAAGGCACGGGCTGGGGCAGCCCGACCAGGGCCAGGTCCAGGTGGCCAGTCGCCAGGCGCTGCATGGCCTGGGCGGAAC
The DNA here is from genome assembly GCF_017355445.1 of Delftia sp. SD018. Classification (NCBI taxonomy): domain Bacteria; kingdom Pseudomonadati; phylum Pseudomonadota; class Betaproteobacteria; order Burkholderiales; family Comamonadaceae; genus Delftia; species Delftia sp. SD018. The sequence continues at coordinate 33,750 of NZ_JADDRN010000006.1, forward strand.
TCGCGACTTCCAGGCGCAGTTCCACGCCGGGCGCGTGCTCGGCCAGCCATTGCAGCAGTTCGGGCAAAAGCAGGGGGCTGACGCCGGCCGAGGCGCCTATGCGCACGCTGGCGCCAAAGCCCTCGGCACGCTTGCGCACCTGGCGCAGCAGGGCCTCGCTATCAGCCAGCAGGCGGCGTCCGCCTTCGGCCAGCAAAGCGCCTGCGGGCGTCAGCTGCGCCTGGCGCTTGCCGCGCACCAGCAGCGGTGTGTCCAGGCGCGCTTCCAGCTCCTGGATGTGCAGGCTGACGGCGGGCGGCGACAGGTGAAGGGCCTGGGCGGCGGCAGCCAGCGTGCCCAGGTCGGCCACGGCCACCAGGGTCTGGAGCTGGTCAAGGTTCAGGCGTCGCATCAGGTTTCCTGAAGATGATGTTCCGAAGATTCGACTTTATCTAATCTGGGTGCGAATCCATCATCCCGTCCCGTATCAAGAACGAGGCCATGGAATGGAATTGAGCAATGCGGTGCTGGCCGCGGCCCTGGGGGCCGCGCTGATGAATGCGGGATGGAACAGCGCCATCAAGCTGGGCGGCGACAAGATGGTCGCCATGGCGCTGACCACGGGGCTGGCCAGCCTGTGGTCGCTGCTGGTGCTGCCCTGGCTGGACTGGCGCGCGGCGGGGTTGTGGGACGCATCGGTGTGGTGGTGGCTGGCGGCCTCGGTGGCCGTGCACACCGTCTACCACTTCGTGCTGCCGCGCGCCTACCAGCATGGCGAGTTCGGCGTGGTCTACCCGGTGGCGCGGGGCAGTGCGCCACTGTTCGTCACGCTGGGCGCGGCGCTGCTGGCCAGTGAGTGGCCGGGCGCGACCGGGCTGGCCGGCGTGCTGTGCCTGTCGCTGGGCGTGCTGGCGCTGTCGTTGCGCAGCGGCGCGGCCAGCGGTTATGGCGGCAGCGGCTATGCGCTGGCCACGGGAGCCATGATTGCCTGCTATACGGTCATCGACGGGCTGGGTGCGCGCGCATCCGGCTCCGCGCTGCTCTATGCAGCCCTGCTCACGCTGGGCGATGGCCTGGCCACGGTGCTGATCGTCGCCTGGCGGCGCGGCCCCGTCGTGCTGCGTGCCGATGCACGCACCTGGCGCCTGTGTGCCCTGGCCGCCGCCATGCAGCTGAGTGCCAGCTGGATGGCGACCTGGGCGCTGTCGCAGGCGCCCATGGGGCTGGTGTCTGCGCTGCGTGAAAGCAGCGTGCTGTTTGCGGGCTGGATTGCCGCCTGGCTGATGCGCGAGCGCCTGGGCCGCGTGCGCATGCTGGCCTCGGCGCTGGTGTTCGGCGGCATCGTGCTGGTGCGCTGGGGCGGTTGAGTCGCCCGGCGCCAACATCCGCTGCGTGCTCAGCCGTGGCTGATGCGCGTGCCCAGGAGCGTCAGGAACTGGGCGATCCAGGCCGGGTGTGCGGGCCAGGCGGGGGCGCTGACCAGGTTGCCTTCGGTATGCGCCTGGTCCACGCCGATGTCGGCGTAGGTGCCGCCGGCCAATTCGACTTCGGCACGGCAGGCCGGGTAGGCCGAGCAGGTGCGGCCCTTGAGCACGCCGGCTCCGGCCAGCAGCTGGGCGCCATGGCAGACGGCGGCCACGGGCTTGTTGTTGTCGAAGAAGTGGCGCACGGCGGCGCGCACGGCGTCGTAGTTGCGCAGGTACTCGGGGCCGCGTCCACCGGGAATCACCAGGGCGTCGTACTGCTCGGGCTTGATGTCGGCGAAGCTGGCGTTGAGCGTGAAGTTGTGGCCGGGCTTTTCGCTGTAGGTTTGCGCGCCCTCGAAATCATGGATGGCCGTCTTGATGTGTTCCCCGGCCTTCTTGTCGGGGCAGACCGCATGCACCGTGTGTCCCACGGCCTGCAGGGCCTGGAAGGGGACCATGGTTTCGTAGTCCTCGCAGTAGTCGCCACAGATCATCAGAATCTTCTTGCCAGCCATGTGCTTGCTCCTTCAGAAAAAGTCAGAGGAAGCGAACATTGTGGCAGCGTCGGTGACGCAGGCATGACCGGCTGCAAAAACGCAGGCCCGCAACGAAAAAGAGAGCCGAAGCTCTCTTTTGCGGGGAAAGGCGCGCGGGGCCGGGCTACGGCGGGCCGTCAGGCCGTCAGGCGCTGCAGGGCTTCGCGGTACTTGGCGGCCGTCTTCTCGGTCACTTCCTGGGGCAGGCGCGGGGCCGGAGCCTTCTTGTCCCAGGGCTTGCCGTTGACCTGGGCCTGCTCCAGCCAGTCGCGCACGAACTGCTTGTCGTAGCTGGGCGGGTTCTCGCCATTGGCCAGGGCCTGGGCATAGCCCTCCACGGGCCAGTAGCGCGAGCTGTCGGGCGTGAGGACTTCGTCCATCAGCACCAGTTCGCCGTTCTCGTCCAGGCCGAATTCGAACTTGGTGTCGGCAATGATCATGCCCTTTTCGAGGGCGATGGCCGCAGCTTCCTTGTAGATGCGGATGGCCGTATCGCGGATCTGGGAAGCCAGCTTCTCGCCGACCATCTCCACCGTGCGCTCGTAGGTGATGTTCTCGTCATGGTCGCCCATCTCGGCCTTGGCGGCCGGGGTGTAGATGGGCTCGGGCAGCTTGGCGGCGTTGGTCAGGCCTTCGGGCAGGGGCACGCCGCAGACCGAGCGCGATTCCTGGTATTCCTTCCAGCCGCTGCCGGCCAGGTAGCCGCGCACCACGGCCTCGATCAGCACGGGCTTGAGGCGCTTGACCAGCATGGAGCGGCCCGTGACCTGGGGCACTTCGGCGGGCGTGACCACGGACTCGGGCGCTTCGCCGGTCAGGTGGTTGGGGCAGATGTGGCCGAGCTTGTCGAACCAGAACAGCGCCATTTGCGTCAGCAGCTCGCCCTTGCCGGGGATGGGCTCGCCCATGATCACGTCGAAGGCCGACAGGCGGTCCGAGGCCACCATCAGGATGCGGTCATCGCCCACGGCATAGTTGTCGCGCACCTTGCCGCGCGCGAGCAGCGGCAGCGAGGCAATGTTGGAAGTGTGCAGGGCGGAGGGGCGGGACTGGGTGGTCATGTGAGGCAAGGGGCAATCTGGCAAAGAGGCTGCAGCGGCCGGATGGCTGCAAGCGGCACGCGCAGGAGCGCGATTCTAACCAACGGCGCCTCACGGTGACGGGCGGCCGTTGGCAAGCCCCACCCCAGGGGCGCAGCCTGGCAAACCCGCCGATTGTGCGCCCAATTGCATGGCGCGCAAAACCCGCCTCCAAGGCCCTGCACCGTCCTGCGCTATCGGCTTGCGGCGTTGCTTTTGGGCAGACCCCGGCGCATAGTGGATTCGCAAGCAAACGAATGCGCATTCCGGCCTGCAAGCACCTGTCCCTGCGGATCGTCTCCCGGTGGACCGGGCTGTCTTCATCCAGAGCAAGGAGTGTTTAGATATGAATCTGACGATTAGTGGGCATCACCTGGAGGTCACTCCCTCGCTGCGCAGTTACGTCATGGCCAAGCTCGAACGCATTCTTCGACACTTTGACCAGGTGGTGGATGTAAAGGTCTTGCTGACCGTTCATAACCAAAAGGAGAAGGAAAAGCGCCAACGTGCCGGTTGCACGCTGCGCGTCAAGGGCCAGGATCTTTTTGTCGAGACCTCTCACTTCGATCTCTACGCCGCCGTCGATGCGCTGGCTGACAAGCTGGACCGCGTGGTGGTGCGCTACAAGACCCGCCAGCAGGGCAGCCGCTATGGTTCGGCCAAGCGACTCGATGATGCTGGGCTGACCTTGGCGTCAGTCGGGTGACAGGTAAGGCGCCAGCCCTGTGCGGGCGCTTACAATACCTGCGCTTTTGTGGCTGATGAGCCACGCACGACCACCGCCCTTCGGGGCGGTTTTTGATGGGGGTCAGGGTTTCCCCACGGTTTCCGGCACTGCGGTGCATAATTGTTTCCCGAACCATGAACCGTCTTGCCTCCATCCTGCCCGCCGCTCAAGTGCTCGTGAGCGTCGACGTCACCAGCAAAAAGCGCGCTTTCGAAGAAGCAGGTCTGCTCTTCGAGAGCCTGCATGGCCTGTCCCGCGCACTCATCACCGACAGCCTGTTTGCACGCGAACGCCTGGGCTCGACGGGGCTCGGCCACGGCGTGGCCATTCCCCATGGGCGCATCAAGGGCCTGACCGCTCCCATGGCGGCCGTGTTCCAACTGGACAATCCCATTGGTTTCGATGCCCCCGATGAGCAGCCTGTGGGCCTGCTGATCTTTCTGCTGGTTCCCGAAGCGGCCACCCAGAAGCATCTGGAAATCCTGTCCGAAATCGCCGAGCTTCTCAGCGACAGCCAGCTGCGCGAGCGCCTGAAGTCCTGCGCCGATGCGGCCCGGCTGCATGGAATGATTGCCGGCTGGCAGTCCTCCGCTGCGCCCCTGGTCTAGTCTTCCAGACTTTTTCCTTCCCTTTTTCACGGGCCTTGCCATGAGACCCAGTGCCATCAGCGCCGATGTCCTGTTCGAGGAGTTCCGCTCCAGCCTGCGCTGGGAGTGGGTGGCGGGCCTGGGAGCCTCGGAGCGCCGTTTCGACGAGATGGCCGTGCGCTCGGCGCGCTCCGGCGCGGACCTCGTCGGCTACCTGAACTACATCCATCCCTACCGGTTGCAGGTGCTGGGCGAGCGCGAGATCGCCTATCTGAGCAATGCCACGCCGCAGGACTGCCAGCGCCGCGTGGCACGCATCGTCACGCTGGAGCCGCCCGTGCTGGTGCTGGCCGACGGGCAGACGGCGCCCGAGGCGCTGCTGTCCATGTGCGAGCGCGCCCACATTCCCATGTTCTCCACGCGCGAGCAGTCGGCCTTCGTGATCGATGTGCTGCGCGCCTACCTGGCCAAGCATTTCGCCGACCGCACGACCATGCATGGCGTGTTCATGGACATCCTGGGCATGGGTGTGCTGATCACGGGCGAGTCGGGCCTGGGCAAGAGCGAGCTGGGGCTGGAACTGGTGACGCGCGGCAACGGCCTGGTGGCCGATGACGCGGTGGACCTGTACCGCATCAACCAGACCACGATCGAGGGCAAGTGCCCCGAGCTGCTGCAGAACCTGCTGGAGGTGCGCGGCATCGGGCTGCTGGACATCCGCGCCATCTTTGGCGAGACGGCCGTGCGCCGCAAGATGCGCCTCAAGCTCATCGTTCACCTGGTGCGCAAGGAAACCATGGAGCGCGAGTACGAGCGCCTGCCGGCCGAGCCGCTGACGCAGGATGTGCTCGGCGTGCCCGTGCGCAAGGTGGTGATCCAGGTGGTGGCGGGCCGCAACATCGCCGTGCTGGTCGAGGCCGCCGTGCGCAATGCCATCTTGCAGCTGCGCGGCATCGACACCTACCAGGAATTCGTGCAGCGCCACCGCCGCGCCATGGAGCGCGGCGACACCTTCTAGCGACCTCTGGCGTCGCCGAGGGCGGGCCGCCTGTTGCCTGGCCCCCACTGTTTTCAACGCGATTGTTTGCTGGCCGTGCGCCCATGTTTGCGCGCGGTGCGTTGTTGCCGCTTTCTTAATAAGAATAATTCTCATTTTCTATAATTCGGGCAGATGCCGTATCCGGCCTGTGTCCGAGTGGCTCCGGGCTGGATGCGGCGCATTTCCTTCCGTCTCGAAAGCCCTCCCGGATGTCTTCCCGTACCCGCATCGGCCTGCCGCGCACAGGCGCCGTCAGCCCCTTCACCCCTGTTTGCACCCCTGTTTGCACGCTCCACCGCCTGGGCACCATCGCCCGTGTCTGCGCCATGGTGACTGCCGCGGCGCTGCCCGCGGGCGCCTGGGCCGCTGACGCCGAGCTGGGCGAGGTCACGGTGCGGGGCACCACCGATCCCCAGACCCTTCCCACGGTGGCCCCGGGCGGCCAGGTGGCCAAGGGGGCGGGCCTGGGCGTGCTGGGCCAGCGCGATGTGATGGACACGCCGTTCAACATCACTTCCTACACGGCCGAAGGCATTGCCAACCAGAACGCGGCCACGCTGATGTCGGTGCTGGAAAACGATCCTTCGGTGCGCTTCACCACCAACACCGGCCATGCCTACGAGAACTTCACCATCCGCGGCCTGGGTGTGAATGCCTCGGAGCTGGGCTTCAACGGCCTGTATGGCCTGGCGCCCGACGGCCACGTGCCCGTCGAGATGATCGAGCGCGTGGAGGTGCTCAAGGGCCCCGGTGCGCTGATGAGCGGCATGACGCCCGGCGGCGCCGTGGGCGGCACCATCAACCTGGTGACCAAGCGCCCGCTGGCCCAGGATCTCACGCGCGTGACCACCATGTTCAGCAGCGGCTCGCAGCTGGGCCTGCAGGCCGATGTCTCGCGCCGCTTCGGCCCCGAGCGCCGCCTGGGCATACGCGTCAACGGCAGCACCTCGAGCGGCGACACCGAGATCGACGGCCAGAACCGCCGCCATGGCCTGGGCGCGCTGGCGCTGGACTACCAGGGCGACGGCTTCACGCTCGGCCTGGATGCCTACAGCTACCGCTCCACCATCCGCGATGGCAGCCCGATGATGGTCAGCATGCAGAACCTCAAGCAGGTCATCGCGGCGCCCGACGCCACGACCAACCTGTTCCCCGGCATACACGCCAAGCAGCAAAGCGATGCGCTGATGCTGCGCGGCTCGGTGGACCTGGGCGCGGACTGGACGCTGTTCGGCTCCGCAGGCACGGCGCAGCATGCCTACGACGGCATGCTCAACGGCACGCGCGTGGTGCTGCGCGCCCAGGGCGACGGCTCGGCCGTGGGCCAGACCTACAACCAGTACGGCTATACCGACAGCACGGCGGCCGAGTTCGGCGTGCGCGGGCGCCTGCGCACGGGCGGCGTGAACCATCTGCTGGTGGCCTCCCTGAACTGGATGAACCAGAAGGGCGGGCGCGCGGCCGTGGCCACCAGCGCCAGCTACATCACCAACATCTACAACCCCGCGCCCATCACGCTGGCCGGCCCCTACGGCGCCATCAAGCAGGAGCGCGACGACGTGCTCAGCAGCCTGGCCCTGGCCGACACGCTGAGCTGGGGCGGCGATGCCGTGCAACTGACCGTGGGCGCACGCCTGCAGCGCGTGAACCAGAAGATGGCGGGCTACAACGAGCAGGCCGTCTCGCCCGCGCTGGGCCTGGTGGTCAAGCCCTGGGGCGATGCGGTCTCGCTGTATGCCAACCATGTGCAGGGCCTGAGCGCGGGCTCCATCGTCGGCGCCACCTATGCCAATGCCGGCGAAGTGTTCGCGCCCTACAAGACCAAGCAGTTCGAGATCGGCGCCAAGTGGCGCACGGGTGATTTCACGCAGACGGTCTCGCTGTTCCAGATCGAGCGGCCCTCGTCCGTGGTGGAGACCGCGACCAACCGCCTGCTGATGGATGGCGAGCAGCGCAACCGGGGCCTGGAGTGGAATGTCTTCGGCGAGCCGCTGCGCGGCACGCGCGTGCTGGGCGGCCTGGCCTACACCCAGGCCATCCAGAGCAAGACCCAGGGCGGCGCGCGCGATGGCTTCGGCGTCTACGGCGTGCCGCGCTGGACGGCCAACCTGGGCGGCGAATGGGACGTGCCCGCGCTGCCGGGCGCCACGCTCACCGGTCGCCTGATCTATACGGGCGCCCAGTGGGTGAATTCGGCCAACACGCTGAAGATGCCCAGCTGGACCCGCGTGGACGTGGGCGCGCGCTATGCCACCCGCATCGCGGCCAAACCCGTCACCTTCCGCGCCACGGTGGAGAACCTGTTCGACAAGTCCTACTGGGCCGGCAGCTTCAACGACAACTTCGCCACCACGGGCGGCCCGCGCACGGTGCGTGTCTCGGCCACGGTGGACTTCTGACGCCATGGCGCAAGCTGCACGACAAGGCCTGTGCCTGGCCGCCTCGCTGCTGTGCCTGCTGGGCGCAGCCGTCCATGCCGGTGAAGACATGACGGCAGCCGCATCGCGGCAGGCCCTGGCCGCACGGCCGGGCACGCTGGCGCCGGGCCAGGCGGCCACAGGGGTCCTGGCTGCCGGGGGGCGCGAGTCCTGGCGCGTCGATCTGCCCGCCGGCCACGTGGTCCAGGGTGAATTCGAAGGGCAGGGCGTGGCCCTGGACCTGGAGGATGCCCAGGGCCGGCACCTGCGCCGCCTGGCGCGGCCCGATGGCGGTGCGCAGTCGCTGATGTGGGTCACGGAGGGAGCCGGCAGGCAAAGGCTGGTGGCGCGCCACATCGCAACGGACGCGCTGATGGCCGGCGAGGTGAAATCCGCAGCCGGCCGCTTTGCGCTGCGGTTGACCTCCAGTCTTGCGCCGTTGGGCGCCAAGGCTGTGCAGGCCTCGGAGCGGCCTGCGCTGGAAAGCCCACGCCTACAGGCCCTGGCGCAGGCCATCCAGCGCGGCGCGGGTTCGGGCGTGGCGGCAGACGCCTTTTGGCGGCGCGTGCAGGAGGAGGGCACGCCGATGGTGGAGCCGCTGCCCGGCGGCCAGTCCCTGGTCACCTTCCTGTGGCGTGGCCAGCCGCGCGCCGGCATGCAGGGGGTTCGCCTGTTCGGCAGCCCGGCCGGCAATCACGATCCCTTGCAGCACCTCGACGGCAGCGATGTCTGGTGGGCCAGCTTCCGCATGGCCGACAACGCGCGGCTCAGTTACCGCCTGGCGCCCGATGTGCCGCTGATCGCAGGCTCGGCCATGGAGCAGCGCCGCGCCCTGCTGGCCACGGCGCAGCGCGATCCGCTCAATCCCAAGGTGTTTCCGCAGCCCCCCGAGGGCGGCTTCATCGACGCCTTCCAGGGCGCCTCCGTGCTGGAGCTGCCCAAGGCACCGCCCCAGCCCTGGGTGGCGCCGCGCGCGGGCGTGGCCCAGGGGGCGCTGGTGCAGCACCGCCTGTCCAGCCGCGTGCTGGGCAACAGCCGTGATGTCTGGACCTACCGCCCGGCGGGCGGCCAGGCGCCCGAGGCGCTTCTGGTGCTGTTCGACGGCAACGCCTATGCGAAGCAGGTGTCCACGCCCACCCTCATCGACAACCTCATGGCCGACGGCCTGATCCCGCCCACGGCCGTGGTGCTGGTGGACAACGCCAGCCCGCAGGCGCGCGGCAAGGAGTTGCCGCCCAACACCGCCTTCGCACGCTTTCTGGATGAGGAACTGATGCCCTGGGTGGGTGAACAGGGCCTGGGCCAGCCGGCGGCGCGCACGGTGATCGGTGGCTCCAGCTTTGGCGGCCTGGCCTCGGCCTATGCGGGTCTGGTCAATGCGCGCTGGTTCGGCAACGTGCTGAGCATGTCGGGATCGTTCTGGTGGTCGCCGGCCGGCGAGGTGCCGGGCTGGGTGCAGCGCCGCTATGCCCAGGAGCCACGCCAGCCCGTGCGCTTTTATCTGGATGCGGGCCGCTACGAGCGCGCACGCGGCGGGCAGGACGGCATCCTGGAAACCAACCGCCACCTGGCCGACGTGCTGCGCGCCAAGGGCTACGAGGTCACCCAGGCCGAGCACGAGACCAGCCATGACTACCTGCAGTGGCAGGGCTCGCTGGCCTGCGGCCTGGTGGCCCTGCTCAACCCCGGGCGCTTTGCCCAGGGCCTGCCGGCCTGCGAGCGCATGCCGGACGGCACGCCGGCACTTCCCTGATGCCGCAAAGGCCAATGTTTGAACTTCCTGGCAATACAGCAATCATTGCAAAGATGAACACCATGAATGCAAATCATTCCCGTCGCCGGATCCTGGCGAAGATGGGCCAGGGCCTGGGCTTGCTGGTAACGCTGCCGCTGGCGGCGCAGATGTCCCATGCCCAGACGGCAGCGGCTGGCAAGACCGTGACCGTGCCGCATGCCAAGGGCGAGATCCAGGTGCCCTTCAAGCCCGTGCGCGTGCTGGTGTTCGAGCTGGCGGCGCTGGACACGCTGCAGGCGCTGGGCGGCGAGGTGCGGGGAGTGCCCGAGTTCAAGATGCCGCCGCTGCTGGCCCGCTATGCCGATGCGAAATACGCACGCATCGGCAGCCTGTTCGAGCCCGACTACGAATCCATCAAGGCGCTGTCGCCCGACCTCATCATCGTGGGCGGCCGCTCCGAGGCCAAGTACAAGGAGCTGTCGCGCTTCGCGCCCGTGCTGGACCTCAGTGTCAGCGACCAGCACCAGATGGCGGACATCTACCGCAATATCCGCACGCTGGGCGCCGTCTACGGCCTGCAGGACAAGGCCGAGGCCGAGGTCAGGTCGGTGGAGCAGGCCATCGCCGCGCTGCATGGGAAGGCGCGGGACGCCGGCAAGGGGCTGGTGCTGCTGACCTCGGGCGGCAAGCTCAGTGCCTATGGGCCGGGTTCGCGCTTCGGCATGCTGCACGATGTGTTCGGCGTGAAGCCGGCCATCGACAACCTGACGGTGGCGCGCCATGGGCAGGTGGTCTCCTTCGAGTTCCTGCTCAAGACCAATCCCGACTGGCTGTTCGTCATCGACCGCGACGTGGCCATCGGCCAGGATGGCAAGACCGCCCAGCAACTGCTGGACAACCCGCTGGTGCGTGCCACCAAGGCATGGCGCGGCAAGCAGGTGGTCTATCTGAATGCGGCCAACTGGTACACCCTGTCCAACGCCGGGCCCGGCGCGCTGAAGGCCAATATCCAGCAACTGTCGGATGCCTTTGCCCGCACATGACCTCAAAGCATTGAGCCCGCCTGTCACCACCGCGGACGCCGCGCCCATGTCACGCCCCTCTCGCCAGGCCCTTGCCTGGCTTTTCGCGCTGGGCCTGTTGCTGGCGCTGTCGCTGGCCAGCCTGATGGTGGGCGCGGGCGACATGCACTGGAGCGTGCTGTGGTCGCGCAGCGAGGACGACCTGGCCAGCCAGGTGCTGGTGTACAGCCGCGTGCCGCGCACGCTGGCCCTGGTGCTGGCCGGCGCATCGATGGCGGTCTGCGGACTGCTCATGCAGATGCTGGCGCGCAACCATTTCGTGGAGCCTTCCACCGTGGGCACGGTGGAGTCGGCCAGCCTGGGCATGCTGGCCGCGTTTGTCTGGGTACCGCATTGGCCGGTGATGGCCAAGATGGGCATCTCGGCCGTGGCGGCGCTGCTGGGCACGGCGCTGTTCCTGGCCGTGCTCTCGCGCATCCGGCTGCGTTCGTCGTGGATGGTGCCCCTGGTCGGCCTGGTGCTGGCCGGCGTGCTGGAGGCAGCCGCCAGCTTTCTGGCGCTGCAATTCGACATGATGCAGGCGCTCAAGTCCTGGTCCAACGGCGATTTCTCGCTGGTGGTCCAAGGCCGCTACGAGTTGCTGTGGCTGTCGCTGGGCGTCACGGCCCTGGCCTGCCTGGCGGCCGACCGCTTCACCGTGGCGGGCCTGGGCGAGAGCTTTGCCACCAACCTGGGCCTGAACTACCGGCGCCTGGTGTGGCAAGGGCTGGTGGTGGTGGCCGTGGCCACCTCGGCCGTGGTGGTCACGGCCGGCAGCCTGCCCTTCGTGGGCTTGATCGTGCCCAACGTGGTGCGCCTGGTCCTGGGCGACAACGTGCGCCGCAGCGTGCTGTGGGTGGCGCTGATCGGCGCGGGCCTGACCGTGCTGTGCGACCTGGTCGGGCGGCTGCTGATCGCTCCCTATGAAATCCCCGTGGGCACCGTGCTGGGCGTGCTGGGCAGTGCCCTGTTCCTGGCGCTGATCCTGCGCCGCCGCAAGGACCGTGCATGAGCAGCGTGCCGCAATCCGTTGCTTCCGATGGGCCTGCAGCGCGCAGCTGGGGCCATGGCGCGCGCCTGGCGCTGCTGGGCGCGCTGGCCCTGCTGTGCCTGCTGGCCTTCATGACCGTGGGCGTCAAGACCGACTGGGCCTTCGTGCTGGAGCACCGGGGCGCCAAGGTGCTGACCATGGCGCTGGTGGCCTGTGCCATCGGCCTGTCCACCGTGGTGTTCCAGACCGTGTCGCACAACACCATCCTCACACCTTCCGTCATGGGGCTGGATGCGCTGTACCTGTTCGTGCAGGCGTCCATGGTGCTGATGCTGGGCGCGGCGGGCGTGTCCGCCATGGGCGAGGTCGGGCGCTATGCGCTCAACATCGTGCTGATGATGGGCTTCAGCGTGCTGCTGATGCGCTGGCTGTTCGTGGGCCATGCCAGCAGCCTGCATCTGATGCTGCTGGTGGGCATGGTGGGAGGCATCTTCTTTCGCAGCCTGGCCGGGCTGGCCATGCGCGTGCTCGATCCCAATGAGTTCACGGCGCTGCAGGACCGCATGTTCGCCAATTTCAACGCGGTGAACCTGCAGCTGCTGCTGCCGTCGCTGCTGCTGATTGCCCTGGGCAGCGCCTGGATCTGGCGCCAGCGCCGCGTGCTGGACGTGATCTCGCTGGGGCGCGATGCCGCCGTCAGCCTGGGCCTGGACTACGAGGGCCGCGTGCTGCGGCTGCTCGCCGTGGTGGCCTGCATGGTGGCCGTGTCCACGGCCCTGGTCGGCCCGGTGATCTTCTTCGGCCTGCTGGTCAGCAACATGGCCTATCACGCCATGGGCACGCGCCGCCATGCCTGGGTGCTGCCTGCGGCCGTGCTCTGGGGCTGCGTGCTGCTCATGGGCGGGCAGGTGCTGCTGGAGCAGCTTTTTCAATTCAATACCGTGCTGAGCATCGTGGTGGAGTTCCTGGGTGGAATCGTCTTCATCGTGCTGCTCATGCGCAAGGGGACCCAATGATCGAGGTGCGTGATCTGCTCAAGCGCCATGGCGGCACGGCAGTGCTGCAGGAGCTCAATTTCGATGTGCCCGAGCGGGCGCTGACGGCCATCATCGGGCCCAACGGGGCGGGCAAGTCCACGCTGCTGTCCCTGGTCAGCCGTCTCATGCCCATCACGGCGGGCAAGGTGCGGGTGGCCGGCCTCGACGTGGCCACCACGCCCACCGAGGCGCTGGCGCGCATCATGGCCATCCTGCGCCAGGACAACCAGAGCGCGCTGCGCCTGACGGTGCGCGACCTGGTGGGCTTTGGCCGCTTTCCGCACAGCAAGGGCCGGCTGGGCCCCGAAGACCTGCGCCATGTGGACGAGGCGCTGGAGTACCTGCAGCTCACGCCGCTGGCCGAGCGATTTCTCGACGAACTGTCAGGCGGCCAGCGCCAGCGCGCCTACATCGCCATGGTGCTGTGCCAGGACACGCCCTTCATCCTGCTGGACGAGCCGCTGAACAATCTGGACATGGCCCACGCCGTCAGCATGATGGGCCTGCTGCGCCGCGCCGTCACCGAGCGCGGCAAGACCGTGGTCATGGTGCTGCACGACATCAACTTCGCCTCCTGCTACGCCGACCACATCATCGCGCTCAAGGACGGCCGCCTGGCCGTGGCGGGCACGCCGGCCGAGGTCGTGCAGGACGAGGTTCTCAGCACCCTCTACGGCATCCCCGTCAGCGTGCATGAGGTCAAGGGCCGCAGGCTTTGCCATTACTTTGGTTGAACATGCGGCGTTTCGGGCTTGGCGCTTGAACCTGGCGCGGCCTGAGGCGAGGGACACCAAGCAAGGGCCTAAGCCGGCCGCGCCGCCCCGCCGCGAGGGTGTCGCCGGCTGCCCTTATGCCCCCCTCCCTCGCGAAGCGAGTAGAGAGGCGCCGTGCAACGGGGGGGGAAGGCGCGAAGCGACTCAGGGGGTGCTTTTCTTCTTCAACAGCATGGAATCGCCATAGCTGAAGAAGCGGTACTCCTTCGCAATCGCATGGCGGTACAGCGCCATCACCTGCTCGTAGCCCGCGAAGGCGCTGACCAGCATCATCAGCGTGCTCTTGGGCAGGTGGAAGTTGGTGATCAGCAGATCGACCACCTGGTACTCGAAGCCGGGCGTGATGAAGATGCGCGTGTCGCCGGAGAACTGGCCTGTCTGGGCCCAGGACTCCAGCGTGCGCACCGTGGTCGTGCCCACGGCGACGACGCGGCCGCCGCGCTGGCGGCAGCGTTCCAGCGCAGCCAGCGTGGCCAGCGGGATCTCGTACCACTCGCTGTGCATCTGGTGGTCGGCCAGGTTCTCGGTCTTCACGGGCTGGAAGGTGCCGGCGCCCACGTGCAGCGTGACGCTGGCGCGCTCGATGCCGCGCTCGGCCAGGCGGGCCAGCACGGCGTCGTCAAAGTGCAGGGCGGCCGTGGGCGCGGCCACGGCGCCGGGGCGGGCCGCGAAGACGGTCTGGTAGCGCTCGCTGTCTTCGGCGGCATCGGGGTCGTTGCCGGTGTCCTGGTGGCGCTCGATATAGGGCGGCAGCGGCAGGTGGCCGAAGCGCTCCATCAGCTCGTGCGGCGTCTCGCCGCGCGGGCCTTCGAAGCTCAGGTGGAACAGCGGGCCGTTCTCGTCGGGCCAGCGGCCGCGCAGCACGGCGTCGAAGCCGCCGCGGTTCTTGCCGCCGCACAGGTGGATGCGTGAGCCGGGCAGGGGCTTCTTGCTGACGCGCATGTGGGCCACGACATCGTTGCCTTCGAGCACGCGCTCGACCAGCAGCTCCAGCCGGCCGCCGCTGGCCTTCTCGCCGAAGATGCGCGCCTTGAGCACGCGCGTGTCGTTGAACACCAGCAGGTCGCCGGGCTGCAGCAGGTCGGGCAGCTCGTGGAAGATGCGGTCGATGGGCGGGGTGGCATCGTCGCGGCCGTCGAGCAGGCGCGAGGCGCTGCGCTGGGCGGCAGGATGCTGGGCGATCAGGTTCTCAGGAAGCTCGAAGTCGAAATCGCTGAGCGAAAACACACGGGACAGGGAGGACATGCAGTGCTTGAGGGCCGGACATGGCCCGTTCCAAGTTCGTTGAACGGAAGTCCGCCATTGTCGCAAACCCTGGGGTCATCCCCGGAATTTCGCGGCGGTCACTTGGCCATCTGGGCCTGCGTCTGGGGCTGGCGCTCGAACTCCAGCCACAGCGTCTCCAGATCCGGGAAGTCCCAGTTCGCCGGGTCTTCGCGCGCGATGATGCGGTCGTTGCCCTGGCTCTCGGACAGGTCCTCGATCTCGGGCGTGACGCGGCAGGCCTGGCGCAGCGAATAGAACACCTTGACGCGCGGCGCCAGCAGGCTGCCCGGCGAGGCATCGACCACGACGGCCAGGCGCTGCGAATGCAGGCGCACCAGCGAGCCCAGCGGATAGATGCCCACGGTCTGCACGAACTGCTCGAACAGCCGCTTGTCGAAATGGCGGGGGCTCCACTCGGCCATGCGCCGCAGCGCCTCCGAGGGCGGCCAGCCCTTCTTGTAGGGCCGGTCCGAGGTGATGGCGTCGTAGACATCGCAGATCGCCGTCATGCGCGCCAGCAGGCCGATGTCGCCCTGCTGCAGTCCGTCGGGGTAGCCGCTGCCGTCCACCTTTTCGTGGTGGTGCAGGCAGGCATCGATGACCTCGTCATCCAGGCCCAGCGGGCGCAGCAGCTGCTCGCCATGGCGTGGGTGGGCACGCATCAGCGCCCATTCCGCATCGTCCAGCGGCCCGGGCTTGTTGAGCACGGCGACCGGGATCGCGGTCTTACCCAGGTCATGCATGAGACCGGCCATGCCGGCCTTGCGCAGGCTGTGGTCGTCCAGGCCCATGCGCTTGGCCAGGGCCACCATCAGCGCGCACACGGCCAGGCTGTGCATGTAGGTGTAGTCGTCGGCCGTCTTCAGCCGTGCCAGGCCGATCAGGGCGTGGGGATTGCGCGCCACGGAGGCCGTCACATCGTCCACCAGCTGCCCGGCGGCCGTGGCGTCCACGGGCCGGCCCAGCCGCGCGTCGCTGAACAGGCGGCTGAGCAATTGCTTGGCCTGCACGCAGGTCTGGGCGGCGCGGCGCAGCTCGGTGGCGGTGGAGATGGGGGCCGTGCTCTGCTCGGAGACAGGGCGGGCGCTGTCCGGGATCTGGTGGCGAAGCTCGTCCTGCGGGTCAAAGCGCAGGCAAGGCACCTGGACACCCACGTCCAGGCCCTTGCGCACGTCGATCCAGACCTCCTGGATGGAGGTGGAGCGCAGGCGCTGGAGGTCGGCCTCGGAACGGAGCAGGAAACGGGTTCGCCAAAAAGGATGCTCCATCCAGGAGCCGCAGAACTCGTGCAGGAACATGCCCAGAGTGACATGCTGGACATTGATACGCTTCAACATGGCATTCGGTGGCGGGGTAACACTACGTAACGTCAGCGTGCATGGTAGCGGCTTCCCCAGAGACCCGGGGCCTCAAGGGTGCTTTGGGCAAGGGCATCCGGCATGAACGTGGCGTGTTGCCTACACCTGTATATTCATACACTATGCTGCATGCCCGCCCATGTCCATGCGCATGCTCTGAAACAGGATAGCCCATGCCCTTGAACGTCTCCTCTGCCTTCCCAGATCTGGGGCGCGACGCCCCCGGCGGCAAGGCCGCGCGTGCCGGCAAGGGAAAGGCCGCAGGCAAGGGCGGCAAGGCAGCGGGCAAGGCAGGAGACAAGGCAGGAGACAAGCCCGCAGCGCCCGCCAAGCCCGCAGCCAGCGCCGCGCAGAAGGCGCTGCAGAAGATGGGCCTGGTGCGCGACATCGATCTGGCCCTGCACCTGCCGCTGCGCTATGAGGACGAGACGCGCATCACCCCGCTGCGCAATGCCCGCGAGGGCGACACGGTGCAGATCGAGGCCACGGTGACCCACAGCGAGGTGCAACTGCGCCCGCGCCGCATGCTCAAGGTCACGGTGGACGATGGCACGGCCGAATGCGTGCTGACCTTCTTCAGCTTCTATCCCTCGCACCAGAAAACCCTGTCCGTGGGCGCGCGGCTGCGCATCCGCGGCGAGGTCAAGGGCGGCTTCTGGGGCCGGCAGATGCTGCACCCGGCGTTTCGCGCGGCGGGCGGCGACCTGCCCACGGCGCTCACGCCCGTCTATCCCACGGTGGCGGGCCTGCCCCAGGCCTACATCCGCCGCGCGGCGGTCACGGCCATGCTGCGCGCCGATCTCTCCGATACGCTGCCCCAGGGCGAGCATCCGCCCGTGGCGCAGTTCCATGGCAACGGCGGGCTGCCTCCGCTGTTCAGCCTGCGCGATGCGCTGCAGTTCCTGCACCACCCCACGCCCGATGTGGCCCTGGCCACGCTGGAAGACCATTCGCACCCGGCCTGGCAGCGCCTGAAGGCCGAGGAGCTGCTGGCCCAGCAACTGTCCCAATACGAGGCCAAGCGCGAACGCGCGCGGCTCAGGGCGCCCGTGCTGCGCGCCCAGCCCATGGACAGCGCCCAGGGCCTGGCGCGCCAGTTCCTGGACCAATTGCCCTTTGGCCTGACCGGCGCCCAGCAGCGCGTGGTGGCCGAGATCCTTGCCGACATGGAGCGCCGCATGCCCATGCACCGGCTGCTGCAGGGCGATGTGGGATCGGGCAAGACCGTGGTGGCGGCGCTGTCGGCCGTGGCCTGCATCGAGGCCGGCTGGCAGTGCGCGCTGATGGCGCCCACCGAAATCCTGGCCGAGCAGCATTTCGGCAAGCTGGTCGGCTGGCTGGAGCCGCTGCTGGCCCCGCTGGGCAAGCGCGTGGCCTGGCTGGCCGGCGCGCAGAAGAAGAAGGAACGCACCGCCATGCTGGAGCTGGTCCACAGCGGCGAGGCGGCCCTGGTCGTGGGCACGCACGCCGTCATCCAGGACCAGGTGCAGTTCAAGAACCTGGCGCTGGCCGTCATCGACGAGCAGCACCGCTTCGGCGTGGCCCAGCGGCTGGCGCTGCGCCAGAAGCTCGCGGCCTCGGGCATGGAGCCCCATCTGCTGATGATGAGCGCCACGCCCATCCCGCGCACCCTGGCCATGAGCTACTACGCCGACCTGGATGTGTCCACCATCGACGAGCTGCCGCCGGGCCGCACGCCCATCGTCACCAAGCTCATTGCCGACAGCCGCAAGGACGAGGTCATCGAGCGCATAGGCGCCCAGGTCGCGGAAGGGCGACAGGTCTACTGGGTCTGCCCGCTGATCGAGGAAAGCGAGGCGCTGGACCTGTCCAACGCCACGGCCACCCATGCCTATCTGAGCGAGATGCTGCCTGACGTCATGGTCGGCCTGCTGCACTCGCGCATGCCCACGGCCGAGAAGAAGGCCGTGATGGAGCTGTTCTCCGCCGGGGTCATGGGCGTGCTGGTCTCCACCACGGTGATCGAAGTGGGCGTGGATGTGCCCAACGCCTCGCTCATGGTCATCGAGCATGCGGAGCGCTTCGGCCTGTCGCAGCTGCACCAGCTGCGCGGCCGCGTGGGGCGGGGGGCGGCGGCCTCGGCCTGCGTGCTGCTGTATTCGGTGGGAGACAGTGGGCGCCTGGGCGAGACGGCCAAGGACCGGCTGCGTGCCATGGCCGAGACCAATGACGGCTTCGAGATCGCGCGGCGCGACCTGGAGATCCGCGGCCCCGGCGAATTCCTGGGCGCGCGGCAGTCCGGCGCGCCCATGCTGCGCTTCGCCGACTTGGAGCAGGACCTGATGCTGCTCGACTGGGCCCGCGAACTGGCGCCGCGCATGCTGGAGCAGCACCCGCAACTGGCCCAGCGCCATGTGGGCCGCTGGCTGGGCGGCAAGGCCGAATTCCTCAAGGCCTGATCGGTTCGTTCCATTCCTGCCGGGTGGTTGTGTTACGTATTTTTACGTGTCCAGGCGCTGCCTGGCAACGTCATCTTCCCCAGGCCCGCAGCCCGCGCCAGACATGGTTTCCACACGCGTTGTAGCCATCGAAATGGAGCGCTTCATGCCGTCCTGGCGGTGACAGCACCGTCCCGTTACGGCATTGAATATTTGTGACCTTTTGGTACATTGAGTCACAAAAAACAGGGTAGCTCCATCCGGGAGGGGATGGCCTGCCAAGCCTCCCCCACGGGGAGGACGGCCGCGATCACTCTTGTGTTGTCCCATTTTTCTGCGAATGAGGAGCTGCCAACATGAATGAAGCCGTTCAAGCGAATGAGATCGTCGAGACCTCCTGGCGCATGGGCCTGGTGGTCCTGTCCTATGGCATTGCCGTATTGGGCTCCTTCGTGGCCCTGACTGCGGCGCAGCGCATCCGGGGACGCGAGGGCATCAGCTGGCTGAACCTGCTGGCGGCAGGCACGGCGCTGGGCGGCATCGGCGTGTGGTCCATGCATTTCACGGGCATGCTGGCGCTGAACCTGGGAATGGGTTCGGGCTACTCCATGGTCGAAACCCTGCTGTCCCTGTGCGCCGCCGTTGCCGCCACCTCGGTGGCGCTGGCCTTTGTCGCGCGGCGGCCCGAAAGCGGGGCGCGCGTGCTGGGCGCGGGCACCCTGCTGGGCCTGGGCGTGGCCTTCATGCATTACCTGGGCATGTATGGCATGCGCTTTCCGGGCTTCATCGTCTGGTCCGTTCCCACCGTGCTGCTGTCCGTGGGCATTGCCGTGGCCGCGGCCAGCGCCGCGCTGTGGCTGTCGTTTCGCACCAGCTCGCTGGGCATGCGTGCGCTGGCCGCCGCCGTCATGGGCGCAGCGGTCTGTTCCATGCATTACACCGGCATGGCCGCAGCGGACTTCGTATGCATTTCAGAGACACAGCGTTATGCTAGGCCGCAAGGCTTTGCCGTGATCAGCGCCCTGGACCTTCCGGTCTTTACCGTGATCGTGGCCATAGGCCTGGCTGCATTGATAGGCATGGACCAGCTCATGCAGCAACGCGACCGGATGCGCCGGCCGTTGCACTAGGTGGATAAATACAAAAAGCCGGCGGGTCGGGGAGCGCGCAGTGGTCATGCGCGGACGAGGACTGGCACAATCGAATTAGGACAAATCCTAGAACCTGTGCAGGAACTTTTGAGGGGAGCACCCCGGCAAGCGGGCCGCAAGGCCTGATTGCACAAAGGTTCCGGCACAGGTTCTTGGTGTAAGACCATCGTATTTTCCGAGGCTCCCTCCCAGACACAGCTCGCCAATGACACTTACCGAACTCAAATACATCGTGGCCGTGGCACGTGAAAAGCATTTTGGCCGCGCCGCCGAAGCCTGTTATGTGTCCCAGCCCACGTTGTCCGTGGCGATCAAGAAGCTGGAGGAGGAGCTCGATGTCAAGCTCTTCGAGCGCAGTGCCGGCGAAGTGTCGGTCACGTCGCTGGGCGAGGAGATCATCCGTCAGGCGCAAAGCGTGCTGGAGCAGGCCGCCGAGATCAAGGAAATCGCCAAGCGCGGCAAGGACCCGCTGTCCGGCGTGCTCACGCTGGGTGTGATCTACACCATCGGCCCCTACCTGCTGCCGGACCTGGTGCGCAACTCCATCATGCGCACGCCGCAGATGCCGCTGATGCTGCAGGAGAACTACACCATCAAGCTGCTGGAGATGCTGCGCACCGGCGAGATCGACTGCGCCATCGTCGCCGAGCCCTTCCCCGACACCGGCCTGGCGCTGGCTCCGCTGTACGACGAGCCCTTCATGGCCGCCGTTCCCAGCACCCATGCGCTGGCCCAGAAGGACCATGTCTCCACCAGCGATCTCAAGAACGAGACCATGCTGCTGCTGGGCTCGGGCCACTGCTTCCGCGACCATGTGCTCCAGGTCTGTCCCGAGTTCGCACGCTATGCCAGCAATGCCGAAGGCATTCGCCGCACCTTCGAAGGCTCGTCGCTGGAGACCATCAAGCACATGGTGGCCGCCGGCATGGGCGTGACCCTGGTGCCGCGCCTGTCCGTGCCCGCCGATGCGCTGGAGACCACGGCGCGCCGCCGCAAGACCGACGAGCCGCACATCCGCTACCTGCCCATCCTCGAGGACGACGGCTCGGCCCCGCCGACACGCCGCGTGGTCCTGGCCTGGCGCCGCAGCTTCACGCGCTACGAGGCCATCGCCGCCCTGCGCAACGCCGTCTACGCCTGCGCCTTGCCCGGCGTCAAACGCCTGTCCTGATGACCGCACCGGCGCGTGCGCCGGGCCTGTGGGGCCGCCGCGCTTGCGTTATCGTTGCAACTGGCTCCCGGGCGACCTGCCGGGAGCATCTTCCGTTTGTACGAAGCTGAAAGGGATCCCATGGCCAAAAATGCCAGCAAAGACAAGTCCGGTGCAAAGAAGCCAGAGGCCGTGCAGGCCGACAAGGCAGTGCAGCCTGCAAAGGCCGCCCTGGCCGACGTGGCACCGGCGTCCGTGCGCTCCTCCGCCATCCATATCGGCATCAGCGACAAGGACCGCGCGGCCATCGCCAAGGGCCTGTCGGCCCTGCTGGCCGACACCTACACGCTGTATCTGACCACGCACAATTTCCACTGGAACGTCACCGGCCCGATGTTCAACACGCTGCACACCATGTTCATGGGGCAGTACACGGAGCTGTGGAACGCCGTCGACCCCATCGCCGAGCGCATCCGTGCGCTGGGCCATTTCGCGCCGGGCTCCTATGCCGACTTCGGCAAGCTCACCAGCCTGGCCGACGTGCCCCACGACCCGCCCAAGGCCCTGGAGATGGTGCGCATCCTGGTCGCCGGCCACGAGGCCGTGGCCCGCACGGCGCGCAGCCTGTTCCCCCTGGCCGACAAGGCCAGCGACGAACCCACGGCCGACCTGCTGACCCAGCGCCTGACCGTGCACGAGCAGACCGCCTGGATGCTGCGCGCCCTGCTCGAAGACTGATGCTGCGCAAACCCCAGTCTTCCCGCGTACCCACCCTGGCCCGGGAGTGATGCCACCGCATGCTCTGGACCTGGATTGACGCACACGCCGCCACGGGCGGCCTGTGCCTGGTACTGGCCGCCCTGGGCGGCCTTTTTTTCTATCTGCGCCTGCCTGCCACGGCCCGGCTGCGCCACGCAGGTCTGCCCATGCCGCGGGCCGCATGGCTGGGCCTGGCTGCCGCCGGCGTGCTGGCCTTGCTGGCACTGGCCGTGATGGTGCGCGACATGCTGGGCCTGGCCCAGCCCGCAGGCTGCGCCAACTGCACCGACTGGCCGGTGCTCGACGAGGCCCTGCACCTGTGGCTGGCCGGCCATGCCACCGATGCCTGGGTGCGCCCCGTGGTCGCCTTCACCCAGCTGGGCAATGTGGCCTGGATGGTGTCGCTGTCGGCCGCCGTGCTGGCGCTGCTGCTGTGGCGGCGCGACTGGCTGCATGCGGCCGCCTGGGTGGTGGCCACGGCTGGCGTGGGCCTGTGGATACGCGCCATCAAGACCAGCGTGGGCCGTCCGCGCCCCGTGGGTGGCTGGGTGCCTGAAGGCGGCTTCAGTTTCCCCAGCGGCCACAGCGCGGGCACCTTCGTGCTCTATCTGATGCTGGCCTGGCTGCTGCTGCCGTACCTGCGCCCGGCCTGGCGCTGGCCCGTGGGCCTGGCGGCCCTGGCTGTCGCCCTGGGCGTGGGCGCCAGCCGCGTGGTGCTGCGCGTGCACTATGCCAGCGATGTGCTGGCCGGCTGGCTGCTGGGCCTGGCCTGGATGGCACTGGTGATCTGTGCCGTGGAGTGGGCGCAAACCCGCGTTGCCGGCAGGCGCTGCTGAGGCGCGCCGCCGAGCCCGCCCGCCCAGCGGCGACAATGCGGGCATTTTCGAATGTGATGCGTGCGATGGTCGGCCCACGGCCGCCATCGGCGCCCAGACGCCATGCCCACCACCTCCTCTACGCCCATGCCTGCGCCCCGGCGCAGCAAACTGTCGCTCTATCTGGACCTGGTCCGCTTCAACCGGCCGGCCGGCTGGCTGGTCCTGGTCTGGCCCACGCTGGCCGCACTGTGGGTGGCAGCGGGCGGGTTTCCGGGCTGGCATCTGCTGGTGGTCTTCGTGCTGGGCACGGTGCTGATGCGCAGCGCCGGCTGCTGCATCAACGACATTGCCGACCGCGATTTCGACCGCCACGTCAAGCGCACCACGCAGCGGCCCATCACCTCGGGGCAGGTCTCGGTCAAGGAGGCCGCGCTGCTGGGCGCGGCCCTGGCCCTGGTCTCGCTGGGCCTGGTGCTGACCACGCGCTGGGAGGCCGTGGCCTGGTCCGTGCCCGCCGTGCTGTTCACCATCCTCTACCCGTTCACCAAACGCTTCTTCGCCATGCCCCAGGCCTTCCTGGGCATTGCCTTCAACTTCGGCATCGTCATCGCCTTCGCCGCCGTGCAGGGCCAGGTGCCGGCCACGGCCTGGATTCTGTGGCTCGCCAACATGTTCCTGGTGCTGGCCTATGACACCGAATACGCCATGGTGGACCGCGACGACGACCTCAGGATCGGCATGAAGACCTCGGCCATCACCCTGGGCCGCTTCGACGTGGTGGCCGTCATGGGCTTTTTCGTGCTCTGCGGCCTGCTCACTATCTGGGCGCTGGCGCCCTATGGCCTGGCCTGGCCTTTCTGGCTGGGCCTGGCCGTGGCCGCGGCCCAGGTGATCTGGCACTTCACCCTGATCCGCCACCGCACGCGCGAGGGCTGCTTCGTCGCTTTCAGCAAGAGCCACTGGATCGGTGCCAGCCTGTTCGCGGGCGTGGCGCTGGGGTTTGCGCTGCGCTGAGGGCTCAGCGCTGAAAAAACAAGGGAGGCCGGTGCCTCCCTTTTGCATGGAGCCTGGGGCGCGCTGCGCCGGGCTCAGCGGCCGAATTCGGCGGCCAGCTCCTTGGCCCGTGTTTCCGCTGCCCGCATGGCGGCCACGAAATGCTCGGGCACCTGTTGCGCCTGCATGTGGGTGATGGCGGCGTGGGTGGTGCCGCCCTTGCTGGTCACGCGCTGGCGCAGCACGTCGGCGCTTTCGGTGGAGCGGGCGGCCAGCTCCGATGCGCCCTGGAAGGTGGCCACGCCCAGGCGGTAGGACTGCTCGGCCGTGAGGCCCATGTCCACGCCGGCCTGTGTCATGGCTTCGAGAAACAGGAAGACATAGGCCGGTCCCGAGCCCGACAGCGCGGTCACGGCATCCAGGTGTGCTTCCTGGTCCACCCATACGAACTGGCCCGTGGTGGCAACGACCTGCTCGATGGCGCTCTTGCCTGCGGCATCGATCTCGGCGCGGGCGAACAGGCCCGTCATGCCCTTGCCCACCAGGGCTGGCGTGTTGGGCATGGCGCGCACGATGCGGCCCGTGCCCAGCCACTGGGCGATGGCGTCCGTGGGAATGCCGGCGGCCACGCTCAGGTGCAGGGCCTGGGCGGTGTGCGGCGCCACGGCCTGGGCGGCTTCCTTGAAGGTCTGGGGCTTGACGGCCCAGACCACGATGCCGGCACCGTCCAGCGCGCTGGCGGCGGCCGCGGCATCGGCATGCGCCGTGATGCCGAAGTTCGTGCGCAGCGCGTCGCGCGCAGCCTCGAAGGGTTCGACGACGACGATGCGGTCTGCGGATTGGCCCTGGCCGATCAGTCCGCCGATGATGGCGCTGGCCATGTTGCCGCCACCGATGAAGGCGATGACAGGGGAGGCTGTGGAAACGGTGTTCATGCTGGTGGCGGTGGAGAAGGAAAACGAAGAGTTTAGAGCGTGTTCCCACCGTGCCAGCGCATGTCCACGCCATGGCTGGCGGCCAGGTCCAGGGGCTGTGCCGGGGCGCCGGGCCGCTGGCGCAGGGTGAGCGCGCAAGGGCCCTCTCCGCGCGTGGCAAGGCGCTGGCGCAATGCGTCGGAGGCCGCCAGTGCCTGCGCGCCTTGCAGCAGCAGGTCGAACCCCGGCAATGCCAGCCGCGCGCCCTGGTTGTCCAGCCTCTGCAGCTGCAGGCCCGGGCCCAGCAGCGCCCGGTAGCGGTCCAGGCTGGCGTCCAGGTCGTGCACGGCGACGGTCAGCGAGGCCACGCCCAGCGCGCCGTTGGGATGCTCGCGCACGCTGCCTTCGGGCACGCGCAGGGCGCGCGGCGTGACGTCGCCGCACAGGAAGGGCAGGTCGGGCGTGGCGTGGCGCGCCGTCTGCCACAGCAGTTGCGCGCCATCGGGGCGCACGCGGCCTCCGTCCACGGGGCCGACCAGGGTATCCAGCCCCCGCCCGCGTGCCTCGGCCAGGGCCTGGGCGGTGCTTTGGGGCAGCAGGGCGAAGTCCACCAGCCCCTCGCCATGGTCGCGCAGCGTGCGGTACCAGCGCTCTTCGGGCGCCGGGGCGGTCCAGGCAATGATCTCCAGGTAGGCGCCGTCGGCAAACACGACCAGTGCGTTGTGCGAGGTGCGGCCCGGATGGCGGCCGCCGATGGCGACCTGGAAGCCCAGCGCGCGGTAGTCCGCCACGGCGGACTCGAGGTCGTGCACGGCGATGACGATGTGGTCCAGCGGAAGTGCCATGAATGCTCCTGTGTGGTGTTAGGGGGGTGCCGTCCGGATTCTCAGTCTTCGAGCTGGACCTTGTTGTCGCGCACGAAGCGGCCCCAGCGCTCATATTCCTGGCGCACCCAGCGGTCGAGGGCGGGTCCGTCCGTGGCCATGACTTCAAAGCCCGACTGCATGAGCTTGCTGCGGATGTCGGGCGTGTTCAGCGTGGCCTGGAAGTCTTCGGTGAGCTTGTGCACCGTGGCTGCCGGCGTGGCGGAAGGCGCGAACACGCCGATCCACGAGTAGGCCTCGAAGCCCGGGAAGCCGGACTCGGCCACGGTGGGCACGTCGGGCAGCTCGGGCAGGCGCTTGAGGCCGGTCACCGCCAGCGGCTTGATCTTGCCCGCCGAAATCTGGCCGCGCAGCGCCGCATAGCTGAGCAGGGTGAGGTCGGACACATTGCCGAGCACGGCCTGCACGGCCGGGCCGCCGCCGCCGTAGGGCACGTGCAGCACGTAGGTGCCCGAGCGGCGCTTGATGTCCTCCATCACCAGGTGGTTCATGGACCCCAGCCCGGTCGATGCGTAGCTGTATTTGCCCGGGTTGCGGCGCGCCAGCTCCAGGAAGCCGGCCAGGTCCCTGGCGGGCACCGAGGCCGAGGCACCGATCACCAGCGGGAAGCGCAGCGCCAGCGACACGCCCG
This sequence comes from Delftia sp. SD018, assembly GCF_017355445.1. Classification (NCBI taxonomy): domain Bacteria; kingdom Pseudomonadati; phylum Pseudomonadota; class Betaproteobacteria; order Burkholderiales; family Comamonadaceae; genus Delftia; species Delftia sp. SD018. The sequence goes on from NZ_JADDRN010000006.1 coordinate 59,500, forward strand.
TGAAGTCCTTGAAGGTGTCGTAGGGCAGCCGGGACTTGGCGATGGGATTGATGGCATGGGTGTCGAAGCTGAACAGCAGGGTGTTGCCGTCCGGGGCGGACTTGGCCACGTACTGGGTGGCGATCTGGCTGGCGGCGCCGGGGCGGTTCTCCACGATCACCGGGCGCCCGGCCACCTCACCCAGGCGCGGCTGCAGTATGCGGGCGGCGATGTCGGTGCTGCCCCCCGGCGGGAAGGTGATGACCAGCTTGAGCGGGGCGGCGCCCTGCGCGGATGCCGTGCCGGCCGGCCCCAGCAGGCATGCGGCGGCCGTGGCCAGCAGCAGCTGGCGGCGTGAGGGTGGATGGGGCATGGGAAGGCTCCTTTTCAAGCGCATTGGCGGGCAGGAAATCGGGAATCTGTGCGTGGGGCCTGGAGTCAACCCATCCACTGGCTCACCGGCACGGCCGTGTCCTGGAGCTCTTGCGAGATCACATCCACCAGCGCCGGGCCGTCGTGCATCAGCGCGGCCTTGAGCGCGGCTTCGAGATCTGCCGGGTCATGCACCTGCCAGGCCTTGACGCCGAAGGCCTCGGCCACGCGGGCATGGTGGGTGCGGTTGAAGTCGACGGAGAAGTAGCGTTCATCGTAGCCGGACTTCTGGCTGGCCTTGATCCAGCCGAACACGCTGTTGGAGAACACGATCATCTTCAGCGGCACATTGCGGCGCACGATGGTTTCCAGCTCGCCGCAGGTGAAGCCGAAGCTGCCGTCGCCCATGACCGCGACCACCACGGAACCGGGCTGGCCGATGGCGGCGCCAAAGCCGGCGGACATGGCAAAGCCCAGCGCCCCGTGCGCACGATTGGTGATGAAGTGCCGGCCGGCCTGGGGCGCGTCGAAATAGGCCGTGAAGTAGGGGCAGGGCGTGCCGGGGTCGGCCACCACGATGGCGCGCGCGGGCAGCAGGCGGTTGAGCGTGTCCACCACGCGCTCGGGCTTGATGGGCCGGTCCAGCGAGGCGGCCAGCGGCGCGAAGAAGGCCTGCTTGGCGGCGCGCGCGGTGGCCGCCAGCGTGGCGCCGTCCGCGGCATCGGCGGGGCGGCGGGAGATGCGTTGCTGCACGGCCGCGTGCAGCGCCTGCAGGCCCAGCAGGGCGTCGCCCACCAGGGCCACGTCGGTGCGGTAGTTGGTGCCTATGGTCATGGCGTCCACGTCCAGATGGACGATGGTCACCTTGCGCGAGGGCATCTGCCAGTGCTCGGTGGTGGTGGAGCCGGCACGGGCGCCGATGAACATCACCAGGTCCGCCTGCGCCACCACGGCGCGCGTGGCCTCGACGCCGCCATTGGTGCCCACCACGCCGGCATTGAGCGGATGGCTGCCCGCCAGGCTGCCCTGGCCGCTGACGCTGGAACACACGGGCGCGTTGAGCAGGGTGGCCAGCGCATCCAGTGCGGCGCTGGCGCCTGCGATCAGCACGCCGCCGCCGCAGATCAGCACGGGGCAGCGTGCCGCCACCAGGCGGTCGGCGGCCTCGGCCACGGCCGCCGGATCGGGCGCGGACCGGTAGGCCGGATAGTGGTCATGCCCTGGCTGGGCCCAGACATCGGCCGGATCCAGCGTGTGCTTTTGCACGTCATAGGGCAGGCAGATATGGGTGGCGCCGGGCCGGCCCGTGGTCATGGCGCGAAAGGCGCTGCGCACGGCGTGCGGAATCTGGTCCACGCGGTCGATGGTGGTATTCCACTTGGTCAGGGGCCTGTACAGCGCCTGCTGGTCCAGTTCGGTCAGCGGGAACTTGCCGCGCGCGCCCACGGAAACGTCCGAGGTGATGCCCAGCACGGGCACCGAGGACTCATTGGCCTCGGCCAGGCCGGGCAGCAGGTAGGTGGCGCCGCCGCCGCTGGGGCCTTCGCACACGCCCACCTTGCCGGTGACGCGCGCATAGGCGTCGGCCATGTAGCCGGCGCTGCGCTCATCCCGCGTGAGGATGTGGTCCATGCCGTGGTCCAGCCGCGCCATGGCGTCGTAGAAGGGCAGGCTGGTGTCGCCGCACAGGCCGAAGATGTGCTTGACGCCATTGAGCTGCAGCATGCGGACCATGGCGTCGGCGCCATTGAAAGCGGTGGTCATGTCGGGAGTCTCCAGGCAGGTTGGGTGATGGGGTTTTTAAGAATCCATTTAAGTATACTTAAAAGAATGCGCAGCGCCAAAGGGCACAATGGCGCCATGAAAATCTCCAACATCCGCCATGAACGGGGCTCCAGCGTCTACAGCACGCTGCGTGACATGGCCATCTCCTACGAATTCAAGCCGGGCGAGCGCCTGAGCGAAAGCGAACTGGCGCTGCGCCTGGGCGTGAGCCGCACGCCCGTGCGCGAGGCGCTGACGCGGCTGGTGGCCGATGGCTTTTTGCTGCCGGCCAGCCGCGGCTACATGCGGCGCGAGCTGGACGTGAAGGAGTCGCTGGACCTGTACGAGGCCCGCGTGGCCGTGGAGCGCGAATGCATGCGGCTGGCCGTGGAGCGCGCCTCCGATGCCCAGCTCGACGAGGCCCTGGCCTACCTGGAGCAGAGCCAGCGCGTGGCCTCCGATACGCCGATCCGGCAACTGGTGGACCTGGACGAGGGATTCCACCTGCGCATTGCCGACATGGCCGGCAACGCCGAGCTGCGGCGCATGCTGGCGAGCCTGAACGAGCGCATCCGCTTCATCCGGTGGATCGACATGGAGAACGTGGGGCGCGCCTCCACCCAGCACGAGCACCTGGAAATCCTGCAGGCCTTGAGCGACCGCGACGCCCAGGCCAGCGAGCGCCTGATGGCCGAGCACATCGGCCTGCGGCGCGAGCAGATCGTGGAGGCCATTGCGCGCGGTCTGACGCGCATCTACCTGCCGCAGGAACAGGTGCAGGCCACGCCCTGAAGCGCCTTCAGGGTGCGCAGGGCGTCGAGGGCCGGTAGGCGGTGATCAGGATCTGGTTGGCCTGCGCCGGGTTGAAGTTGTCGTCGCTGGCGAACACCAGCACGCGCGTGCCATCGGGCAGCGGCGGGCCCCAGGACATGGCTTCCATGTTGTCCAGCCGGCCGGGCTGCACGGTGGACAGATCGGCCACCAATTGCTTGACCGCCACCTGTGGCGGCGTTTGCGCAAAGCTGGCCAGGGCCAGCGTGTCAGGCGAATCCAGGCCGATGCGGTACAGCCGCGCGCCAAAGCCGTGGCCCGGGCTGTAGGAGCGCTCCAGCACCAGCAGATGGTCGGGACCGTCCGGCAGGATTTCGCTGATGCCGTTGACCTCGCGTTGGGGCAGGGCCCAGCTGGCGGCCGGCACGGCATCGGGCTGGTAGGCGATCTGGCGCAGCAGCCGGCCGTCGTCCAGGCTGACCAGGCTGATGCGCACGGGCGCGCCTGCCGTGGCGGCGCTGGCGCGCGGGCCGTCCTGGCGCAGCGGCGCCTCCAGGGCCAGCCAGGCCTGTTGGCCGTCCGGCGTCACGGCCAGCCCCTCGAAGCCGAAGTTCGAGCGCAGGCCCGGCCTGCCGTCCTCGACCTTGAATGCGTAGAACCACCGCGCGATCTGGCGGCCCGTGGCGTCGGTCCTCACCAGCGAGGTGCCAAAGCCCCGGCCCGGGTCGCCTTCGTCGGTCCACAGCATGCCGCCGTCCGGCAGCAGGCGGATGGCTTCGGGATCGGGGACAGGCTGGTGCGCGGGTGCGGCGTGGCGCGGGAGCAGCCGCTGGCCCTGGGCATCGCGCAGCGGGTGCACCTCGGTGATCCGCGCCTGCCAGGGATTGGAGCCGGCGCGCTGCCCGGCAGGAATGTGCTCCACGCGCAGCCGCATCCAGCGTGCGGGTCCGCGCGCCGAGCGGTCATCGCTGATGGCCACGTAGTCGCCGCGCTGCGCGTCGTAGTCCAGGCCGGAGATGCCGCCTGTGATGGCGCCGTCGATGGGCTCCTCACGCGCAAGGGTGGTGCTGCCCAGCCATTGCAGGCGTGCGCAGGCGGTGGGCTGCGGGACTGGCAGCGCCTGTGGTGGCGCGGCACAGCCTGCCAGCAACAGGCCGCAAAGAACCAGGCTGGCAAGCTGGCGCAAGAAAGTCGGCCTCAGGCCGCCAGCGCGGTCTGGGCCACCGCATGCTCCCAGCGCGCCATCAGCTCGTCGGCGCGGTGCTTGTCCAGCGTGGGCACGAAGCGGCGCTCGGCCTTCCACAGCGCCGACAGTTCCTCGGTGCTCTGGTACACGCCCGAGGACAGGCCCGCCAGGTAGGCAGCGCCCAGGGCCGTGGTCTCCACGCAGGCCGGGCGCACGACGGGAATGCCCAGCAGGTCGGCCTGGAACTGCATGAGCAGGTTGTTGACGCAGGCGCCGCCGTCCACGCGCAGTTCGCTGACCGGCGCGCCGCCGCTGGCCACCGCGTCGCGGCTCATGGCCAGCAGCAGGGCGGCGCTCTGGAAGGCGATGGATTCAAGCGCGGCCCGCGCGATGTGGGCGATGGTGGTGCCGCGCGTCAGGCCCGTGATGGTGCCGCGCGCATCGGGCTTCCAGTACGGTGCGCCCAGGCCCGTGAAGGCCGGCACCATCATCACGCCGCCCGAGTCGGGCACGCTCTCGGCCAGTTGCTGCACCTGGCCGCTGTGCTCAATGGCGCGCAGCCCGTCGCGCAGCCACTGGACCACAGCGCCGCCCACGAAGACGCTGCCTTCCAGCGCATAGGCTGGCGCAGCGGTGGGCTGTGCCGCAGCGGTGGTCAGCAGGCCGTTGGAGGAGGTCTGGAACACGCCGCCCGTGTGCATGAGCATGAAGCAGCCCGTGCCATAGGTGTTCTTGGCCATGCCGGCCGAAAAGCAGGCCTGGCCGAAGAGGGCGCTTTGCTGGTCGCCGGCCACGCCGCCGATGGCGATCTCGCCGCCCAGCACCTCGGCTGCCGTGCGGCCGAAATCGGCGGCGGAAGGCAGCACCTCGGGCATCAGCGCGCGCGGAATCTCCAGCAGCGCCAGCAGATCGTCGTCCCACTGGTTGGTGTGGACGTTGAACAGCATGGTGCGGCTGGCGTTGGAGACATCGGTCACATGGCGGCGTCCGCCCGTGAGCTGCCAGATCAGCCAGCTGTCCACGGTGCCGAAGGCCAGTTCGCCGCGCTCGGCGGCGGCGCGCGCGCCGTTGACGTTGTCCAGGATCCAGCGCAGCTTGGTGCCCGAGAAATAGGCGTCGATCAGCAGGCCCGTCTTGCGCTGGATGGTGTCGGCATGGCCGGCCTCGCGCAACTGGGCGCACAGCGGCTCGGCGCGGCGGTCCTGCCAGACGATGGCGTGGTGTATGGGCTGGCCCGTGGCGCGGTTCCAGACCACGGTGGTCTCGCGCTGGTTGGTGATGCCCAGGGCGCGGATGTCGGCCGCCGCCAGCCCGGCCTTGGCCAGGGCCTCGCGCGCCGTGGCCAGCTGGGTGCGCCAGATCTCGCGCGGATCGTGCTCGACCCAGCCGGGTCGGGGATAGATCTGCGGCAGCTCCAGCTGGGCCGAGGCCACGATGCGGCCCTGGGTGTCGAAGACGATGCTGCGCGAGCTGGAGGTGCCCTGGTCCAGGGCAAGCAGATAGGTCATGGTGCGGTATCCAGGAAAAGCAGGGCCGGTGCGCGTGTCCTGTGCGGGCGGTGGCGCAGCGGCTGCGGAAAACTTACTGCGCCACCACGCATTGCACTTCGGCTTCGCGCAGAAGGGCATCGAACGGGGCGGGGGGTGCGGTATCGGTGAACAGGCGGTCGATCTGGTCCAGGCGTGCCAGCTCCACCATGGCCTGGCGGTGGAACTTGCTGTGGTCGGCGGCCAGCCAGACCTCGCGCGACTGGGCAATGATGGTCTGGGCCACCTTGACCTCGCGCATATCGAAGTCGCGCAGGCTGCCATCGGGCTCGATGGCCGAGATGCCGATCAGGGCGATGTCCACCTTGAACTGGCGGATGAAGTCCACGGCCGCCTCGCCCACGATGCCCCGGTCGCGCGTGCGCACCACGCCGCCGGCCACGATGACTTCGCAGTCGGCGTTGGAGCTGAGGATGGCCGCCACGTTGAGGTTGTTGGTGATCACGCGCAGGCCCCGGTGCTTGAGCAGGGCCTGGGCCACGGCCTCGGTGGTGGTGCCGATGTTCAGGATCAGCGAGCAGCCGTTGGGAATGGCCTCGGCCACGGCGCGCGCAATGCGCGACTTGCCTTCGGCATGCAGCACCTGGCGCTGGGTGTGGCCCAGGTTCTCCACCGTGGCGCTGGGCACGCGCACGCCGCCGTGAAAGCGCACCATCAGGCCCGCATCGGCCAGCTTCTGTATGTCGCGGCGCACGGTCTGCAGGGTCACGCCCAGGATCTCGGCCAGCTGCTCCACCGAAGTGGACTGGCGGCTGCGCACTTCGTCGAGCAGCTGTAGTTGTCGGGGATTGGTGTTCACGGCGGCGATTCCAGATCTGGTGCGTTCTCAGGCAAACAAGGCGGGGCGACCGGTTTATAGCGCATTTGCCCCTGGCCGGCCGTGGGTTGGGGAACTTTAAAACGAAGAAAAAAGAACAGCACCTAGGGTATGTGTTGATGGGCTGCGATCTGGAAAGAACAAAAATGATCACGTTCTTGCTTTCGGATGGCGCGCAATCGCCGCCTTGAGCGAGATGTTTCTCCTTGTTCAATCGCTGCCCCCCGAGGCGGCCTCGTCAGTGAGGGCGGTCGTGGAACTGGTGTTGGAGAGAATCAGCAAACGCGTGGGCGGCCAGACCTGGCTGCACCCCATGCACCTTGAACTGGAAAGCGGCGCGGTGACCGTGCTGCTGGGTGCCACGCAGGCCGGCAAGACCAGCCTGATGCGCATCATGGCCGGCCTGGACGTGCCCACCGAAGGCCGTGTGCGCGCCGATGGCGTCGATGTGACCGGCATGCCCGTGCGCGAGCGCAACGTGGCCATGGTCTACCAGCAGTTCATCAACTATCCCTCGCTCACGGTGGCGGACAACATCGCCTCGCCGCTCAAGCTGCGCGGCGACCGCGACGTGGCGCAGCGCGTGCGCGCCCTGGCCGAGCGGCTGCACATCGAGATGTTCCTGGATCGCTACCCGGCCGAGCTGTCGGGCGGCCAGCAGCAGCGCGTGGCGCTGGCGCGCGCCCTGGCCAAGGGCGCTCCGCTGATGCTGCTGGACGAGCCCCTGGTCAACCTCGACTACAAGCTGCGCGAGGAACTGCGCGAGGAACTGACCCAGCTGTTCGCCACAGGCGACTCCACCGTGGTCTATGCCACCACCGAGCCCGGCGAGGCCCTGCTGCTGGGTGGTTACACGGCTGTGCTGCATGAGGGCGAACTGCTGCAGTACGGCCCCACGGCCGAGGTCTTCCATCAGCCGAATTCGCTGCGCGTGGCGCGCGCCTTCAGCGATCCGCCCATGAACCTGATCGTGGCCAGTGCCGTGGTGGGCGGGCTGGAACTGCCGGGCGGCACGCGGCTGCCCGTGGCGCTGCCTGCGGACCTGGCCGTGTCCGGCCAACTGACCCTGGGCCTGCGCGCCAGCGCGCTGCGTCTGCAGTCCCGGCCCGGCGATCTGGCACTGCAGGGCGTGGTGGAACTGGCCGAGATTTCGGGCTCCGACACCTTCGTGCATGCCACCACGCCCTGGGGCGAGCTGGTGGCCCAGGTCACGGGCGTGCACCATCTGGACCTGGGCAGCGCGGTCACGCTGCACCTGGATCCGGACCATGCCTACGTGTTCGGCACGGACGGCGCGCTGCTGCTGGCGCCGACGCGGCCCGGAGGACGATGAGATGGCCCGCATAGAACTCGATCTGGCCCACTCCTACAAGCCGAACCCGCAGCAGGACAGCGACTATGCGCTGCTGCCGCTGAGCATGGTCTTCGAGGACGGCGGCGCCTATGCGCTGCTCGGCCCCTCGGGCTGCGGCAAGACCACCATGCTCAACATCATGTCGGGCCTGCTGGTCCCCTCGCAGGGCAAGGTGCTGTTCGACGGCCGCGACATGACGCGCGCCACGCCTCAGGAACGCAACATCGCCCAGGTGTTCCAGTTCCCGGTGATCTACGACACCATGACCGTGGCCGAGAACCTGGCCTTTCCGCTGAGGAACCGCCGCATGCCCGAGGAGCGCATCCGCGCGCGGGTCGGCCAGATCGCCGAGATGCTGGAGATGAGCGGCCAGCTCGACCAGCGCGCGGCCGGCCTGTCGGCCGATGCCAAGCAGAAGATCTCGCTGGGCCGGGGCCTGGTGCGGCCCGATGTGTCGGCCGTGCTGTTCGACGAGCCGCTCACGGTGATCGACCCCCAGCTCAAGTGGCAGCTGCGCCGCAAGCTCAAGCAGATCCACCATGAACTGCGGCTCACGCTGATCTATGTGACGCACGACCAGGTGGAGGCCCTGACCTTTGCCGAGCACGTTGTGGTCATGACGCGTGGGCGCGCCGTGCAGGTGGGCACGCCCGCCCAGCTTTTCGAGCGGCCCAGCCACGCCTTCGTCGGCCACTTCATCGGCTCGCCGGGCATGAACTTCGTGCCGCTGCAGCAGGACGGCGGCCGGCTGCTGGCCGAGGGCCAGTACCTGCCCCTGCCCGAAGCGCTGGCCGGCGTTGCGCCCGGCCTGCCGCTGAGCCTGGGCATACGCCCCGAGTACCTGGCACTGGCCTCGGCCGACGCGCCCGGCGCCGTGGCCTGCACGGTGGAGCGCGTGCAGGACGTGGGCACGCACCAGCTGCTGGTGGCGCGCCTGGGCGAGCGGCTGCTCAAGCTGCGCTGCGGCGCCGATGCCGCGCTGCCGGCCGTGGGCGAGACCGTCTGGGTGCAATTGCAGGGCCCCCACACCTGCTACTACGTCAACGAGGAGTTGCAGGCATGAGCCAGACCGTCAAGCCCGTCAACCAGAAGGCCTGGCTGCTGATCCTGCCGGTCATCATCTGCGTGGCCTTCTCGGCCATCATCCCGCTGATGACGGTGGTGAACTACTCGGTGCAGGACATCATCAGTCCCGACCGGCGCGTGTTCGTGGGCACGGAATGGTTTGCCCAGGTCATGCGCGACGAGGAGCTGCACTCGGCCCTGCTGCGCCAGATCGGCTTTTCGCTGGCCGTGCTGCTGGTGGAGATCCCGCTGGGCATCGCGCTGGCCCTGTCCATGCCGGCCCAGGGCTGGAAGGCCTCGGCCGTGCTGGTCGTGGTCTCGCTGTCGCTGCTGATTCCGTGGAACGTGGTCGGCACCATCTGGCAGATCTACGGCCGCGCCGACATCGGCCTGCTGGGCGCGGCGCTCAACGCGCTGGGCGTGGACTACAACTACACGGGCAATGCCACCCATGCCTGGCTCACCGTGCTGGTCATGGATGTCTGGCACTGGACGCCGCTGGTGGCCCTGCTGTGCTACGCGGGCCTGCGCTCCATTCCCGACGCCTACTACCAGGCTGCGCGCATCGACGGCGCCAGCAAGTTCGCGGTGTTCCGCTACATCCAGCTGCCCAAGATGCGCGGCGTGCTGATGATTGCCGTGCTGCTGCGCTTCATGGACAGCTTCATGATCTACACCGAGCCCTTCGTGCTCACGGGCGGCGGGCCCGGCAATGCGACCACCTTCCTGTCGCAGTACCTGACGCAAAAGGCCGTGGGCCAGTTCGACCTCGGGCCGGCGGCTGCCTTCTCGCTGATCTATTTCCTCATCATCTTGCTGCTGTGCTTCATCCTCTACAACTGGATGCAGCGCGTGGGCACGGCAGACAAGGAAGGGGCAAAAGAATGATCACCACGCTCCCTTCGTTCACTGCCCCCCGAGGGGGCTCGGCCTCCCTTGGGGTGGCCCTGCGGGAGGCCGGACATGACTGAAGACCGCCGTTTCCACAAGCGAACGCTGTTCCTCGTCGCCTACCTGCTGTTCGCCGTGCTGCCCATCTACTGGATGGTCAACATGAGCTTCAAGACCAACGAGGAGATCCTGTCGAGCTTCTCGCTGTGGCCCCAGCATTTCACCTGGGCCAACTACCAAACCATCTTCACCGACGCCTCCTGGTACTCGGGCTACATCAACAGCCTGATCTACGTGGCCATCAACACCGTGATCTCGCTGACGGTGGCGCTGCCGGCGGCCTATGCGTTCTCGCGCTACCAGTTCCTGGGCGACAAACATGTGTTCTTCTGGCTGCTGACCAACCGCATGACGCCGCCGGCCGTCTTCCTGCTGCCCTTCTTCCAGCTCTACACCACGGTGGGCCTGATGGACACGCACATCGCCGTGGCCCTGGCCCACCTGCTGTTCAACGTGCCGCTGGCCGTCTGGATCCTGGAGGGCTTCATGAGCGGCATCCCGCGCGAGATCGACGAGACGGCCTATATCGACGGCTACTCCTTCCCGCGCTTTTTCCTCACCATCTTCCTGCCGCTGATCAAGGCCGGCGTGGGCGTGGCGGCCTTCTTCTGCTTCATGTTCAGCTGGGTGGAGCTGCTGCTGGCGCGCACGCTGACTAGCGTGAACGCCAAGCCCATCGTGGCGACCATGACGCGCACCGTCTCGGCCTCGGGCATGGACTGGGCGACGCTGGCGGCGGCCGGCGTGCTGACCATCGTGCCGGGCGCCATCGTGATCTGGTTTGTGCGGCATTACATCGCCAAGGGGTTCGCCATGGGAAGGGTGTGAGGCACCCCCTGAGTCGCTTGCGCGCCTTCCCCCTCTCTACCCGCTTCGCGGGGGAGGGGGACGACAGCCTCGCGGCGGGGCGGCCCTTGCTCGCTGTCCCTCGCTTGGGGCCGCGCCAGTTTCGACGGGCAGTGGTTTTTGTTTCTGAAAGGACTCGTCAATGTTTTCCTGGATGGCCTGGACGCTGCCGGTGGCGGTGTTCTTCAGTTGCATCGTGCTGATGCTGGTGGGCATGACGCTGTGGGAGTTGCGCAGCCCGACCGTGATGCGCAAGGGCTGGCTGCCGATGGCGACGACGCGCGGGGACCGGCTGTTCATCGGGTTGCTGCTGGCGGCCTATGTCAATCTGGCCTGGGTGGGCCTGGGCGAGAGGATGGTGCAGTGGTTCTCGCTGGAGGCCGAGCCTTCGGTGTGGATCAGCCTGGTGCTGTCCATGCTCGTGCTGGCCGTCGTGATGCGCAAAGGCTGATCACTTCATTCCATTTATCGACAGCCGGGTCCGAAGCTCCCCCGGGGCCCGCTGGTGCATGTGCATGTCGGGGAGACAGCAAGAATCTAGGAGACGGCAGATGAAACAACGACTTCATACCATCGCCCTCGCGGCGGCCCTGCTGGCGGCGGGGCAGGCGTCCTGGGCCGGAGAGGCGGAAGCCAAGAAGTGGATCGACGCGGAGTTCCAGCCCAGCACGCTGTCCAAGGACCAGCAGATGGCCGAGATGAAGTGGTTCATCGAGGCGGCCAAGAAGCTGCAGGCCAAGGGCGTCAAGGAGATCGCCGTGGTGTCCGAGACCATCACCACGCACGAGTACGAGAGCAAGACGCTGGCCAAGGCCTTCACCGAGATCACGGGCATCACCGTCAAGCACGACCTGATCCAGGAAGGCGACGTGGTCGAGAAGCTGCAGACCTCGATGCAGTCGGGCAAGTCCATCTATGACGGCTGGATCTCCGACTCCGACCTGATCGGCACGCACTACCGCTACGGCCGCATCATGAGCCTGACCGACTACATGGCCGGCGCCGGCAAGGACTTCACCAATCCGGGCCTGGACATCAAGGACTTCATCGGCACCAGCTTCACCACCGCGCCCGACGGCAAGCTCTACCAGCTGCCCGACCAGCAGTTCGCCAACCTCTACTGGTTCCGCGCCGACCTCTTCGAGCGCAAGGACCTCAAGGACAAGTTCAAGGCCAAGTACGGCTACGAGCTGGGCGTGCCGCTGAACTGGAGCGCCTACGAGGACATCGCCGAGTTCTTCACCAACGACGTCAAGCAGATCGACGGCAAGCCCATCTACGGCCACATGGACTACGGCAAGAAGGACCCGTCGCTGGGCTGGCGCTTCACCGATGCCTGGCTGTCCATGGCCGGCGCGGCCGACAAGGGCATTCCCAACGGCATGCCCGTCGATGAATGGGGCATCCGCGTGGCCGACGACAAGTGCACGCCCGTGGGCGCCTCGGTCTCGCGCGGGGGCGCCACCAACTCGCCGGCCGCCGTGTTCGCGCTCACCAAGTACGTGGACTGGATGAAGAAATACGCGCCCAAGGAAGCCATGGGCATGACCTTCGGTGAGTCCGGCCCCGTGCCGGCCCAGGGCCATATCGCGCAGCAGATCTTCTGGTACACCGCCTTCACGGCCGACATGACCAAGCCCGGCCTGCCTGTGGTCAATGCCGACGGCACGCCCAAATGGCGCATGGCGCCCGGCCCCAACGGCCCCTACTGGAAGGACGGCATGCAAAACGGCTACCAGGACGTGGGCAGCTGGACCTTCTTCAAGGACCATGACGCCAACCGCACGGCCGCCGCCTGGCTCTACGCGCAGTTCGTCACCGCCAAGACCACCAGCCTCAAGAAGACCATCGTCGGCCTGACGCCCATCCGCGAGAGCGACATCCGCTCCAAGGCCATGACCGACATGGCGCCCAAGCTCGGCGGCCTGGTCGAGTTCTACCGCAGCCCCGCCCGTGTGGCCTGGACGCCCACCGGCAACAACGTGCCCGACTACCCCAAGCTGGCCCAGCTGTGGTGGAAGAACGTGGCCCAGGCCGTCACCGGCGAGAAGACGCCCCAGGGCGCCATGGACAACCTGGCCGAGGAAATGGACCAGGTCATGTCCCGCCTGCAGCGTGCCGGCATGGCGCACTGCGCGCCCAAGCTCAACCCCAAGGGCGACCCGGCCAAGTGGCTCAGCGACAAGCAGGCGCCGTGGAAGAAGCTGGCCAATGAAAAGCCCAAGGGCGAGACGATTGCGTATGACACGCTGCTCAATGCCTGGAAAAACGGAAAAGTTCGGTAAAAGCACCCCCTGAGGCGCTGACGCGCCTTCCCCCGTATGCACGGCGCCCTCTCTCGCTTCGCGGGAGGGGGACGACGCCCTCGCCGCGAGGCGGCTCTTGCTCGGCGTCCCTGAGTTGGGCCGCGTCGGCTTTGGGCGCAATACCCTGCGCTGGCACCACAGTCCATCGTTGGGCGTCCTGGGTCGTCAAAAACACAAAACGAAAGATAGCGAAGAAAAAAATACAAAAACGAGCGAAAATAGCGGAAAACCCGATTCCGTCCCCTTCGCATTGGGCGCAGGCGTGGCGTCCCGGGTGCTGACATGGCGGCTACATGGCGCCCTGTTAACTTGCCCCACATTCCTTCGTCGAAGATCCATGTCCCTCGCTGCTTCCCCTCTGCCCACCGGCCGCGCCGCCCTGCTGGAACGCCTGGCCCAGCCTGAAACCTACGATCTGGCCATCATCGGCGGCGGTGCCACCGGCCTGGGCGTGGCCCTGGACGCGGCGGCGCGCGGGTTCAAGGTCGTGCTGGTGGAGTCGCATGACTTCGCCAAGGGCACGTCCTCGCGTGCAACCAAACTGGTCCATGGTGGCGTGCGTTACCTGGCCCAGGGCAACATTGCCCTGGTTCGCGAAGCGCTGCACGAGCGCACCACGCTGCTGCACAACGCGCCCCATCTGGCGCAGCCGCTGGCCTTCGTCATGCCGTCCTACAAGCTGCTGGACACGCCGTTCTACGGCATCGGCCTCAAGATGTATGACGCGCTGGCCGGCAAGGCGGGCCTGGGCGCCACCGAATTCCTCTCGCGCTCCAGCACCGTCAAGTGTTTGCCCACCGTGCGCCAGCAAGGCCTCAAGGGCGGCGTCAAATACTGGGACGGCCAGTTCGACGATGCCCGCCTGGCGCTGGCGCTGGCCCGCACGGCCGCTGCCAAGGGCGCGCTGCTGGTCAACTACTGCCCCGCGCTTGAACTGCTGCATGAAGGCGGCAAGGTCGCCGGCCTGGTCTGCGAAGACACGGAATCGGGCCGGCGCTTCACGCTGCGCGCCAAGTGCGTGGTCAACGCCACCGGCCCCTGGGTGGACCTGTTCCGCCAGCAGGATGCCGAGGCCCAGGGCCGTCCCGTCAAGCCCATGGTCGCGCCCAGCCAGGGCGTGCACGTGGTCGTGGACCGCGACTTCCTGCCCAGCGATCACGCCCTGCTCGTGCCCAAGACGGCCGATGGCCGCGTGCTCTTTGCCGTGCCCTGGCTGGGCAAGGTCATCCTGGGCACCACCGACACCCCGCGCAACGACCTGGCGCGCGAGCCCCTGCCGTTCCCCGAGGAGCTGGACTTCATCCTCACCGAGGCCGGACGCTATCTCACGCGCCAGCCCACGCTGGCCGACGTGCGCAGCATGTGGGTCGGCCTTCGCCCGCTGGTCAAGCCCCAGGACGACGATGGCGAGAACACCAAGAAGATCAGCCGCGAGCACACGGTCATGTCCAGCCGCACCGGCCTGGTCACCGTCACGGGCGGTAAATGGACCACCTACCGCGCCATGGCCGAAGACGTGCTCTCCGAATGCTTTGCCATCGGCCGCCTGCCGCACCGCCCCGGCGGCGTCACGGCCCGCCTGCCGCTGGCCGGTGCCCCGGCCGAATCCGCCGTGCACCACCGCATGAACCAGGTCCAGGGCCTGCACTCCTATGGCACGGAAGCCTCGGCAGTGGAGGCGTTGCCGGGCAACGACGAATGGCTGGCAGACGGCCTGAACGAAGCCATGGTGCGCTTTGCCGCGCGCTTCGAATACGCGCGCACCGTGGAAGACGTGCTGGCGCGCCGCAGCCGCCTGCTGTTCCTCGATGCGCGCAAGGCCGCCGAGGTGGCGCCGCGCGTGGCAGCCATCCTCCAGGAGGAGCTGGGGCAGGACGCCGGCCTGGCGGACTTCATGCCGCTGGCGGCCCAGTACCTGCCGGCCTGATTGCGGCTGAAGTCCCTCTCAAGCAAAACGCCCTGCACTGCAGGGCGTTTTGCTTTTGGAGGCAGATGCAAGCCAAGGAAAGATTGTCAAAATTGATGGATATCTATCTTTGATTGTTTTTATGAATCAGAATGCTGTCCATGGCATCTCGTGACGGTGCCGGCGAACAGCAGCCAGCACAAGGCTGACGAGGGAGGGGGAATGATGAAGAAAGCGCTTGAAAGTCCGTTTTCCGTAGGGCAAGGGCCGTGCCCGAGCCCAACGCGGTGGCCCCAAGCCGCTGCGATGTCTGCGCCGCCGTAGCACGCGCGGCCAGTCCGCAGCAGACGATTGCGTTGAGTCTGCCACCCTTTGCCGAGCCCGCCAGGCTCGGCTTTTTTATGGGCGTTTCCGATGGTGTGCGGCCATCGGCAGGCCCAGCTTGCTCCTGGGTTGATAGCGCTCTTGTGGGGGTTGCGCAACGCTGCCGGCCAGGGGTGGAAAAGGCAGCTAAGGGTTTGACGCGCAAAGGAATTTCTGGGACAATCCCATGCTTCACGTGAAAATCGTGAAGTTATCTGCCCAGTGGAAGCGTCGAGAAATGGTTTTCGGCGTGGACGACGGGCCCAAGACTGACTGGCTGCTCGCGGCCCTTGAGAAGACTCTGGGGCTGTCGAGTGTTTGCTGGAGCAAGTTGGGAATATTGAAATGATCCAAACAGAATCTCGGTTAGAGGTTGCCGACAACACCGGCGCGAAGTCTGTTCAGTGCATCAAAGTGCTGGGCGGTTCTCATCGTCGCTATGCGAGTGTTGGTGACATCATCAAGGTGACCATCAAGGAAGCTGCACCGCGTGGACGCGTCAAAAAAGGCGAGGTCTACAGCGCGGTCGTGGTGCGTACGGCGAAGGGTATTCGCCGTGCTGATGGCTCGCTCGTCAAGTTCGACGGCAACGCCGCCGTTCTGCTGAACGCCAAGCTGGAGCCTATCGGCACCCGCATCTTTGGCCCCGTGACTCGTGAACTGCGCAACGAAAAGTTCATGAAGATCGTGTCCCTGGCACCTGAAGTTCTCTAAAGGAAGCACCATGAACAAGATTCGCAAGGGCGACCAAATCATCGTGCTGACCGGCCGTGACAAGGGCAAGCAAGGCGTGGTCTCGGCTCGCAAGGACGACTCCCACCTGTTGATCGATGGCATCAACATGGTGAAGAAGCACGTCAAGCCGAACCCCATGAAGGGCACCACCGGCGGTATCGTGGAAAAGGCCATGCCTATCCACCAATCCAACGTGGCCATCTTCAATGCAGCGACCGGCAAGGCTGATCGCGTGGGCATCAAGGTGCAGGCCGACGGCACACGCGTTCGCGTGTTCAAGTCCAGCGGCGCCGAAATCAAGGCGGCCTAAGGGGTAACACATGGCACGACTGCAAAAACTGTATCGCGAAAAGATCGCGGCTGAACTCAAGGAAAAGTTCGGCTACACCTCCTCCATGGAAGTGCCCCGTCTGACCAAGATCACCCTGAACATGGGTGTGAGCGAAGCCGTGGCCGACAAGAAGGTGATGGACAACGCCGTGGCTGACCTGACCAAGATTGCTGGTCAGAAGCCCGTGGTGACCAAGGCCAAGAAGGCTATCGCCGGCTTCAAGATCCGTGAAGGCCAGGCCATTGGCTGCATGGTGACCCTGCGTGGCGTTCAGATGTATGAATTCCTGGACCGTTTCGTCACCGTGGCTCTGCCCCGCGTGCGTGACTTCCGTGGTATCTCCGGCCGTTCTTTCGACGGTCGCGGCAACTACAACGTCGGCGTCAAGGAACAGATCATCTTCCCCGAAATCGAGTACGACAAGGTGGACGCTCTGCGTGGTCTGAACATCAGCATCACGACGACAGCTCGGACCGACGATGAGTGCAAGGCACTGCTCGCCGCTTTCCGTTTCCCCTTCAAGAACTGAGGTGGCGCATGGCTAAAGTTGCATTGATCCAGCGCGAACTCAAGCGCGAAAAGCTGGCAGCCAAGTACGCTGCCAAATACGCAGAACTGAAGGCAATCGCCGCTGACGCAAAGCGCAGCGACGAAGAGCGCGACGCCGCTCGCCTGGGCCTGCAGAAGCTGCCCCGTAACGCGAACCCCACTCGCCAGCGCAACCGCTGCGAGATCACGGGTCGTCCCCGTGGCACCTTCCGTCAATTCGGTCTGGGCCGCGCCAAGATCCGTGAACTGGCCTTCGCTGGCGACATCCCCGGTGTCACCAAGGCCAGCTGGTAAGCAAGCAGGAGAGATTAAACATGAGCATGAGTGATCCCATCGCTGACTTGCTGACCCGCATCCGCAATGCACAAATGGTCTCCAAGACCACCGTGACGGCTCCTTCCTCCAAGGTCAAGGTTGCCATCGCCCAGGTGCTGAAGGATGAAGGCTACATCGACGGCTTCCAGGTGAAGACCGACGCTGGCAAGTCCGAACTCGAAATTACACTGAAGTACTACGCCGGCCGTCCGGTGATCGAGCGCATCGAGCGCGTGAGCCGTCCCGGCCTGCGCGTGTACAAGGGCCGTGACGCAATCCCCCAGGTCATGAACGGTATGGGCGTTGCCATCGTCACCACTCCCAAGGGCGTGATGACGGATCGCAAGGCACGCGCCACTGGCGTGGGCGGCGAAGTGCTGTGCTACGTGGCCTAACGGACATTAAGGAGAAATACTGAAATGTCTCGCGTAGCAAAGACTCCCGTGGCCATCCCCGCAGGCGTGGATGTGTCCATCAAAGACGACCAGATCAATGTGAAGGGCACCGGCGGCACGCTGTCGCAAGCCCAGAACGTTCTGGTGAAGATCTCCAACAACGAAGGCAAGCTGTCTTTCGAGCCCGTCAATGACTCGCGCGAAGCCAACGCCATGAGCGGCACCATGCGTCAGCTGGTGAACAACATGGTGGTGGGCGTGAGCAAGGGCTTCGAGAAGAAGCTGTCGCTGGTTGGCGTGGGTTTCAAGGCTTCGGCCTCGGGCTCCAAGCTGAACCTGGCGATCGGCTTTTCGCACCCGGTGAACTTCGAAATGCCGGCCGGCATCACTGTCACCACCCCCACACCGACCGAAATCTTGGTCAAGGGTGCTGACCGCCAGGCCGTTGGCCAAATGGCTGCTGAGATCCGTGCCGTTCGTCCTCCCGAGCCCTACAAGGGCAAGGGCATCCGTTACTCGGATGAGAAGGTCGTGATCAAAGAGACCAAGAAGAAGTAAGGAGCTGCATTATGTTGACCAAGAAAGAGCAGCGTCTCCGTCGTGCCCGCCAGACCCGCATCCGCATTGCACAGCAAGGCGTGGCACGTCTGAGCGTGAACCGTACGAACCTCCACATCTACGCAAGCGTGGTGTCGGAAGACGGCACCAAGGTGCTGGCTTCGGCCTCCACCGCCGAAGCCGAAGTGCGCACCCAACTGGGCGCCATCGGCAAGGGTGGGAACGTGGCTGCCGCTACGCTGATTGGCAAGCGCATTGCCGAGAAGGCGAAGGCTGCCGGCGTGGAGAAAGTGGCTTTCGATCGCGCTGGTTTCGCATACCACGGCCGCGTGAAGGCTTTGGCAGAAGCCGCTCGTGAAGCCGGCCTGCAGTTCTAAGCGGAGCGGATAGAAATGGCAAAGTTTTCTCCCAAGGTGCAAGACGAAGGTCGTGACGACGGTCTGCGCGAAAAAATGATCGCGGTGAACCGCGTCACCAAGGTTGTGAAGGGCGGTCGTATCCTCGGCTTCGCTGCACTGACCGTGGTTGGCGATGGTGATGGCCGCGTTGGCATGGGCAAGGGCAAGTCGAAGGAAGTGCCTGCAGCCGTGCAAAAGGCGATGGAAGAATCCCGTCGCAACATGATCAAGGTGTCTTTGAAGCACGGCACGATCCATCACACCGTGATGGGTCAGCATGGCGCAGCATCCGTGATGCTGAACCCCGCTCCCAAGGGTACCGGCATCATCGCCGGCGGCCCGATGCGCGCCGTTTTCGAAGTGCTGGGCATCACCGACATCGTGGCCAAGAGCCATGGTTCGTCGAATCCCTACAACATGGTCCGCGCGACTTTTGACGCTCTGAAGCACTCCACGACCCCTTCGGAAGTGGCAGCCAAGCGCGGCAAGTCGGTTGAAGACATCTTCACCGCCTGATCGGAGTCAATCACATGACAACGCAACAAACCGTGAAGGTGCAACTGGTGCGCAGCCCCATTGGCACCAAGGAATCGCACCGCGCCACCGTCCGTGGCCTGGGCCTGCGCAAGCTGAACAGCATCAGCGAACTGCAGGACACGCCTGCCGTGCGCGGCATGATCAACAAGATCAGCTACCTGGTCAAAGTTCTCTGAAAGGATTGATGATGGAACTCAATAGCATCAAGCCTGCAGAGGGCTCCAAGCACGCCAAGCGCCGTGTCGGTCGCGGCATCGGCTCCGGCCTGGGCAAGACTGCCGGCCGTGGTCACAAGGGTCAGAAGTCGCGTTCGGGTGGCTACCACAAGGTGGGCTTCGAAGGCGGTCAAATGCCTCTGCAGCGCCGTCTGCCCAAGCGTGGCTTCAAGTCGCATCTGCTGAAGTTCAATGCAGAAGTGACCCTGTCCGCTCTGGAACAGCTGGGCCTGGCCGAAGTCGATCTGGCAGCTCTGAAGCAAGCCGGTCTGGTTGGTGAAATCGCAAAGGTGGTCAAGATCATCAAGAGCGGTGAAATCAGCAAGGCTGTCAAGCTCAACGGCATCGGCGCTACCGCCGGCGCCAAGGCTGCCATCGAAGCTGCCGGTGGCAGCATCGCCTGATTAATGATCTGAAAGAAGACATCCGTGGCTACTAGCGCAGCTCAAATTGCAAAAACCGGAAAATTCGGCGATCTTCGCCGCCGTCTGGTTTTTCTGTTGCTCGCGCTGGTCGTTTACCGGATCGGGGCTCATATCCCCGTGCCGGGCATCGATCCAGCGCAGCTGCAGCAGCTGTTCAATGGCCAGCAGGGCGGCATTCTCAATCTGTTCAACATGTTCTCGGGTGGGGCGCTCTCGCGCTTCACGGTGTTCGCACTGGGGATCATGCCGTACATCTCGGCATCGATCATCATGCAGCTCATGACCTACGTGGTCCCTACATTCGAGCAGCTGAAAAAGGAAGGTGAATCGGGTCGTCGCAAGATCACCCAGTACACCCGCTACGGCACATTGGGCCTGGCGATTTTTCAGTCCCTGGGAATTGCCGTGGCTCTGGAAAGCTCCGCAGGTCTGGTTCTGAGCCCTGGCTTCGGCTTCCGCCTCACGGCGGTGGTCAGCCTGACGGCCGGCACCATGTTCCTGATGTGGCTCGGTGAACAGATCACGGAACGTGGTCTGGGCAACGGCATCTCGATCCTCATCTTTGGAGGTATCGCCGCAGGTCTGCCGAGCTCCATCGGTGGTCTGCTGGAGCTGGTGCGCACCGGTGCCATGAGCATCCTGGCCGCGATCTTCATCGTTCTCGTGGTGGCAGCCGTGACGTACTTCGTCGTGTTTGTCGAGCGGGGACAACGCAAGATCCTGGTGAACTATGCGCGTCGTCAGGTGGGTAACAAGGTGTATGGTGGCCAGTCTTCGCACTTGCCGCTGAAGCTGAACATGGCGGGGGTCATTCCTCCCATCTTCGCTTCCTCGATCATCTTGCTGCCGGCGACCGTTGTGAACTGGTTCAGTGCAGGGGAATCCATGCGCTGGCTGAAGGACATTGCTAGCACGCTGACCCCCGGTCAGCCGATCTATGTGATGCTCTACGCCACTGCCATCATCTTCTTCTGCTTCTTCTACACGGCCCTGGTGTTCAACAGCCGGGAAACCGCCGACAACCTGAAGAAGAGTGGTGCCTTCATCCCCGGGATCCGTCCCGGTGACCAGACGGCCCGCTACATTGACAAGATCCTGGTTCGCCTGACCCTGGCTGGCGCGGTGTACATCACATTCGTGTGCTTGTTGCCCGAGTTCCTGATCCTGAAGTACAACGTTCCGTTCTACTTCGGTGGCACATCACTGCTGATTATTGTGGTGGTGACCATGGACTTCATGGCCCAGGTGCAGAACTACATGATGTCGCAACAGTACGAATCGCTCCTCAAAAAGGCGAACTTCAAAGCGACACTTGGCAATTGAACTAAGTGATGGGCCTGGCCGGCGGTGCCGGCGGGTCCAGTAAGAGTTAGTAGACGCCCACTCGATCTATCCATCGCGGGCATGTTTCCCGGTCGATAGGCCGTAACGGATGTAGAGTTTTAGGAGAATGAAATGAGAGTTTCGGCTTCGGTCAAAAAAATCTGCCGTAACTGCAAGATCATCCGCCGCAAAGGTGTGGTGCGAGTGATCTGCACGGACCAGCGCCACAAGCAGCGCCAGGGTTGATAGGAAAGTTTGAGGACGAATAATGGCACGTATCGCTGGCATTAACATCCCGCCGCATCAGCACGCTGAAATCGGCCTGACCGCTATCTATGGGATCGGTCGCACCACTGCACGCAAGATCTGCGAAGCCGCTGGCATCGCATATTCCAAGAAAATCAAGGAACTGACTGACGGTGATCTGGAAAAGATCCGTGATCAGCTGACTTCCCTGACTCTGGAAGGTGATCTGCGTCGCGAAACAACGATGAACATCAAGCGTTTGATGGACATCGGTTGCTATCGCGGTTTCCGTCATCGTCGTGGCCTGCCCATGCGTGGTCAACGTACCCGCACGAATGCACGTACCCGCAAGGGTCCGCGCAAGGGTGCCGCGGCTTTGAAGAAATAAAGAGATTGAAAGATCACTATGGCTAAGTCTCCCGCAAACAACGCTGCACAGCGCGTTCGCAAGAAAGTCCGTAAGAACATTTCGGACGGCATTGCCCACGTGCACGCTTCGTTCAACAACACGATCATCACCATCACCGACCGCCAAGGCAACGCTCTGTCGTGGGCCTCGTCGGGTGGCCAGGGCTTCAAGGGTTCGCGCAAGTCGACTCCCTTCGCTGCCCAGGTGGCTTCGGAAGTGGCTGGTCGTGCTGCCATCGAACAGGGCATCAAGAACCTGGACGTCGAAATCAAGGGTCCCGGTCCTGGCCGTGAATCCTCGGTTCGCGCCCTGGGCGCCCTGGGCATCCGCATCACCTCCATCGCGGACGTGACGCCGGTTCCCCACAACGGCTGCCGCCCTCAAAAGCGCCGTCGTATCTAAGCTTTTTCACCAAGCCCACCGCCGCCCAGATGTGTAACATCGCGGGCGGCTCCCGTGCTTGTGCACGGCAGATGACACAAAGGAAATCAAGTGGCACGCTATATCGGCCCCAAGGCCAAACTCTCCCGCCGTGAAGGCACTGACCTGTTCCTGAAGAGCGCACGTCGCTCGATCGCCGACAAGTCCAAGTTCGACACCAAGCCCGGCCAGCACGGCCGCACTTCCGGTCAGCGTACTTCCGACTTCGGCTTGCAGCTGCGTGAAAAGCAGAAGGTCAAGCGCATGTACGGCGTGCTGGAAAAGCAATTCCGCCGCTACTTCGAAGCCGCTGACAAGAAGAAGGGCAACACCGGTGCCAATCTGCTGTCGCTGCTGGAGTCGCGTCTGGACAACGTGGTGTACCGCATGGGCTTCGGCTCGACCCGCTCGGAAGCGCGTCAGCTGGTGTCGCACAAGGCCATCACGGTCAACGGCCAATCCGTCAACATCCCTTCCTACATGGTGAAGGTGGGTGACGTGGTCGCCGTGCGTGAAAAGTCCAAGAAGCAGGCTCGTATCGTCGAAGCCCTGCAACTGGCTGGTCAAGTCGGTTTCCCCGCATGGGTGGAAGTGTCTGCCGACAAGGCTGAAGGCACGTTCAAGAAGTCGCCTGACCGCGACGAGTTCGGTGCAGACATCAACGAATCCCTGATCGTTGAGTTGTACTCGCGTTAATTCCGCGCAGCGACATTTCTGTAAAACCGTCCCCCAGCCGCGAGGCATCGCGCTGGGGTGCTTCACCAGCCTTACCGGTGTAACGAGCCGGGGGTATTGAGAGGAAGTCTGCATGCAAACCAATTTGCTGAAGCCCAAGACGATCAATGTCGAGCAGCTTGGCCACAATCGCGCCAAAGTTGTTCTGGAGCCGTTTGAGCGTGGCTACGGCCATACGCTGGGCAACGCCCTGCGCCGTGTCCTGCTCTCGTCCATGGTGGGTTACGCAGCGACGGAAGTGACGATTGCTGGTGTGTTGCACGAGTACTCGTCCATCGACGGTGTCCAGGAAGATGTGGTCAACATCCTGCTGAACCTCAAGGGTGTGGTGTTCAAGCTGCACAACCGCGATGAGGTCACGCTCTCGCTGCGCAAGGATGGCGAAGGCGTCGTGACGGCGCGCGACATCCAGACGCCCCACGACGTGGAAATCATCAACCCTGATCATGTCATCGCCAACCTGTCGCAAGGCGGCAAGCTGGACATGCAGATCAAGGTGGAGAAGGGCCGCGGCTATGTGCCCGGCAACGTGCGCCGCTATGGCGACGAGTCCACGAAGTCGATCGGCCGCATTGTGCTGGACGCTTCGTTCTCGCCCGTCAAGCGCGTGAGCTACGCCGTCGAATCGGCCCGCGTTGAACAACGCACCGACCTCGACAAGCTGGTGGTGGAGATCGAAACCAATGGTGCGATCACTGCCGAGGACGCCGTGCGCGCCTCCGCCAAGATCCTGGTGGAACAGCTCGCCGTGTTCGCTCAGCTGGACGGCGGCGATATCGCCAGCGTCTTCGATGCTCCGGCCGGTGGCCGTGGTGCCGCAACCGCCTTTGATCCCATCTTGCTGCGTCCCGTGGACGAGCTGGAACTCACCGTGCGTTCGGCCAACTGCCTCAAGGCAGAGAACATCTACTACATCGGCGACCTGATCCAGCGTACCGAAAACGAGCTGCTCAAGACCCCCAACCTGGGTCGCAAGTCGCTCAACGAGATCAAGGAAGTCCTGGCTTCCCGCGGTCTGACGCTGGGCATGAAGCTCGAGAACTGGCCGCCTGCTGGCCTGGAAAAGCGCTAAGCACTATAATTGCGGGCTCTCCTTTTTGGAGAGCCTCAGTGCCTCGGGCAGTACCTGATACGGCTGCTCGAATTAATCAACAACTTGCGCAAATTCGGTTGAGGCAAGCTGCAGATCCGGTAACGGGTCCAGGCTTGCATCCTTGTTTGCGCAAGCCCTAATTACATATTTTAGGAATAAAGCACCATGCGTCACGGTCACGGCCTCCGCAAACTCAATCGCACCTCTTCGCACCGCCTGGCGATGCTGAAGAACATGATGAATTCGCTCATTGAGCACGAAGCCATCAAGACCACCGTTCCCAAGGCCAAGGAACTGCGCCGCGTGATCGAGCCCATGATCACCCTGGCCAAGGTCGACACCGTTGCCAACCGCCGCCTGGCATTCGACCGCCTGCGCGACCGCGACAGCGTGACCAAGCTCTTCAACGAGCTGGGCCCCCGCTTCGCAAAGCGTCCTGGTGGCTACACCCGTATCCTGAAGATGGGCTTCCGCGTGGGCGACAACGCCCCCATGGCCTTCGTGGAACTGGTCGAGCGCGCTGAAGAAGGCGCCGCCGAAGCCAAGGCAGCTGAATAATCTGCTATAATTTTGGAATACCGCGCGATGGAGCAGTCTGGTAGCTCGTTGGGCTCATAACCCAAAGGTCGGAGGTTCAAATCCTTCTCGCGCAACCAAATTGAAAAGGGCTACGACAACTGTCGTAGCCCTTTTTTCATGCCCTCGCGCCAGGGCAAAGGCCAGGCGGACAGCCCGGCATCAGCCGCCCAGCTGGTTGCCGATGCGCTGGCCCAGCCGCAGGCGCACGCGGTGGGCGATTTCCTGGGCGACCTCGGGGCTGAGCACTTCGCTGATGTGCAGCAGCTCGGTGTAGTGCATGTACAGAAGGCCGCGCAGGGTCTTGAATGCGGCCTCGTGCTCGGCGCCGCAGACGCTGGCGTCATTGGCCAGCACGCGCTCCACCACACCGGCCTGCAGCAGCGGGATCTTGCAGATGACGGCGTGGCGGGCGATCTCCAGGTCGATTTCCTGGAGCCGGCATTCCCATTCCTCGGGCAAGAATCGGTTGGCTGGCATGTCGGCTTTTCTCCTTTTTTCACTGCATGGGTACACCGGGGCGAAAGGCACCCGGTCTGGGGATGCTGTCATGTGAGCGGGGCTCAGTGGCCTGGGTCGCCAGGTTTACTGGCCCGGCCTTGATGCCTGTCAAACTTCGGTGGCGCAGGCGCCCGCTGGAAGCCGGGTTCATGCTGCACTGCATCATGATGTCAGTCATGCGGCGCGGCCGCCAGTGCCCGTGCAGGCTGGTGGGCTTTTGCTCCCCCGGCAGGCCATGCTCTCTCGGCGCCGCTCCGGCAACGCAAAGGATCCACATGCTCGAGAAGATCGCCTCGCTGTTCCGCTATTTCAAGGCGGCCGTACCGTTCCGGCTGGTGCCGGCACTGATTGCCACCGCCGTGCTGTTCGGCCTGCTGCTGATGCCCGTGCCCGAGGGGCTGACGCCCAAGGGCTGGCAGCTGGTCGCCATTTTCCTGACCACCATCGTGGCCATCATCCTCAAGGTCATGCCCATTGGCGTGATGGCCTTGATGGCCATCGTCATCGTCTCGCTGTCCCAGGTCACCTCCGGCTCGTCCAAGGGTGCCATCACCGATGCGCTGAGCAGCTTTTCCAGCCCGCTGATCTGGCTGATCGTGGTGGCCATCCTGATCTCGCGCGGCCTCAAGAAGACGGGGCTGGGCAGCCGCATCGGCCTGATGTTCATCGCCCTGCTGGGCAAGCGCACCATCGGCATCGGCTACGGCCTGGCGATCTGCGAGCTGGTGCTGGCTCCGTTCACGCCCAGCAACACGGCGCGCGGCGGCGGCATCGTGCACCCGATCATGAAGTCCATCGCCAATGCCTTCGAGTCGGACCCGGCCAAGGGCACGCAGGGCAAGGTGGGCACCTACCTGGCCCTGGTCAACTACCACGCCAATCCCATCACCTCGGCCATGTTCCTGACCGCCACCGCGCCCAACCCGCTGGTGGTGGATTTCGTGGCCAAGGCCACGGGCCAGGCCCTGCACCTGAGCTGGACCACCTGGGCGCTGTACATGCTGCTGCCGGGCCTGCTGTGCCTGCTGCTGATGCCGCTGGTGATCTACCTGCTGTCGCCGCCCGAGCTCAAGGCCACGCCCAATGCCGTGGAGTACGCGCGCAGCGAGATGGCACGCATGGGGCCGCTGTCGGGCAAGGAGCGCGTGATGCTGGGCACCTTCGGCCTGATGCTGCTGCTGTGGGCCAACGTGCCGCAGATGCTGTTCGGCCCGGCCTTCGTGCTGGACCCCACCGTGGTCGCCTTCCTGGGCCTGTTCGTGCTGATCATCACGGGCACCATCGACTGGGATGACGTGCTGTCCGAGAAAAGCGCATGGGACACGCTGGTGTGGTTCGGCGCCCTGGTCATGCTGGCCGAGCAGCTCAACAAGCTCGGCGTGGTGTCCTGGTTTGCCGTGGGCATGAAGAACGCCATCGTCGCCAGCGGCCTGGACTGGCTGCCGGTGGCGGCCATCCTGGTGGGCGTGTTCGTGTTCTCGCACTACCTGTTCGCCAGCACCACGGCCCACATCAGCGCGATGATGCTGGCCTTCCTGACCGTGGGCGCGCAGCTGATTCCGGCCGACTATGTCGTGCCCTTCATGCTGATGATGACGGCCGGCTCGGCCATCATGATGACGCTGACCCACTACGCCACCGGCACTTCGCCCATCATCTTCGGCAGCGGCTATGTCACGCTGGGCAACTGGTGGCGCGTGGGAGCGGCCATGTGCGTGATTGAGCTGCTGATCTTTGCCGTGGTCGGCAGTGTCTGGTGGAAGCTGCTGGGCCTGTGGTGAGGGCGGGCGCCCTCAAGCCGTGGTCCGTGGCTCGCCCAGCGACAGCATGAGCCGGTTGGCCCAGTTGAAGAAGGCCGTGCCGTGCAGCACATCGGAGATGGCGGCATCGTCCAGGCCTGCGGTGCGCAGCGCATCAATGTGGGCGGGCTCCAGCGCAGGCGGCGTCTGGGTCAGCGCCACGGCCGCCGTGACGATGGCGTTCCAGCGCGGCCCCAGGTCCGTGCCCGGGCCTTCGTCGAGCAGGCGCTGCACGTCGCCGCCCCTGCGCGAGAAGTGCGTGGCAAAGCGCGCATGGACCGAGGCGCAGTAGATGCAGCCATTGGCGCGCGAGGTGGCCGCAGCGGCCAGCTCGCGCTCGGCGCGCGGCAGGCCGGCGTCGGGGTTGTAGAAGATGTCCTTGTCGGTGCGCGTGCGCGCGCCCAGCGTGTCGGGGTCGCGCGCCAGCAGACGGAAGTAGGGCGACTGCGCGCGTGAGGCATCGACCAGGCCTGCATGGTGGCGTTCTGTCAGCTCGCTTTCGTCCAGCGGCTCAATCCATGGCAGCCAGTCGAGTTGTTCCTGGGTGAAGACCTGGGGAGCGGCGGAGTTCGTTGAGGTCATGGCTGGGCTTGCAGGGTGTTGGGTTGATGGGCTGCCTGGGGCGCGGGGCGTGCAGCCAGCACGCGCAACCCCGCCACGACGCGGATCTGGAAGGACAGGAAGGACGCCAGCTGGGACAGGATGACGATGTCCGTCTCGCTCCAGCCCGCCTGTTGCAGCGCCCGAAGGGCCCCGGCGCTGGCGTCGCGCGGGTGGTAGGCCAGCAGGTGGGCATGGGCCAGCGCCGCGGCCAGGCGCGGGCCCAGCAGTGCGGCGTGGGCCGGGTCCACGGCATAGGCGGGGCCGGGCTGGTCCTCGCGGCTCAGCGGGCCTGCCGGGTAGCTGCCGTAGGGGCCGTGCGGGCCGCTGCCGGCCTGCAGGCTCTGGGCGCGGCCACGCACAACCTCGGAGGACACCACGGCTGCCAGTTCCGCATCCTCGGTGGCCAGCGCGCGTGTATAGAAGACGGCGCTGCGCGGCTCGCCATGCAGCCCGGCCGTGAAGGCGGCCAGGGCCAGCCGCTCGCGCAGCGAGACCGTGCCGGGCACGGGCTCGGCGGGCGTGAACAGGGCGGCAAAGCTTTGCTGGGCCTGCGTGCGTGCCTCGGTGCGGTGGCGGCGCACGCGGTCCAGGGCGCTGCCGGGGGTGATGTCGGCGAGGTGGTCGATCACGTCGCCGGGAAAGCGGGGCGTTGCGGTGGTGTTCATGGTCATGCGGCTTGCAGCAGTCCGGCCCGGACTGCGGGGAGGGAAGAAGGCGCTGGGGTGGACGTGGATGTGGACTCATCGGCACGGCGCCAGCCCAGGGCCGGTGCCACATGGGCGGCCGTCAGTTCGATGGAGCGCAGGATGGCGGCGTGCGGCGGGTCGATGGAATGCACCTGGAAGACGATGTCGCTCACGCGCGCCAGCGCCGTGTCGGCGCGCAGCGAGGCGATGACCTCGTCGGGCGTGCCCACATGCACGTCGTAGGCGGCGATGAGATCGGCCAGCGGCGCTTGCGGATCGACGCGGGCCGCCCACTGCGAGGGCTGGGCGGCATGGCGCAGGGCCACGCGGCGCAGGCCGGCCTCGGCCCAGCGCAGTGCCTCGTCGCGGCGGTCGGCCACGAACAGCGTGCGCGAGCCCAGGATGCGCGGCGCCCGCCCTGCGGGCAGGCGGGCGAGGTAGGCGTCGATGATGGGGTTCTGGATCTCGGACAGCGTGGCCTGCGGCGCGCCTTCGGGCCGTGGCTGGGTGCGCGACAGCATCAGGCCGTCGCCGTTGGCACCGGCCCGCGCGCCGCCCTCGGCCGAGAACGTGGCCTGCCAGACGCGCTCCAGCAGCTGCGGCGCGGCCGGGTACAGGCGCACGCCGCCGGCCAGCGCGCGCCCGGCCCAGGCGTCCTGCAGCACGCCGAAGTTGCGTGCGAAGACGGCGCCGCGCTCGGCGCCCTGCACGCCAAAGGCCTCGAAGGATTCGGCCGTGCCGCCCGTGCCCAGGCCCACCTCCAGGCGGCCGCCGGTCAGCAGGTCCAGCACGGCCGCGTCCTCGGCCACGCGCAGCGCGTTTTCCAGCGGCAGCGTGATCACGCCCGTGCCGATGCGGATGCGCCGCGTGCGCGCCGCCACATGGGCCAGAAAGACGAAGGGCGAGGGCAGGCCGCCCTCGCTTTCATGGAAATGGTGCTGGGCCACCCAGGCCGAGTCGAAGCCCTGGGCCTCGGCATGGGCGATCTGCTCGGCCACCAGGCGGTAGCGCTCGCCGGCCGGCGCATCGTCGAGCAGGCGGCTGAAGAAGCCCAGGCGCGGGCCGCTGCGGTGGGCGGCGCCAGCGTGTGTATCAGGCGGTATGAGGGACAAAATCAATGCTCCTTTTGCCGGGAATGGCGTCCATGAGTTCTCGTGTGTAGTCGCTGGTGGGGCGCTGGAACACTTCCTCCACGCTGCCCGCGTCCACCACCCGGCCCGCGCGCAGCACCGACACCGTGTCGGCGATCTGGCGCACCACGGCAAGGTCGTGCGAGATGAAGAGATAGGTCAGCCCCAGGTCCTGCTGCAGCTGGGCGAGCAGGGCGAGGATCTGCGCCTGCACGGTCACGTCCAGGGCCGATACGGCCTCGTCCAGCACCAGCACCTGCGGCTGCAGCACCAGGGCGCGCGCAATCGCCACGCGCTGGCGCTGGCCGCCCGACAGCGCATGCGGGCGCCGCGGCAGCACGGCGGCCGGCAGGCCCACGCGCTCCAGCATGTCGTGCACGCGCCGGCGGCGCTCACTGGCCGGCAGCGGGTCGAAGTTCAGCAGGGGCTCCTCGATGATGTCGAACACGCTCTGGCGCGGGTCCAGCGAACTGAACGGGTTCTGGTAGACCAGCTGCACGCGGCGGCGCAGCTGGCGCAGGGCCTCGCCGCGCAGGCCCGTGACCTCGGTGCCTTCGATGCGGATGCGGCCCGCCGTGGGCCTGCCCAGGCCCACGATGGCGCGGATGGTGGTGGTCTTGCCCGAGCCCGACTCGCCCACGATGGCATGCGTGCTGCCCCGGCGCACGCGCAGCGACACGCCGTCCACGGCACGGAAGATGCCGCGCCCGTGGGCCGAGGCATGGCCGGGGGCCACGAACTCGTGCACCAGGTCCTCGACTTCGATGGCCCAGTCATCGGCCGTGGAGGGCCTGGGCGTGCGGCGCGGCGCGGGCGCCAGCGAAGGCGCATCGGCCAGCAGCCGCCGCGTATAGGCGCTTTGCGGATTGCGCAGCAGCTCCAGCGTGGGGCCCTGCTCCTGGATGCGGCCGCCCTGCATGACGACCAGGCGGTGCGAGCGGTCGGCCGCCACGCCCAGGTCATGCGTGACCAGCAGCACGGCCGTGCCGGTCTCGCGGCGCAGCGCGTCGATCAGGTCCAGGATGCGCCGCTGCACGGTCACGTCCAGCGCGCTGGTGGGCTCGTCGGCAATGATGAGGGCGGGCCGCAGCGCAATCGCAATGGCGATCAGCACGCGCTGGCGCATGCCGCCCGACAGTTCGTGCGGATACTGGCGTGCGCGCAGCGCGGGCTGGGACAGGCCCACGCGGGCCAGCAACTCCAGCACGCGCGCCTCCACGGCCGTGCGGTCGCGCAGTCCGTGGATGCGCAGGATCTCGCCCACCTGGTCGCCCACCGTGCGCACGGGGTTCAGCGACATGGTGGGGTCCTGCGGCACCAGGCTGACCACGCGGCCGCGGATGGCGTTCCAGCGTGCGGCCGGCCAGCCCGAGACCTCGGTGCCCTGCAGGCGGATGCTGCCGTGCTCGCGGTGGCCGTTGTCGGCCAAAAGGCCGATCACGGCCTGGGCCGTGGTGGTCTTGCCCGAGCCCGATTCGCCGACCAGGGCCACCACCTCGCCCGGCGCCACGGAAAACGACACGCCGTGCACCACTCGCTGCGCCTGGCCTGCGGCATCGCGGTAGGCCACGGCCAGGTCCTGCACTTCGAGCACGGGGGCGGTCGTTGCCACCGCTGGTGCGGCGTGGATGCGTTCCTCGATGGCGGCGCTCATGCAGGCCTCCGTGCGAAGGCCGTGGCGATGCGGTTGGCCGCCAGCACCACGGCCACCACGATCAGGCCCGGCGCCGTGGTCAGCCACCAGGCGGTGGCGATGTAGTTGCGGCCTTCGGCGATCAGCAGCCCCCATTCGGGCGTGGGCGGCGGCGCGCCGTAGCCCAGAAAACCCAGCGTGGAAATCGCAAGGATCGCCGAGCCGAACTGCAGCGCCGCCATGGCGATGACCGAGGTCAGCGAGTTGGGCAGCACATGGCGCCACAGCACGGCGGCAAAGCGCCCGCCGCTGCCAAAGGCGGCCTCCACATAGTCGGAGCGGCGCACGCGCACCACCTCCGAGCGAACCAGGCGCGCGAAGCTGGCCACCGAGACCACGCCTACGGCAATGGCCGCGTTGATGGTGCCAAAGCCCAGCACGATGATGATGGTCAGCGACAGCAGCAGCGAAGGCACGGCCAGCAGCACATCGACCAGGCGCATCAGCGCATCTTCCGTGCGCCCGCCCGTGGCCCCGGCCAGCAGGCCGATCAGCGTGCCCACGGCCAGGCCCACGCCCACGGCCACGAAGGCGCCCGACAGCGAATGCACGGCGCCATGCACCACGCGCGCCCACAGGTCGCGCCCCAGCGCGTCCGTGCCCAGCCAGTGCGCGGCGCCGGGCGCCAGCAACTGCTGGCCGGCCTGGCCCGCGATCGGGTTCTGGTGGGCGAACCAGCCGGGCGCCAGCGCCCACAGCGCGGCCACGGCAATCACCAGCCAGGCCAGGGCCAGCGTGGGCGGCAGGCGTTTCAGGGATTGCAGGCGGGCCGGCAAGGCGAAGCTGCGGCGCGGGGCGGCTGGCGCAGGGGCCAGGGACGACGCTGGCAGCGCCATGGGAGTAGGAGTGGCGGGCGCGGCCTGGGCATCCAGGGCCGGGGAAAGAGCGCTTGAGACGGCAGTGTTCATGGCCGGTTCTCCACGGAATGGCGCAGGCGCGGATCAAGCAGCGGGTACAGCAGGTCCACGGCGAGGTTGATGAGTACGAAGGCGGCGGCCGAGACGACCACCACGGCCTGGAGCACGGCCGTGTCCTGGTTGCCCACGGCCTGCTGGGTCAGCGTGCCCAGGCCATTGAGGCCGAACACGGCCTCCGTCACCACGGCGCCGGCCAGCAGCTCGCCGAACAGCACGCCGGCAATGGTCAGCGTGGGCAGCAGGGCATTGCGTGCCACATGGCGCAGCAGCACCCAGCGGCGCGAGGCGCCCTTGGCCCGCGCCACGGCCACGAAGGGCTGGGCCAGCACGGCGTCGATGTTGCGCAGCAGCACCTGGGCCAGCGGCGCCGAGATCGGTACGGCCAGGGTCAGCGTGGGCAGCACCAGCCCTTCCCAGGGGCCGGGATTGATCACGGCGATCCAGCCCAGGCGGAATGACACCACCTGGATCAGCATGATCCCCAGCCAGAACACGGGCACCGAGACAAAGACCGAAGGCAGCGAATACAGCGCGTTGCGCAGCCAGGACAGGGGCGCCAGGCTGGCAGCCGCCGCCAGCGCCACGGCCAGCAGCGCGGCTGCGGCAAAGCCCAGGGCCGCGAGCTTGAGCGTGGGCGGCAGGCTGGTGGCCAGGCCCTGGCTCACCGGCACGCCGGCCTGCAGCGAATAGCCGAAATGGCCCGTGAGGAACTGGCCCAGCGTGTGCAGGTACTGCTGCCACACGGGCTGGTCCGAGCCGTAGGCGGCGCGGATGTCGGCAATCTCCTGCGGGCCCAGGCCCAGCTCGGGGTTCAGGAACTTGATCAGCACGGCATCGCCCGGCAGCAGCTGCAGCAGGATGAACGAGACCGTGAAGGCCGCCCACAGCACCAGGGCGGCCTGGGCGATGCGGCTGAGCAGATAGCGGCGCGGCATGGGAGCGGTTCCTCAGGGAGCGTTCCGGTCAGCGCCTGGCCAGCCAGGTGCTGTAGAAGCTGGGCCGGCCCACGGCCTCGAAGCCCACGTCGCGCACCCAGCCTGCGCCCGCAAAGGCCTGGGGTTCCTCGAAGATGGGGATCACATAGGCCTGGTCGATCAGGTAGTTCTGCACCTCGCCGGCCAGCGCCAGGCGCTTGGCGGCATCGGTCTCGGCCGCGATGGCGTCGAACAGGCCGTTGAGCTTGGTGTCCTCAAAGGACTTGACCTTCTGGCTCACGCCGCCCTTTTGCAGCAGCACGTTGCGGTTGGTCGGGTAGTAGTTGCTCTTGATCACGTCGGGATCGGCGCGGCCCACCATGCCGGGCAGCACGCCGGTCTTGTCGGGGTCCAGCGTGTCCACCGCGCGGCTGCCCGCGTCGCCCGACAGCACGTTGAGCTTGACCCCGATGCGCGCCCACTGCTGGGCCACGAGCTGCAGCGTCTCCTTGTTCTGCGGCTGGGGCAGGGACTCGTAGGTGGACAGCACGAAATCGCGGCCGTCCTTCTGGCGCAGGCCGTTGGCGCCCAGCGTCCAGCCGGCCTCGTCCAGCAGCTGTTTCGCCTTGGCCTCGTCATAGGCCAGCTTGGCCGACAGGTCCACGAAGCCGGCCGCCGTGGAGGCAATCACCGAGCGCGCCTGCGGATAGCGCGGCGAGAACAGCGTCTCCACGATCTCCTTGGCATTGGTGCCGTGCAGCAGCGCCTGGCGCACCTTGAGATCGGCCACCAGGGCGTTGTCCGGGCGGATGGCCACGCTGTTGTTCACGCCGCGCGTGGGCGGGGCGTAGATGCTGAACTTCTGGTCCTCGACGCGCTTTTCGTCATAGGCCTGGATCTGGCGGATCAGCCCGGCCTGCCCGGCCAGCAGCGCGCCGATGCGCACGCTGTCCTCGGGCGTGACGATGAACTTCACCTCGTCCAGCCGCGCGCGGCCCTGGTGGGCCAGCTTGGCGGGGCCCCAGGCATAGTCCTTGCGCACCTTGAGCACCAGCTCCTTGCCCAGCGTCTCGCTGGCCACCACGAAGGGGCCGGAGCCGATGATGCGCGTGGCGTCGCCCAGCTCCTCGAAGGGGCGGTCCAGCGTGGCCGGCGAGACCAGGCCCGAGCCGATCACCGAAGTGCCCTGCAGAAAGCCCGGCGAAGGCTTTCTGAAGAAGAACTTCACCGTCAGCGGGTCGATCACCTCGCTGCGCTCGTAGTTGTTGATCACCTCGGACACCGGCTGCTTGAGCGCCTTGTTGCCCAGGCCATAGGTGTCGAAGTTGCGCGCCACGGCCGCCGCGTCCAGCGGCGTGCCGTCGGAGAAAGTGACGCCGGGCCGCAGCTTGAAACTGTACTCGGTGGCGTCGGCATTCACGGTCCAGGACTCGGCGATCCAGGGCTGGATCTCCAGCGTCTTCGGGTCCTGGTAGGTCAGCTTGTCGGTGATCTGGTTGAGCACGCCGCCGTTGGGATAGAAGCCCCCGGCCGGCGGATAGAGGTTGGTATGGGCCTGCTGCTCCAGGTAGACCAGGGTGCCGCCTTCCACGGGGCCAGCAGCCGCGCCCGCCTGGGCCGTATCGGCCTGCCTGGAGCACGCCGCCAGCAGCAGGCTGCTGCCCGCCAATACCGCTATCGCGGCCTTCCATGCCACCTGACCCGCCTTCGATTGGGAAAACACGTTCGTACCTCGCCGCCGCTGGGGCGCTGAAAAACAAGACTGCCGGCCACAGGACCGGCTCCATGTTTTTCATGCTATCGATGCCAAATATTTGCGCTCATATATCGAGTTGCATCGATATTTGGAAAACGACTAAGGGATGGGGCCCCCGCATATCTGCCCAGTGCATAAGCGCAGACGGATTCGTTTGTTTGCCGCGCATGCGGCGGTCCCAACAATGGGCTGGTACTTCCTTCACCGAAAGCCCGTCCATGAGCCATCTCAACGAATACCTCGCCGAAAAGCGCGCCGCCGTGCTCGCCCGCAGCGCCGCCGTCGCGGCCGGCACGGCCCAGCCCGCCCGCCTCAAGGCCCATGTGCGCGCCGAGGGCCGCAGCGGCGTGCGCCGCCTGCGCATCCGCGAGCACCAGGTCATCAGCGACAGCCCGCCCGACTTCGCGGGCTACAACCTCGGCCCCAGCTCGCCCGAGCTGCAGCTGGGCGTGCTGGGCACCTGCGTCACCCACATCTTTCTGATCCAGGCGGCCGAGCGCCAGGTGCCCGTGGAGAGCCTGGAGGTCGAGGTCACGGGCATCATCGATCCGCGCGGCGGCAAGCCCGGCCACGAGGCCACGCCCATCTGGCCGCACGAGATCGGCTACACCGTGCACATCGACTCGCCCGCCAGCCGCGCCGAGATCGATGCGCTGTTCGAGGCCGTGGAGCGCACCTGCCCCATCCTCAACCTGCTGCGCAATCCGCAGAACATCCGCGCCGAAGTGCGCCATACCGACTCCAGCGCCGCCGCGCGCCTGGCAGCCTGAACACCGTGCGGAAAGCACCCCTGTCATGACCCTGCCACTCGACCACATCGTCATCGCGGTCCAGGACCTGGAACGCACCATTGCCGACTACACCGCGCTGGGCTTCAACGTGCTGCGCGGCGGCGAGCACCCGGGCCGCTCCACGCACAACGCCCTGGTGGTGTTTGCCGACGGCGCCTATTTCGAACTCATCGCCTGGCGCGCACCCGCGCCCGAGGAGCGCTGGTGGCAGCAGCTGCAGCGCCATGGCGAGGGCATTGTCGATTTCGCGCTGCTGCCCACCGAGACTGGCGCCGTGGTTGCCGCCGCCCAGGCGCGCGGCCTGGACTACGAGGCGCCCTACGAAGGCGGCCGCCTGCGCCCCGACGGCGCGCAGCTGCGCTGGCGCAATGCACGCGCCCGCAGCCAGGACCTGCCCTTTCTCTGCGGCGACCTCACGCCGCGCGCCCTGCGCGTGCCCGAGGGCGATGCACGCGTGCACCCCAACGGCGCCACCGGCGTGGCCCGGCTGTACGTGGCCGTGCATGACCTGCGCGCCAGCCTGGCACGCTGGCGCGCGCTGCTGGGCGAGGGCGCCGACATTGGCGAGGCCCGGCTGTCGGACGACGGCAGCGCCTACCGCGCATCGCTGAGGCTGGGCGCCACTGCGCTGGTGCTGGCTGCGCCTGCCCAGGGCGTTGCCACGGGCACCCTGGGCCACCGTCTGGCCACGCGCGGTGAAGGCCCTTATGCCATCGAGCTGCAGGTACGCCAGCCCGCGTCTGCGCTGGCGCTGGACGAGACCGCCACGCATGGCGCGCGCATCGTGCTGGCCCAGGTTTCCCCGGCCAGGGAAACCGCCGCCGCCTAGGCGAAATGCGTGGGCGCTAGAATGGCGCCCCGCTGACACCCATGCCCACCCCGGTGGGCGTTTTCGTTGCAGCCGCGGCCTTCCTTGAGGGGCGCCGTGGCGCGGCGCTGCTTGCCATGACGACTGCTTCCACTCCTGCCACGCTGGGCATAGATTTCGGTACCTCCAACTCCGCCATGGCCTGGCGCACCCCCGGCCAGACCGCACGCCTGCTGCCGCTGGAGGGCGATGCCTGCGGCATGCCCACGGCGCTGTTCTTCCATACGGACGAGCACAGCACCCATTTCGGGCGCGATGCCATGGCCCAGTACCTGGACGGCGAGCCGGGCCGGCTCATGCGCTCCCTCAAAAGCCTGCTGGGCAGTGCGCTGCTGCAGGAAAAGACGGCGGTGCACGACCAGTTCGTGAGCTACCAGGACATCATCGGCCTCTTCCTGCGCCGCGTGGCCGACCGGGCGCGTGCCTCGCTGGACGGCCGCCTGCCCGAGCGCGTGGTGCTGGGCCGGCCCGTGCATTTCGTGGACGACCATCCCGAGCGCGACCGCCAGGCGCAGCAGGCCCTGGCCGATGCCGCGCGCGCCGCAGGCCTGGGCGAAGTGGATTTCCAGATGGAGCCCATTGCCGCCGCGCTGGATTACGAGCAGCGCCTCACGCAGGAATCCGTGGTGCTGGTGGTGGACATCGGCGGCGGTACCTCCGACTTCACCGTCGTGCGCCTGGGCCCCGAGCAGGCCGGCCGCAGCGATCGCCGCGACGACATCCTGGCCACCAGCGGCGTGCACATCGGCGGCACGGACTTCGACCACCGGCTCAACCTGGCCCAGCTCATGCCGCTGCTGGGCTACCGGCACATCGGCCCCAGCGGCCGCGAAGTGCCCAGCCGCGTGTTCTTCGACCTCTCGACCTGGCACCTGATCCAGTGGCTGTACTCGCCCAAGGCCCTGGCCGAGGCGCGCAACCTGCGCACCGACTACAGCGACCAGCGCCTGCACAAGCGCCTGATGGAAGTGCTGGAACTGCGCGAAGGCCACCGCTTGGCCGCCGTGGTGGAGCAGGCCAAGATCGAGGCCTCCACGCGCCATGCCGAAGCGGCCATCGAGCTGGGCTGGCTGGAATCGGGCCTGTCCGCCGCCATCTCGCCCGAGGTGCTGCACGAGCAGCTGCAAGGCCCGCTGCAACAGGTCGTGGCCTGCGCCCAGGACTGCCTGCGCCTGGCCGGCGTGGCGCCCCAGGCGCTGGACGCCATCTACCTCACGGGCGGCTCATCGGCCCTGCGCACGCTGCGCGATGCGCTGCGCGAGGCCTTCCCCGGCGTGCCGCAGGTCGAAGGCGACCTGTTCGGTGGCGTGGCCACCGGCCTCGCGTATGCATAAGTCCCCCTGAGCGGCTGCGCCGCTTCCCCCTCTCGCTACGCGGGGGGGACGACACCCTCGCGGCGGGGCGGCCCTTGCTCGGTGTCCCTGAGGGTGAAGGCCACTGTGGTGCTGCCGCCTTGGGCTTAATCCTCTATCGGGTCCTCCTCGGCGGCCTGCTTGATCGCCAGCGCGGCGTCATAGAGGCGGTTGCGCGGTGCGCCCGTGATCTCGGCGGCCAGGCGCACGGCGGTCTTGGTGGGCAGCTCGGCCAGCAGCAGGCGCAGCACGCGCAGGGCGTCGGCGTCGGCCTCATCGCCACCCAGGGCCACCGGGTGCAGCACCACGGCGAATTCGCCCTTGCTGCGCTGGGGCACGGCCTGCAGCCAGGCCGGCAGCGCGCTGGCGGGCATGGTGGCAATGTCCTCGAACTGCTTGGTGATCTCGCGTGCCAGCGTCACCGGGCGCTCGCCCAGCGTGGCCAGGGCGGCGGCCAGGTCGGCAATGCGGTGGGGCGCCTCCAGCAGCACGGTGCAGCGCGGCTGCAGGGCCAGTTGCTGCACGGCGGCCAGGCGTTCGGCCGACTTGGTGGGCAGAAAGCCTGCGAAGACGAAACCTCCCTCGCCCTGCGAAGGCGTGACCGCGCCGGCCACGCTGATGGCGGCCGTGATGCTACTGGCGCCGGGCAGCGGAATGCAGCGCAGGCCCGCGGCCTGCACGGCTGCGCACAGGCGTGCGCCGGGGTCGCTGACGCCGGGCGTGCCCGCATCGCTGACATAGGCGATGCGCTGGCCCTGCTGCAGCCGCGCCACGATCTGCTGGGCCGCCTCGGCCTCGTTGTGCTGGTGCACGGCCAGCAGCTGGCTGCCGGGCCGGTCCAGTCCATAGGAGCGCAGCAGGCCCTGCGTGTGGCGCGTGTCCTCGCAGGCCACGCAGTCCACCAGCTGCAGTACATGCAGGGCGCGCAGGCTGATGTCGGCCAGGTTGCCGATGGGTGTGGCCACCACGTAGAGGGCGCCCTGCGGATAATGCTGGGATGCCGCAGCATCCTTGGCTGCGCCCAGCGCGGTGGCGAAAGAGGTAGTCAATGGGTTTCCTTGCGAAAAAGCCGGCAGGCGCGGGGCCGTCTGCCCTCACGACCCGGCATCGGGGCCAGCAGGCCGAGGATGCGGCGCTGGCCCATCTGCAGGCGGCCGGCCTGCGTCTGGTCGAGCGCAATTATCGGACGCCGGGCCGCGGCGGCGGCGAGATCGACCTCATCGTGCAGGCGCGCGACGGCACCGTGGTCTTCGTCGAGGTGCGCAGCCGCGGCACGCGCGCCTTCGGCGGTGCCGGCGCCAGCATCGGTGCCACCAAGCAGCGGCGCATCGTATTTGCGGCGCGCCACTACCTGATGCGCTGGTCCGCGCCGCCGCCATGCCGCTTCGACGTGGTGCTGGTCGAGCCCGGCGCCGGGTCCGCCGTGCAGTGGCTTCAGGCCGCCTTTGACGCCGAAGGCGCCTGATCCGTTACCGCTGCAGCACAAATAACGCCTGGCTACGAAAGACTTCAAGGGCGGCAGTTATCATCGGGCCTCCATGCTTGAGCAACGTATCCAACAGCATTTCATCGACAGCGCCGACCTGAAATACCAGGCCGCCCAGGCGCTGAGCCAGCCCATTGCGGCGGCAGTGCAGGCCATGCTGGCCTGCGTGACCAGTGGCGGCAAGGTTCTGGCCTGCGGCGCGGGCGCCTCTGCCAGCGATGCCCAACTCTTCGCCGCCCTGTGCGTGGCCGGCTTCGAACGCGACCGGCCCGAGCTGGCTGCCGTGGCCCTGGTCTCCGACGGCGGCCTGCTGGGCACCGTGGGCGCCACGGGCTCGGGCGGCAACGCCACCCAGTACCTGGCGCGCCAGATACGCGCCCTGGGCCAGCCCGGCGACCTGCTGCTGGTGCTGTCCGCCACGGGCAACGACGTGGCCGTGCTGGAGGCCCTGGATGCCGCCCATGAGCGCGACATGATGGCCGTGGTGCTGACCGGCCGCACGGGCGGCTCCCTGGCCGGCCGCGTGCGCGAGACCGATGTTCTGATCTGCGTGCCGCACGACCGTGCGGCGCGCGTGCGCGAAACCCATACGCTGGTGCTGCACTGCCTGTGCGACGGCGTGGATGCCCAGTTACTTGGTGAACAGGAGATGCCTCTATGAAGTTCCGTTGGTCCCGCGCCGCCTGCGGTGTGCTCGCCGTCGCGTCCCTGGGCGCCGCCCTGTCGGGCTGCGTCGCCCTGGTGGGCGGCAGCGCCGTGATGGCCGGCATGTCGGTGGCGGACCGCCGCACCACCGGCACCCAGGTGGAAGACCAGGGCATCGAGCTGCGCGCCAACAACCGCATCGCCGAAGTGCTGGGCGACAAGGCCCATGTCAACGTCACCAGCTACAACCGCCAGGTGCTGCTGACCGGCGAGGCCGGCAATGAGGCCGACCGCCAGACCATCGAGAAGCTCGTGCGCGAGCAGCCCACGGTGCGCAATGTCTTCAACGAAGTGGTGGTGGCTCCCTTCACCTCCACGCTGAGCCAGCGCTCCAAGGACACGCTGATCACCACCCAGGTCAAGGCCAGCCTGCTGGACGCCAAGGACATCCAGGCCTCGGCCTTCAAGGTCGTGACCGAGAACAAGGTCGTCTTCCTGATGGGCATCGTCACCCCGCGCGAAGCCAAGCGCGGTGCCGAGATTGCACGCGGCATCAACGACGTGACCAAGGTCGTGCGCGTGGTGGAAGTCATCTCCGAGGACGAACTGGCCCGCATGCAGCCCCAGTCCGCCCCCGTGGTCACCGACGACTCCGGCAAGGCCGCCGCAGCCAGCGCTCCCACAAGCCTCTCGGAAAGCAGCCTGTCCACCCCCGCAGGCGCCACCGCCACCCCGGTGAAGTGATCACCGCCGCCTGAAAGCAAAAGCCGGAACATGTTCCGGCTTTTTGTTTTGGACATAGGAAGATCTCGTTCCTCAGGGCATAGCACTTGAATCTGGCAGGGCCTAAAGCCAGGGACACCAAGCAAGGGCCGCCCCGCAGCGATGGTGTCGTCCCCCTCCCTTGCGAAGCAAGTAGAGAGGGGGAAGCGGCGTAAGCCGCTCAGGGGGTGAGCCTCTTGATGAGGCTGGAGGTATCCCAGCGCCTGCCCCCCATCTGCTGCACATCGGCATAGAACTGGTCCACCAGGGCCGTGACGGGCAGGCGCGCGCCGTTGCGCTGGGCTTCGGCCAGCACCAGGCCCAGGTCCTTGCGCATCCAGTCCACGGCAAAGCCGAAGTCGAACTTGCCTTCGGCCATGGTGCGGCCACGGTTGTCCATCTGCCAGCTCTGGGCGGCGCCCTTGCCGATGACATCGAGCACGCTGGGAATGTCCAGTCCCGCACGCTGGCCGAAGGCGATGGCCTCGGACAGGCCCTGGACCAGGCCGGCGATGCAGATCTGGTTGACCATCTTGGTGAGCTGGCCGGCGCCGCTGTCGCCCATCAGCGTGCAGGCGCGCGAGAAGGCCATGGCCACGGGCTGCATGGTGGCGAAGGCGGCCTGGTCGCCGCCGCACATCACGGTGAGCTGGCCGTTCTGGGCGCCGGCCTGGCCGCCCGAGACGGGGGCGTCGATGAACTGCAGGCCCAGCTCCAGCCCGGCCGCATGCAGCTCGCGCGCCACTTCGGCCGATGCCGTCGTGTGGTCGGCGAAGATGGCGCCGCGGCGCATGCCGGCGAAGGCGCCGTCCGGCCCCAGCACGACCGAGCGCAGGTCATCGTCATTGCCCACGCAGCTGAACACGATGTCGGCGCCGGCCACGGCCTCGCGCGGCGTGGCCGCATGGCCGCCGTTGAACTCCTCGCACCAGGCGCGGGCCTTGGCCGGCGTGCGGTTGTAGACCGTGACGCGGTGGCCCGCCGTGGCCAGGTGGCCGGCCATGGGGTAGCCCATGACGCCCAGCCCGAGGAAGGCCACGGAAAGAGGGGCGGTGTCCGCATAGCTGCGGGCGGCGATGGAGGAGTCGGACATGGAAGCAATCCTGAGAGGTGGTGGGAGGCGGGTGGCGCAGGGCCGCGTCCGGCGCGGCCCTGGAAGGAGCCGGCATGCCGGCTCAGCGCACTGAAGGCGCGGTCAGGGCGTGCATGGCACGCCCCTCAGACGATGGCGAAATGCTCGGTGCCCGCCGCCAGGTCCAGCGACTTGGCGCGCTGGCTGCCCAGCTTGATCTGCAGCCGCAAGTCGTTGACCGAGTCGGCATTGCGCAGTGCATCCTCGTAGGTGACCAGGTTGGACTCGAACAGGTCGAACAGCGCCTGGTCGAAGGTCTGCATGCCCAGGTTGCGGCTTTTCTTCATGATCTCCTTGATCTCGGTGACCTCGCCCTTGAAGATCAGGTCGGAGATCAGCGGCGAGTTGAGCATCACCTCGATGGCGGCCACGCGGCCCTTGCTGTCCTGCTTGGGCAGCAGGCGCTGGGAGACCATGGCGCGCAGGTTCAGCGACAGGTCCATCAACAGCTGCGGGCGGCGGTCCTCGGGGAAGAAGTTGACGATGCGGTCCAGCGCCTGGTTGGCGCTGTTGGCGTGCAGCGTGGCCAGACACAGGTGGCCGGTTTCCGAGAAGGCGATGGCGTGCTCCATGGTCTCGCGGTCGCGGATTTCGCCCATCAGGATCACGTCCGGCGCCTGGCGCAGGGAGTTCTTGAGCGCCGCGTCCCAGCTGTCCGTGTCCAGGCCCACTTCGCGCTGCGTGACCACACAGTTCTTGTGCGGGTGCACGAATTCGATGGGGTCCTCGATGGTCACGATGTGGCCGTAGGAGCTTTCGTTGCGCCAGTCCACCATGGCGGCCAGCGTGGTGGACTTGCCCGAGCCCGTGGCGCCGACCAGGATGCACAGGCCGCGCTTGGTCATGGCCACCTCCTTGAGCACCTGGGGCACGCCCAGGCTGTCGATGGTGGGCAGGGCCAGCGGAATCGTCCGCATCACCATGCCCACGCGGCCCTGCTGGATGAAGGCGTTGACGCGAAAGCGCCCTATGCCCGGCGGCGAGATGGCGAAGTTGCACTCCTTGGTGCGCTCGAAATCGGCGATCTGCTTGTCGCTCATGACCGAGCGCGCCAGCGTCAGCGTGTGCACGGGCGACAGCGGCTGCGGCGACACCTTGGTGATGCGCCCGTCGATCTTGATCGCCGGCGGGAATTCCGCCGTGATGAACAAGTCGCTGCCGTTGCGGCTGACCATGAGCTTGAGCAGGTCGTTGATGAACTTGGTGGCCTGATCTCTTTCCATTGCCGTATTCCCCCGGGCGTTGCGCGCCGTTGTGGCGCACAGGTTGTTTTGTTATTTGCAGGTAGGCCGGTCCGGCCCGCAGGGGCCAGGCGTCCTCATATTCAACTCACTCACTCACTGTCTATGTGTGCTGCTCTTCGCCCAGGCGCACGCTGATGGCGCGCAGCCGGAACGAGAGCTTGCGCGCCAGCAGCGCCATCAGCTTGGCGGCCAGCGCGGCGTCCTTGGCCATCATCTCGTCCAGCGCCTCGGCGCTGAGCACGCCGATCTCGCAGTCGGTCAGCGTGGTGCAGCTGGAAAAGCGCGGCCCGCCGTCCAGCAGCGACATCTCGCCCAGGATGTCGCCGGGCCGCGTCTGCGCCAGGCGCATGCGCTCGCCCCAGGGCTGCTGGCGCTCCACGGCGATCTGGCCGGACAGCACCACGGCCATGAAGCTGCCGTTCTCCTCCTGGCGGATCACGTCGCGTTGCGGTGCCACGGCCGCGTAGATGAAATATTCGCTCAGCCGCTGCAGGCTGGCCGCATCCAGCTGGCCCAGGTAGCGGTCGCGCGACCACAGCTGCTCCAGCTGGCCCCCGCCGCCGCGCGGCAGCCGCGTGGCCCCGACCTCGATGGCGCGCGCCTCCCAGGGAACGGGAGGAGTGTGCGGGTCCATGAAGCCATGCGCCGCCAGCGTGGTCGTGAAGAAGGCCGACTCGGAGGCCGGGGCCGAAGGCTCCTGGCCGCTTCGCAGCTTGCGGAAAATGCTTTTCATGGCGCGTGGCGAGAGGCTGGGCGGGTGGCGGTCAGCCCGGGAAGTTGTCCGGTATCTTGGCCTTGGCGCGGGCTTCCGCCGGGCTGATCAGGTTGCGCCGCACCAGATCGGTCAGGTTCTGGTCCAGCGTCTGCATGCCCACATTCTGACTCGTCTGGATGGTGGAGTACATCTGGGCCACCTTGGCCTCGCGGATCAGGTTGCGGATGGCGCTGGTGCCCAGCATGATTTCGTGGGCGGCGATGCGGCCCTGGCCGTCCTTGGTCTTGCACAGCGTCTGCGAGATCACGGCCTGCAGCGATTCGGAGAGCATGGCGCGCACCATCTCCTTTTCCTCGGCGGGGAAGACGTCGATGATGCGGTCGATGGTCTTGGCGGCGCTGGAGGTGTGCAGGGTGCCGAAGACCAGGTGGCCCGTCTCGGCTGCGGTCATGGCCAGGCGGATGGTTTCCAGGTCACGCATTTCGCCCACCAGGATGGCGTCCGGGTCCTCGCGCAGCGCCGAGCGCAGTGCGGCCGAGAACGACTGCGTCATCGGCCCGACTTCGCGCTGGTTGATCAGGCACTTCTTGGAGTCGTGCACGAATTCGATGGGGTCCTCCACCGTCAGGATGTGCCCGTACTCGGTCTCGTTGAGGTGGTTGACCATGCCGGCCAGCGTGGTGGACTTGCCCGAGCCCGTGGGGCCGGTCACCAGCACCAGGCCGCGCGGCTTCAGGGCCAGGTCGCCGAAGATGCGCGGTGCGTTGAGCTGCTCCAGCGTCAGGATCTTGCTGGGAATGGTCCGGAAGACGGCGGCCGCGCCCCGGTACTGGTTGAAGGCGTTGACACGGAAGCGCGCCAGCCCCTCGATCTCGAACGAGAAGTCCACCTCCAGGAACTCCTCGTAGGCCTTGCGTTGGGAGTCGCTCATGATGTCGTAGACCATGGCGTGGACCGTCTTGTGGTCCAGCGGATCGACATTGATGCGGCGCACATCGCCGTGCACACGGATCATCGGCGGCAGCCCCGCGGACAGGTGCAGGTCGGAGGCCTTGTTCTTGACGCTGAATGCCAGCAATTGGGTGATGTCCACGGAGTTTGCTCCCTCGTTTGGTACGCTGGCGGCAATTATGACGACGATTGAAAACAAGCTTCAACAGATTCACGAACGGATTGCCTCGGC
Source organism: Delftia sp. SD018 (assembly GCF_017355445.1). Taxonomy (NCBI): domain Bacteria; kingdom Pseudomonadati; phylum Pseudomonadota; class Betaproteobacteria; order Burkholderiales; family Comamonadaceae; genus Delftia; species Delftia sp. SD018. Next base: position 104,164 of record NZ_JADDRN010000006.1, read on the forward strand.
CTGCGCGCAGGCGGGCAGGGCGTCCGGCTCGGTGCAATTGCTGTCCGTCTCCAAGACCTTCGGCGCCGACGCCGTGCGCGAGGCCGTGCTGGCCGGCGAGCGCAGCTTCGGCGAGAACTACATCCAGGAAGGAGTGGACAAGATCGCCGCCGTGCGCGCCATGGGCCTGCCGGGTGGCGAGGCCCTGCAATGGCATTGCATAGGCCCCATCCAGAGCAACAAGACACGCCTGGTGGCCGAGCATTTCGACTGGGCCCAGACCGTGGACCGCCTGAAGATCGCCGAGCGCCTGTCGGCCCAGCGCCCCGAGGGCCTGGCGCCGCTGCAGGTCTGCATCCAGCTGAACGTGGATGGCGGCGAGACCAAGGCCGGCGTGGCGCCGCAGCAGGCGCTGGAGCTGGCCGCCGCCATCGTGCAGCTGCCGCGCCTGGCGCTGCGCGGCGTGATGAGCATTCCCGACGATGCGCCGGGCTTCGAGGCCCAGCGCGAGGTGCATGCCCGCGCCACCGCCGTCTTCGAACAGATCCGCGCCAGCGGCCTGCCGGGGCTGGAGCGCTTCGACACGGTTTCCATGGGAATGACCGGCGACCTGGAAGCGGCCGTGGCCGCAGGCAGCACGATGGTGCGCGTGGGCAGCGGTATCTTCGGCCAGAGAAACTACGCCCCGCGCTGACCAGGGCGTAGCTGGCTTGGCTGGCGGGGCAGGCCGCCTCAGCGCCCGCCGGGCCGCTTCATCTGGCAGTCCGTGGGCAATTCCACCTGCTCGGGCGTGTAGACGGCATCGGTGCGAAAGCCGTAGTTCGTGCCTTCCCAGCCGGCCTTGACCAGCTTGCCGTCCACGGGCGCGATGGTGTTGACCACCTGGGGCAGCAGCAGCTGGTGGTCCTTGCCGCGCATGCGCACGGGGCCGACCACGGTGTCCATCTGCAAATCCTCCATGGCCAGCGCGATCTTCACGGGTTCGGTGGACTGTGCTTTGGCCATGGCGGCGGCCAGCATGCGCGGCACCAGGTCCATGCGCGGGGCCAGGAAGTCCTTGCCCATGCGGGCCTTGTATTCCTGGGCGCGGGCGTCGGCCAGCGGGCGGCCGGCCTGGCCCGGGTGCCATTCGGCCACCCAGGTCAGCTGGCCGATGCGGGTCTGGGCGAAGGATGTCACCGTGCCCGGCATGCCGCCCGCGCTGTGGTTGAAGTAGCGCAGGTCATAGCCCGAGTCGGCGGCTGACTTGAGCAGCAGGGTCAGGTCCTGGCCCCAGTTGCCCGTGATCACCGAGTCCGCACCTGTTTCCTTGATCTTGGCCACATAGGGCGCGAAGTCCTTGACCCGGCCTATGGGGTGGAGCATCTCGCCCGTGAACTGGATGTCGGGCCGGGCCGCGCTCACCATCTGGCGCCCGTAGGCCGCCCACTGCTTGCCGTGGGCGTAGTCCTGGTTGAGCAGGTAGACCTTGCGGATGCCCGGCTGGGTCTTGATGTAGCTGGCAATCGCCTGCATGCGCATGGCGGTGTTGGCATCGAACATGAAATGCCAGAAGCTGCAGGCCTTGCCCGTCAGCTCGGGGTCGATGGAGGAATGGTTGAGCACCAGCACTTCCTTGCCCGGATTGCGCTGGTTGTGGCGCGAGGCCGCCTGCACCAGGGCCGCCACCACCGAAGAGCCCGATCCCCCGGTCACCACCACGCGCGCGCCCTGGTCGATGGCCGCCTGCAGCGCGGCCTGGCTCTCCTGGGCCGAGAGCTTGCTGTCGAACTGCAGCAGCTGCAGCTTCGTGCCGTTGAACAGACCGCCCTTGGCGTTCACATCCTCGACCGCGTATTGCACGTGGTCGCGCATCAGCTCGCCTGTGCTGACGAAGGGGCCGGACAGCGGGTCGATGAAGGCGATCTTGAACGTCTCGCCGCCCTGGGCGTGGGCGGCCGTGGCGCACAGCAGGGCGGCGGCGAGAACGATGGATGGTTGGGAATATCGTCGGATGCAATGGCGGCGGATCGGCATGTCTTGTCTCCTCGAAGGAATGGTCGTCAGTCCTTGCCGGGCGGCTCGGCGCGGGGCCGGCTGCGCCGTGCAGGCGTCTTTTTCGCGGGGGATGCGGCAATGGCTTCGGGCGCGGTGGCTGGCGCCGTGCGCAGGCCCAGCACGCGGCTGGCCAGCTCGGTCAGCTCGGCCACCATCTCGGCCGTGCCCAGGCGGCCGCCGGGGCGGTACCAGTTGTAGAGAAAGCCCGGCAGGCTGCAGGCGGCCTGGGCGGTGATGCGTGTCTCGCGAAAGTCCAGGTGGCCGCTGGCGCGGCCTTCTTCGAGCAGCGCGCAGAACTGGCGGTAGAACTGGCGCGCCAGCGTGCGCGAGGCCTTCATGTACGCAGGGCTGAAGGCCTGGGGCTCGCGATAGGGAAAGAAGGCCGCCGGATAGTGGGCAATGGTGGCCGCGATCAGGCGCTGCAGGCCGTCCACGGCCTTCTCGTGCGCGGCGCGCGGATCGTCGGCCGCGAAGTCCAGCACCGTGAAGCAGGCCTCGGTGGGCGCCCAGCACAGGGTCTCGAAGATCTCCTGCTTGTTGCGGAAGTAGTAGTAGACGAAGGGCTTGGTCACGCCCAGGGCCTGGACGATCTGCTCCATCGTGGTGTTGGCGTAGCCGTTGCGGTCGAACAGGGCCTCGGCCGCCTTGAGGATGCGTTCGCGCTTTTCATCGGAGCCGGCCGTGGGAAGGCGCTGGCGGCCGCGCGGGGTGACAGGGGGCTTGGGCATGCGGGAAATCTCGTGTCGCGTCGGTGGCTGCGATGGTTATACCGATGGGTAGCAATGTTCTACCAGCGGGTATATATTGGCAAGCCGCTGGACCCCAAAACAAATCAAGGCTATCCCTTAGGACTGGTTCCGGGATGGCCAGACACCCAGGAGACAAGCATGGCGGATTCCGAGACCCTCATTCCCCTGCATGAGGCCCTGCGCCGCAATGCGCGCAACCACCCCGGCCGCGACGCCTACATCTGGTATGGCCGCCACATCAGCTGGGCCGAGGTGGATGCGGCCAGCGACGCCTTTGCCGCGCGGCTGCAGGCGCTGGGCGTGGGCCGGGGAGAGCCCGTGGCGCTGTTCATGAACAACTGCCCGCAGTACATCGTGGCGCACTACGGCATCCAGAAGGTCGGCGCCATCGTCTGCCCCTGCGGGCCGCTGAACAAGGAGCATGAGCTGCAGTACCAGCTCGATGACCTCAAGGCCCGCGTGATCGTCGCGGCCGATGTGCTGCTGCCCGTGGTGGACAAGGTGCGCGCCAGCACGGCGCTCAGGCATGTGCTGGCCGTGCGTTATGGCGACTGGCTTCCTGAATCGGCCACGCTGGCGCTGCCGCCCGAACTGCAGGCCCCCGTGCAGCCGCTGCCCGAGGGCGTGGAATCGTTCTGGGATGTCATGCACAGCGGCGCCAAGCCCGTGCCCGTCGATGTCGCCATGGACGATGTCTCGCTGATGACCTATACCTCGGGCACCACGGGCCTGCCCAAGGGCGCCATGCTCAGCTACGGCAACGCGGCCAGCAAGACGGCCGGCGCCTCCAGCGCCACGGGCGTGAACGCAGGGGACATGCTGCTGGCCGTGGCGCCGCTCTATCACATTGCCGGCATGTCCATGGGCGTGAACATGCCCGTGCACAGCGGCGCCACCTGCGTGCTGCTGCACCGCTTCGACCCGCTGGCCGTGGCCCAGGCCCTGGAGCGCTACCGCGTGACCTGGTGGTACAGCATCGCGCCCATGAACGTGGCCGTGATGCAGCTGCCGGGCGTGGAGACCATGGACTTTTCCGCGCTGCGCCGCAACACCGTGACCAGCTTCGGCATTGCCTACACCGAGGAACTGGCGCGGCAGTGGAAGCGCTTCACCCCGAACTGCATCTCCAGCGAGGCGGCCTATGGCCTGAGCGAGACCCACACCATGGACACCTCCATGCCGGGCGACGCCATCCGCTGGGGCACGCACGGCAAGCCGCTGCCCGGCAACGAGGTGCGTATCATCGACCCCGAGACCGGCGAGCCGCTGCCGGCCGGCGAAGTGGGCGAGATCACCATCCGCGGCCCCGGCAACTTCAAGGGCTACTGGAACAAGCCCGAGGCCACGGCCAGGACCCTGAAGAACGGCTGGGTGCACACGGGCGACATGGGCCGCATCGACGCCGATGGCTACCTGACCTTCATCGGCCGCTTCAAGGAAATGATCAAGGTCTCGGGCTACAGCGTCTTCCCCGAGGAGGTGGAAGCCATCCTCATCAAGCATCCGGCCGTGGCCCAGGCCGCCGTGATCGGCGTGCCCGACCCGCAAAAGGGCGAGGTCGTGCGCGCCTTCATCGTCACGCGGCCGGGCCAGCAGATCGCGGCCGAGGACCTGGTGCAGTGGTCGCGCGAGAACATGGCCAGCTACAAGGCGCCGCGCGAGGTGCGTTTCATCGAGGCGCTGCCCGCCACCGGAGCGGGCAAGGTGCTGCGTCGCTTGCTGCGCGATCAATGAGAAAGACCGAAGACCCATGTTCCAGAAGATCCTGATTGCCAACCGTGGCGAGATCTCGCTGCGCATCGTGCGCGCGCTGCGCGAGCTGGGTGTGCCGAGCCTGGCCGTCTATGCCGCAGACGATGCGCAGGCGCCCCATGTATCCGCTGCCGATGCAGCCGTGCCCCTGGGCGCCAGCGGCCCCTCGGCCTACCTGGACGGCGCCCACCTGCTGCGCATTGCGCGCGAGCACGGCTGCGACGGCATCCATCCGGGCTACGGCTTTCTCAGCGAGAACGCGGGCTTTGCGCAGGCCTGCGCCGATGCGGGCCTGCGCTTCATCGGCCCTGCACCCGCCCATCTGGCGCTGCTGGGCGACAAGGCCCGCGCGCGCGATCTGGCACGCCGCTGCGGCGTGCCGCTGATGCCGGGCAGCAGCGAGGCTGTCACGCTGGAACAGGCCCAGGCCTTCTTCGAGGCGCAGCAGGCCGGGGGCGCCAGCGGCATCATGGTCAAGGCCATCGGCGGCGGCGGCGGGCGCGGCATGCGCGCCGTGGCGCGCGCCGAGGACCTGCCTGCCGCCTATGAGCGCTGCCGCAGCGAGGCGCGCGCCGCCTTCGGCGTGGACGGCGTCTATGTGGAGCGGCTGATGACGGGCGCACGCCATATCGAGGTGCAGATCCTGGGCGACGGCGGTGCAGGCCCCATCGCGCTGGGCGAACGGGAATGCACGCTGCAGCGGCGCTTCCAGAAGCTGGTGGAGATCGCGCCCAGCCCCAGCCTGGCGCAGCCGCTGCGCGAGCGCATCACGCGCGACGCGCTGCGCATGGCTGCCGAGATCGGCTACGAGAGCCTGGGCACCTTCGAATTCCTGGTCGATGCCGCCTCCGACTCCCTGCCCTATGTCTTCATCGAGGCCAACCCGCGCCTGCAGGTCGAGCACACCATCACCGAGGAAGTCTTCGGCATCGACCTGGTGCAGGCCCAGATCCGCATTGCGGCGGGCGATCACCTGGGCGAGCTGGGCCTGGATGCCAGGACACCGCCCGCGCCGCGCGGCTATGCCATGCAGTGGCGCATCAATGCCGAGACGCTGGATGCCGCAGGCCAGTCGCGCCCCGGCAGCGGGCGCATAGGCGCGCTGCAGTGGCCGGCCGGGCCCGGCATCCGCATCGACACGCATGCGGTGGCGGGCGCCAGCCCCTCGCCGCACTACGACACGCTGCTGGCCAAGCTCATCGTGCACAGCAGCGGGCCGCGCTTTGAAGACGTGCTTCGCCGCGCACGTCGCGCGCTGGACGAATGCCGCATCGACGGGCTGGCCACCAACCTGCCGCTGCTGCAGGCGCTGGCCCGGCGGCCCGAGATGGCGTCGCAGGCCGTGCACACACGCTGGTTTGAAGAGGCCCTTCCCGAATTGGTGGCGGACGCCCAGGCGCTGGCCGAAGGCGCGCGCCGCACGGCTGCGGCCGCCGAGGTTCCGGTGGCGGCCGAGGCTGCTGGCGCGCCCGTCCCCGAAGGCGCCATCACGGCCCCCATGCCCGCGCGCATCGTGCAGTGGAGCGTGGCCGTGGGCGATGCCGTGGCTGCAGGCGCCGAACTGGGCGTGCTCGAAGCCATGAAGATGGAGCATGTGCTGCTGGCGCCGCAGGCCGGCACCATCACCCGACGGCTGGCCGAGGCCGGTGCCTATGTGGCCCAGGACCAGCCCCTGCTGGTGCTGGCCGCCGCCGAAGGCGTGCAGGCCGACGCACGCGCGCAGCAGTCCGCACAGGACCCGGACCACATCCGCGCCGACCTGCAGCGCGTCATCGACCGCCATGCCTTCACGCGCGATGCTGCCCGGCCCGAGGCCATGGCCAAACGCCATGCCCAGGGCAGCCGCAGCGCGCGCGAGAACATCGCCGATCTTTGCGATGAGGGCAGCTTCATCGAATACGGTGCGCTGGCCATTGCCGCGCAGACGCGCCGGCGCAGCATGGACGATCTGATCGCCAACACGCCGGCCGACGGCATGGTCACGGGCATGGGCTCCATCAACGGCGCGCAGTTCGGCCAGGAGCGCTCGCGCGCCGTCGTCATGTCCTATGACGCCACCGTGCTGGCGGGCACCCAGGGCGCGCGCAACCATGCCAAGACCGACCGCATGCTGGGCATTGCGCTGGCCCAGAAGCTGCCCGTGGTGCTGTTCGCCGAAGGCGGCGGCGGGCGGCCCGGTGACACCGACACGCCCGTGGTCGCGGGCCTGCATGTGCACACCTTCGCGGCCTATGCGGCGCTGTCGGGCCAGGTGCCCGTGATCGGCATCACCCATGGCCGCTGCTTCGCGGGCAACGCAGCCCTGCTGGGCTGCAGCGACGTGATCATCGCCACGCGCGCCAGCTGCATCGGCATGGGCGGGCCGGCCATGATCGAGGGCGGCGGGCTGGGCGTCTTCCGGCCCGAGCAGATCGGTCCCAGCAGCGTGCAGCATGCCAATGGCGTGATCGACGTGATAGTCGAGGACGAGGCCGAAGCCGTGGCCGCCGCGCGCCACTACCTGTCCTTCTTCCAGGGTCGCACCACGGAGTGGACCGCGCCCGACACGCGCGCCCTGCGCCATGTGGTGCCCGAGAACCGGCTGCGTGCCTATGACACGCGTGCGGCCATGGCGCATCTGGTGGACGAAGGCAGCCTGCTGATGCTGCGCACGGGCTTTGGCGCAGGCATCCACACGGCGCTGGCGCGCATCGAAGGCCGGCCCGTGGGGCTGATGGCCAACAACCCCTCCCACCTGGGCGGCGCGATCGACGCCGATGCGGCCGACAAGGCCGCGCGCTTCATGCAGCTGTGCAATGCCCATGGCCTGCCCATCGTGAGCCTGGTGGACACGCCCGGCTTCATGGTCGGCCCCGAGATCGAGAAGACGGCCCAGGTGCGCCATGTCAGCCGCCTGTTCGTCACGGCGGCCAAGCTGCGCGTGCCGTATTTCAGCGTGGTGCTGCGCAAGGGCTACGGCCTGGGGGCCATGGGCATGACGGCCGGCAGCTTCCATGCGCCGGTGTTCAACGTGGCCTGGCCCACGGGCGAGTTCGGTGCCATGGGTCTGGAAGGCGCCGTGCGCCTGGGCTTTCGCAAGGAACTGGAGGCCCTGCCCGAGGGCGCCGAACGCAACGCCCTGTTCGACCGGCTGCTGGCCCAGCAGTACGCCCACGGCGAGGCCATGCACATGGCCGGCACGCTGGAGATCGACGCCGTCATCGACCCCGCCGACACGCGCGCCTGGCTGTCGCGCGGCCTGGCAGGGGCGCGCGTTGCGCCTGCCCAAGCCGGCTTCGTGGACACCTGGTAGGCCCTGAAAACGCCACGGACGGCATGCTAAGCTGGCCGCCTTTCCGACGAACATGATGGCGGGCCTGCAGTGCAGGCCCCGCTGCCTCTGGAGACTCCCCATGCCCGGACTTCTGCCCGATATCGATCCCGACGGCCTGCTCGAATTCTCGGTGGTCTACACCGACCGCGCGCTCAACCACATGTCCAAGCGCTTCGCGGGCGTGATGCAGGACATCCTCACCACGCTGCAGGAGGTCTACCACGCCCACACGGCCGTGCTGGTGCCGGGCAGCGGCACCTTCGGCATGGAGGCCGTGGCGCGCCAGTTCGCCAACCGCGAAAAGGTGCTCATCGTGCGCAACGGCTGGTTCAGCTACCGCTGGACCCAGATCTTCGAGGAAGGCGGCCTGGGCGGTGGCGCCGTGGTCTGCAAGGCGCGTCGCCAGGGACCGGGCAGCCAGGACCCCTGGGCGCCCTGCGCGGCCGAGGACGTGGCCGCCGCCATCCGCACTGAAAAACCCAAGGTCGTGTTCGCCCCCCATGTGGAGACGGCCAGCGGCATCCTGCTGAGCGACAGCTACCTGCGCACCGTGGCCGATGCCGCGCACGAGGTGGGCGCGCTCTTCGTGCTGGACTGCGTGGCCTCGGGCGCCATGTGGGTGGACATGGAAAAGACCGGCGTGGACGTGCTGATCAGCGCGCCGCAAAAGGGCTGGAGCAGCTCGCCGTGCTGCGCCATGGTCATGCTCTCGCAGCGTGCGCGCGAAGCCATCGAGCACACGCAAAGCTCCAGCTTCTCCTGCGACCTCAAGAAGTGGATGCAGATCGCCGAGGGCTACGAAAAAGGCCAGCACGCCTACCACACCACCATGCCCACCGACGCCCTGGTCCGCCTGCGCGACGTGATGCTGGAGACGCGTGCCTACGGCTTCGCCAAGGTGCGCGACGAGCAGATCGCCCTGGGCGCCAAGGTGCGTGCCCTGCTGGAATCGCGCGGCTTTCCCAGCGTGGCGGCCGAAGGCTGGAAGGCCCCCGGCGTCGTGGTCAGCTACACCACCGACCCCGGCATCCAGAGCGGCAAGAAGTTCATGGAAGCCGGCCTGCAGACCGCCTCGGGCGTGCCCCTGCAGTGCGACGAAGGCCCGGACTTCAAGACCTTCCGCATCGGCCTGTTCGGCCTGGAAAAATGGCACAACGTGGACCGCACCGTCGGCCACATCGCCAAGGCCCTTGACGACATTGGTGTCCCCGCCAAGGCGTGAACCCGCTGCAAACATTGCATTGAAAGAACCCTCATGAACAAGACCCTCACCACCCTGGCCGCCTCCTGCGGCCTGATGCTCGCCGCACTGACCGGCGTGGCAGCCCATGCGGCCGAACCCGTCACCACGGCCAGCGGCCTGGTCTACGAAAGCCTCAAGGAAGGCACGGGCGCCAGCCCCAAGGCCAGCGACACGGTGCGCGTGCACTACCGCGGCTACTTCCCCGACACGGGCAAGGACTTCGACAGCTCCATCACGCGCGGCCAGCCCATCGAGTTCCCCTTGACCGGCGTGATTCCCTGCTGGACCGAAGGCGTGCAGAAGATGAAGGTCGGCGGCAAGGCCAAGCTGACCTGCCCGCCCTCCATCGCCTACGGCAGCCGTGGCGCGGGCAGCGTGATCCCGCCCAACGCCACGCTGAACTTCGAGGTGGAACTGCTGGGCATCAAGTGATGGCCGGCCCGCTGGCCGGGCCAGCTCCCGCTTGATGCAAAGCCGGCCTGCGGGCCGGCTTTTTTACGGTCGTTGAAAGGGATATGCCGTGGATTCACGCAAACCGCTGGACGCGCGCGCCGCCGCGCTGATGCTCATGCTGTGCCTGATCTGGAGCCTGCAGCAGATCCTGCTCAAGGCCACGGCCGATGCCATTGCGCCCACGCTGCAGATCGCGTTGCGCTCGGGCGTGGGAGCAGTGCTGGTGTGGCTGTTCATGCGCTGGCGCGGCATGCGCGTGCAGTGGGACGACGGCAGCTGGCGCCCGGGCCTGGCCGTGGGCACGCTGTTCGCGCTGGAATTCCTGCTGGTGGGCGAGAGCATCAACCACACCTCGGCCGCCCATGTGGTGGTCTTCCTGTATTCCGCCCCCGTGTTCGCGGCGCTGGGCCTGCACTGGAAGCTGCCCTCGGAGCGCCTGGCGCCGCTGCAATGGCTGGGCATCGCACTGGCCTTTGCCGGCATAGCGCTGGCCTTCCTGGGCGGCGGCAAGCCTTCGAAGGCAGCCGGCGCCGCCATGCTGCTGGGCGACCTGCTGGCGCTGGCCGCCGGCGTGGCCTGGGGCGCCACCACGGTGGCCATCCGCGCCACGCGGCTGGCATCGCTGCCCGCCGCGCAGACCCTGCTCTACCAACTGGCCACGGGCTTTGCGCTGCTGCTGCCCGCCGCCTTCCTGCTGGGCCAGACCCGCTTCGAGCCCACGCCGCTGGCCTGGGCCGGCCTGGCCTTCCAGTCCGTGCTGGTCTGCTTCGTGAGCTTCCTGGTCTGGTTCTGGCTGCTCACGCAATACCTGGCCTCGCGCCTGGGCGTGTTCTCGTTCATGACGCCCATCTTCGGCGTGGTCTTCGGGGCCTGGCTGCTCAGCGAGCCCATCGAGCCCAACTTCCTGGCCGGGGCACTGATGGTGCTGGCCGGGGTGCTGCTGGTGAGCGGGTATGGGTGGCTGAAGTCGCTCAGGCGTCCTGCCTGACCAGTCCCAGCCGCCGCGCCAGCCGCTGCAGGTTGGCGCGGTCCATCTGCAGCTCGCGTGCGGCGGCGGCCCAGCTGCCGTGGTGGCGCTGCAGGCTGGCGTCGATCAGATGGCGCTCGTAGCTCTCCACGGCTTCGCGCAGGCCTTGGGGGCTGGCGCTGGGCGATGCGACCTGTGGGAGGGGCAGGGTCGGTGTGGCCGTCGCCGGGGGCTGAGCGTCATCCCGGAGATCGGCCTGGCCCAGCGTGACCATGCGAGCCCGGCCACCGGCTGGAGCGGTGGAGGGCGCACGGCTCAGCGCCCGCAGCACGCCGCGGCTGATGAGGTGCTCCAGCTCCCGGACATTGCCGGGCCAGTCCTGGGCAAGCAAAGCCGATTGCGCGGCGGGGTGCAGGCGCAGTCCGCCCAGGCCCAGGCGCGAACGGTTTTCCTCGAGGAAGAAGCCGGCCAGCATCAGCACGTCGCTGTCGCGCTCGCGCAGCGCGGGCACGCGCAGCGGGTAGACGCTCAGGCGGTGGAAGAAATCGGCGCGCATGCGGCCTGCCGCCACCTCGGCGGCCAGGTCGCGGTTGGTGGCGGCGATCACGCGCACGTCCACATGGTGCTCGCGGTCCGAGCCCAGGCGCTGCAGCTGGCCGCTTTGCAGCACGCGCAGCAGCTTGGCCTGCACGGGCAGGGACAGCTCGCCCACCTCGTCCAGGAACAGCGTGCCCTGGTCGGCCTGCTCGAACTTGCCGCTGCGCTCGGACAGCGCACCCGTGAAGGCGCCGCGCACATGGCCGAACAGCTCGCTTTCGACCAGGTTGTCGGGCAGGGCCGCGCAGTTGATGCTGACCAGCGCCCGGCCTGCACGCGCCGACTGCGCATGCACGGCCTGGGCCACCAGTTCCTTGCCCGTGCCGGTCTCGCCCGTGATCAGCACGTTGAGGTCGCTGGCCGCGACCAGGGCGATGTCCTTTTGCAGCGCGCGCATGGCCGGGCTCTGGCCGATCAGCGGACGCGATGACTCGCCCCCCGGGGCGGCGCCGGGCGCGGGCAGGGCGCGCGCACTGCGCGCCAATCGGCGCAGCCGCTCGGCCGTGGTCACGGTGGCCGCCGCCAGGTTGCTAAAGGCCTGCAGCGCCGCCAGCGCGGCCGGGTCGGCAAAGCGCCCGGGGTCCAGCGCGTCCAGCGTGAGAAGGCCCCAGGGCAGGCCGCCCGTCTGCAGCACGCAGCCCATGCAGTCGTGCACCTCCAGCGGTCCGTGGCCCTGGGCCACCAGGCCGTCATAGGGATCGGGCAGCGGGCTGTCGGGCGCAAAGCGCATGGCCTGGCCCGCCGCCAGCAGCTGGGCGAAGCGCGGGTGCTCGGCAATGCGAAAGCGCCGGCCCAGCGCATCGGGCACCAGGCCATCGATGGCCACGGGCCGCAGCCACTCGCCCTCCAGCCGCAGCAGGGCGGCGGCATCGGCCGGCAGCACGGCGCGCAGCGCTGCTAGCAGGCGGCGAAAGCGCTCGCGCTCGGGCAGGTCCTGGGCCAGGTCGGCCACCAGAGGGGTCAGGGCATGCAGGGCGGTGGATGTGGTCATAAAGACTGCGATCGCTGTCAAAAAGACTCGTTTTGACGAAGGTCATATTGACGCATGAAACGCCAAACCCTTGTTCTGAAAGGGCTGCAGCCCTGGCACGGCACTTGCCTTTGTCAAGGCATGCCCAGCATCGCACCGGGCATGCCCGTCCCCGTACCCAAGGAGTTTCCCGTGCTGACCGACCGCCAACGTGCCATCGTCCAATCCACCGTCCCGCTGCTTGAAACCGGCGGCGAGGCTTTGATCACCCACTTCTACCAGACCATGCTGGGCGAGTACCCCGAGGTGCGCGCCCTGTTCAACATGGCCCACCAGCAAAGCGGTGCCCAGCCGCGTGCCCTGGCCCATAGCGTGCTCATGTACGCCAAGCACATCGACCGGCTCGAAGCCCTGGGCGATCTGCCCGCGCAGATCATCAACAAGCACGTTGCGCTGCAGGTGCAGCCCGAGCACTACCCCATCGTCGGCACCTGCCTGCTACGCGCCATCCGCGAAGTGCTGGGCGCCGAGATCGCCACCGACGAGGTCATCGATGCCTGGGGCGCCGCCTACCAGCAACTGGCCGACATCCTGATCGGCGCCGAACGCCAGGCCTATGACCGCACGGCGGCGGCTGAAGGCGGCTGGCGCGGCGAGCGTGCCTTCGTGGTCGAGGACAAGGTGGCGGAAAGCGCCGAGATCACCTCGTTCTACCTGGTGCCGGCCGATGGCGGCCCCGTCATCGCCCACCAGCCCGGCCAGTACATCGGGCTGCGCCTGGTGGTGGACGGCCAGGAGCAGCGGCGCAACTACTCGCTGTCCGCGCCCGCCGATGGCCGCAGCCTGCGCATCAGCGTCAAGCGCGAGGCAGGTGGCAAGGTCTCCAACTTCCTGCACGACCGGGTCCGCGTCGGCGACACGCTGCAGCTGTTCCCGCCCGCAGGCCACTTCACGCTGCAGCCCGGCGAGCGTCCGCTGGTGCTGATCAGCGGCGGCGTGGGCATCACGCCGACCCTGCCCATGCTGGATGCGGCCTTGCCGACCCGGCGGCCCGTGGTCTTCATCCACTGCGCACGCGAGCGCGGGGTGCATGCCTTCCGTGAACGTGTGGATGCGCTGGCCGCAGTGCATCCGCAGCTCAGCCGGTACTACTGCTATGACCGGGTGGAGGAGGGCGATGAGGTCGATGCGCAGGGGCTGCTGACCGCCCGGCAGTTGGGTGAGTGGCTGCCTTCAGTGGATGCCGATGTGTATTTCCTGGGGCCCCGGCCGTTCATGCGGTCGGTGAAGGAGTCGTTGCGGGTGTTGGGGGTGCCGGAAGGGCAGGTCCGCTATGAATTCTTTGGGCCGGCGGAGGCGTTGGCCTGATTTGCCGTCGATTCGCCCGGGTCCCCTGGCCCGAGTGGTGGAGCAGGGGCCGGGCCTCGGCCCGCCGTGCATCGGGCGATCAGCCCTGCACGGCCCACATGCCCTGGTTGTCCGACACCCACTCCCCAAACGCCTGTGCGGGCAAGGGCTTGCTGCACAGATAGCCCTGGAAGAAGTCGCACCCCTTGCCGCGCAGGAATGCCAGTTGCTCGGCCGTCTCCACGCCCTCGGCCAGAACCTTCAGCCCCATGGCATGCCCCAGCGCGATCACCGATCCGCTGATGGCCATGTCGTCCGCGCTGTGCGGGATATCGCGGATAAAGCCCTGGTCGATCTTGAGCAGGTCCAGCGGAAAGCGCTTGAGGTGGGCCAGCGAGGAATAGCCGGTGCCGAAGTCGTCGATGGCCAGCCGCAGGCCCTGGGCGCGCAGGCGGCGCATGACGGCCAGGGCCTCCTCGGGGCGCTCGGCCAGGGCGCTTTCGGTGATTTCCAGCTCCAGGCAGTGCGGGGCGAAGCCCGTGGCGGCCAGCGCGTCGGCGGTGGCGCCGGCAATGTCGGTCAGCAGGAACTGGTGCAGCGAGACATTGACCGCGATGGTCATCTCGGGCAGGCCCTGATCGCGCCAGCGCTGGCCCTGGGCGCAGGCCTCGCGCAGCACCCACAGGCCCAGCGCGCCGATGACGCCCGAGCTTTCGGCCACGGGAATGAAGCGTGCCGGGGAGATGAGGCCCTCGTCCGGGTCCAGCCAGCGCACCAGGGCCTCGGCGCCCACCAGGCGGCCCGTGGCCAGGTCGATCTGGGGCTGGAAGTACAGGCGCAGGTGGCCCAGGTCTATGGCCTGCCGCAGCCGTGCCTCCATGGCCAGGCGCTCGCGCGCGGCCGAGGTCATGTCTTCCTCGAAGAAGCACCAGGCACGGCCGCTGCGCGACTTGGCGCCGTAGACGGCGGCGTGCGCGCCCTGCAGCAGGTCCTGGGCATTGCCGGCGTGGGAGGGATACATGCAGATGCCCACGCTGACGCCGGCCATGACTGACAGGCCGTCCGGCGAGCTCCAGGGCTGGCCGGCCGCCGCGATCAGTTGCCGTGCGCGGGCGATGGCGTCGCCGCGCTCGCTCATGCCCTTGCACAGCACGGCCAGTTCGTCACCGGCCATGCGGCCTATGAGGTCCTGGGGTCCCAGGGAATCGTGCACACGGGCGGCGATGTGGCGCAGCACCTGGTCGCCAATGGCGTGGCCGTAGCTGTCGTTGACGTCCTTGAAGCGATCAATGTTCAGCAGCATCACGGCCAGCGTGCCCTGCTCGGCGGCCGCCTCGGCCACGGCGTCTTCCAGCAGCGCTGTGAAGCGCACGCTGTTGGGCAGGCCGGTGAGCATGTCGCGGTGGGCCAGGAATTCGAGCTGGGCCTCGCGCGCCTTCTCGGCCGAGATGTCGGTGAACATGCACACGTAGTGCGTGACCTTGCCCTGTGCGTCCTTGACGGCGCTGAGCGACATGCGCTCGGGGAAGACCTCGCCGTTCTTGCGGCGGTTCCAGATTTCGCCCTGCCAGTGGCCCGTGGCCTGCATGCTGTCCCACATGGCCTCGTAGAAGGCCTTGTCATGGCGGCCGGACTTGAACATGCGCGGGGTCTTGCCCAGCATTTCCTGCTCGGTATAGCCCAGCAGCCGCGTGAAGGCGCTGTTGACCGAGAGGATGCGGCTGCGCGCGTCGGTGACGACCACGCCCTCCATGGTGTTGTCCACCACGGCGGTGGCCAGGCGCTGGCGTTCGTCGGCCTCCCGCCCGGCGGCCATCGCGGCATGGGCAGTGCGCTCTCCACGGCGCATGCGCCACAGCAGCCAGCCGCCGCCCACGGCCGTGACCAGCACCAGGGTCACCGAGGACAGCATGCGCCGCTGCGCCGCCGCCTCGGGCGGAATCTGCAGGTGCGCCAGCAGCCATTCCACGCCCCAGAGCCACAGCAGACCTGCGCACACGTACAGGGTCATTGCGCCCCAGAGCGGTATTCGGGGCTGCTCTCCCTGATCTTGCATGTGGTTCCTCAGAACGTTCCCAGAACGTGTGACTTGCGCAGGGTCGTGTCCATGCTGCGACAATTGCGCCGCTATGACCCAAGCCTATATTCTTACCCTTTCGTGCCCCGACCGGCTCGGTCTGGTACATGCCGTCTCGGGCTTTCTGCTCGAGCAAGGCGGCAACATCGAAGAGGCCGCGCAGTATAACGACCCGGCCACCGGACTGTTCTTCATGCGCGTGCAATTTGCCTGCAACGGCTGCGATCCCGCGGCTCTGAGGGCGGCCCTGGCCGACCTGGGCGGCCAGTACCAGATGAAGTGGCGCCTGCACACCAAGGCCGAAGCCATGAAGACCGTGCTCATGGTCAGCAAGGAAGGCCACTGCCTCAACGACCTGCTGTTTCGCTGGAAGAGCGGCCTGCTGCCGGTGGACATCCGCGCCATCATCAGCAACCACCGCGAGTTCTACCAGCTGGCGGCCAGCTACAACATCCCCTTCCACCACATCCCCGTCACGGCTGCCACCAAGGCCCAGGCCGAGGCAAAGCAGTTCGAGATCATCGAGGCCGAAGGCGCCGAGCTCGTGGTGCTGGCGCGCTACATGCAGGTGCTGTCCAACGACCTGTGCACCAAGCTGGCAGGCCGCGCGATCAATATCCACCACAGCTTCCTGCCCAGCTTCAAGGGCGCCAAGCCCTACTACCAGGCCCATGACCGCGGCGTGAAGCTGATCGGCGCCACGGCCCACTATGTGACGGCCGACCTGGACGAAGGTCCGATCATCGAGCAGGACGTGGCCCGCGCCGACCACACCGACACCGTGGAGGACCTCACGGCCCGCGGCCGCGACACCGAGAGCCAGGTGCTGGCCCGCGCCGTCAAGTGGCACAGCGAGCACCGCGTCATCCTCAACGGCCACAAGACCGTGGTCTTCCGCTGAAGCCGGCTCCCGGCCGCCCATGGCGAACGTGACCCTTGCCGCCGGCAGCGGCTTTGCCCCGCCCGGCAGCGGCGCCCGCCGCATTCCGCCCATACAGTGCCTGCTTACTTTCGAGGCGCTGGCGCGGCTGCGCAGCGTGACGCAGACGGCCGAGGAGCTGTGCGTCACGCCCAGCGCCGTCAGCCACCGCGTGCGCCAGCTCGAGCAGATCCTGGGCACGCGGCTGTTCGGCCGCTCGGACTTTTCGCTCACCACCGAGGGCAGCGCCTACCTGTCCCACGTGCGCGAGGGCCTGGGCGCGCTGCAGCGCTTTCCGGGCGAGGTGACGGCGCCGGGCCGCCGCAGGCTCAAGCTCGCCGTCACGCCCACCTTTGCGCGCGTGATCCTGATCCCGCGCCTGCGCCAGTTCACGGAAACCTATCCCGAGATCGACATCGCCCTGCAGGTCTCCATCCCGCTGCTGGACGTGGTGGCCGAGGATGCCGACCTGATGGTGCGCTTCGGCCCCGGCCACTATGCCGATGTGGAGCACATCGAGCTGGCGCGCGACGTGGTCACGCCGCTGGCCTCGCCAGCCTTCATCCGCGAGCACGGCCCCTTCGAGCAGCCCCAGGACCTGGAAGGCATGCCCCTGCTGCGCAGCCCGCTGGAGCCCTGGCGCACCTGGTTCGGCGCCACCGGCCTGGACTGGCCCGAGCCGCACGAGGGCTCGCAGTTCAACGACATCGGCCTGATGTGCGACGCGGCCTCGGCCGGCATGGGCATCGCCCTGGTGCGCCACAAGCTGGGCGCGCCCTGGCTGGACAACGGCACCCTGGTGCGCCTGTTCGACGTGGACACGGCCAGCCCCCATGCCCACTACCTGTGCTGGCGTACCGGCACCATGGACCGCTGGGAATGCGCGGCCTTTGCTGAATGGTTGAAGAGGGCGATGGCCTGCTGAGGCGCCCATAACTGATTTCGCGGATTTCATGGATTTCACGCGCTGTTGCAATAAACATCAGCGCAGTTCCGCTGCACAAAGACGGCGGCATCGCCTAAAGTCAGGCTCCATGACTTTCGCCAGCTCCCCAGCCAGCCTCGCTCCCGGCGCCATGGCGTCGGCCGCCGCCGATGCGGCCCACCAGCAGCCCACAGTCTCCGAGCGCGCACGGCGCCAGGCCGAGGTCGTGGCCGCGCTGGCCCGCCATGTGCCCGCCCACGCCCTGCTGTGGAACGCCGAGGACACCACGCCCTATGAATGCGACGGCCTCACGGCCTACCGCCAGCGCCCGCTGGTGGTCTGCCTGCCCGAGACCGAGGCCCAGGTCCAGGCCGTGCTGCGAGCCTGCCACGCCATTCAGGTGCCCGTGATCGCACGCGGCGCGGGCACCGGGTTGTCGGGCGGTGCCTTGCCCCATCCCATGGGCGTGACGCTGTCGCTGGCCAAGTTCAACAAGATCCTCCAGGTCGATGCGGCCAGCCGCACGGCCGTGGTGCAGTGCGGCGTGCGCAACCTAGCCATCAGCGAGGCCGCCGCGCCCTTCGGCCTGTACTACGCGCCCGATCCCAGCAGCCAGATCGCCTGCACCATCGGCGGCAACGTGGCCGAGAACTCGGGCGGCGTGCACTGCCTCAAGTACGGGCTGACGGTGCACAACGTGCTCAAGGTGCGTGGCTTCACCGTGGAGGGCGAGCCGGTGGAGTTCGGCTCCACGGCGCTGGACACGCCGGGCTTCGACCTGCTGGCCATCCTGGTCGGCAGCGAGGGCATGCTGGCCGTGACCACCGAAGTCACCGTGCGCCTGATCCCCAAGCCCCAGCTGGCGCGCTGCATCATGGCCAGCTTCGACGACGTGCGCAAGGCCGGCGACGCCGTGGCCGCCGTGATCGCGGCCGGCATCATCCCGGCCGGGCTGGAGATGATGGACAAGCCCATGACGGCCGCCGTCGAGGACTTCGTCAAGGCCGGCTACGACCTCACGGCCGAGGCCATCCTGCTGTGCGAGAGCGACGGCACGCCCGAGGAAGTCGAGGAAGAGATCGCCCACATGAGCGAAGTGCTGCGCGGCGCCGGGGCCACGGCCATCACCGTCAGCGAGAGCGAGGCCGAGCGCCTGCGCTTCTGGAGCGGGCGCAAGAACGCCTTTCCCGCCAGCGGGCGCATCAGCCCCGACTACATGTGCATGG
Source organism: Delftia sp. SD018 (assembly GCF_017355445.1). Taxonomy (NCBI): domain Bacteria; kingdom Pseudomonadati; phylum Pseudomonadota; class Betaproteobacteria; order Burkholderiales; family Comamonadaceae; genus Delftia; species Delftia sp. SD018. The sequence goes on from NZ_JADDRN010000006.1 coordinate 122,718, forward strand.
ACTCCACCATCCCGCGCAAGCGCCTGGCCGACATCCTGCTGGCCATCCAGGAGATGGAAAAGAAATACGGCCTGCGCTGCGCCAACGTGTTCCACGCGGGCGACGGCAACCTGCACCCGCTGATCCTGTTCGATGCCAACGACCCCGACGAGCTGCACCGCTGCGAGCTGTTCGGCGCCGACATCCTGGAGACCAGCGTGGCCATGGGCGGCACGGTCACGGGCGAGCATGGCGTGGGCGTGGAAAAGCTCAACTCCATGTGCACCCAGTTCACCACGGCCGAGAACGACCAGATGTTCGCGCTCAAGGCCGCCTTCGACCCGCAGGCCCTGCTCAACCCCGGCAAGGTGATTCCCACGCTCAACCGCTGCGCCGAGTACGGAAAGATGCTGGTGCGCGGCGGCCAGATCTCACACCCGGACCTGCCGAGATTCTGAGGCGTGGTGCAACCGGCGACGTGCAACGGGCGTGGTGCAACCGGCGACGTGCAAAGAGCACTGTGCAACCCGCTGGTCACGGCTGCTGCAGGCAGCGCAGCCACAGCCCATCGAGCGCGCGGGCCAGCGCAGCCTCCTGCCGGGGCACGGCCAGGTCCTCCGCCAGGTCTTCGATCATGGCCTCCAGTGGTACGGCATGGGACAGGGTGCGCAAGCCGCATTCCATCGCCAAGGCGGTGTCCAGGTAGGCCACGCGCGCGCCGGCCACGCTCCAGCGCGTGAGTTCGCGCACACGGCCGACCTGGTTCAGCCGCAGGCGCATCGCCTCCAGCCGCTCGGCCAGGGATCTGCGGATGCGCTCCCCTGTCTCGGGTCGGTCCTCCTCCAGTCTGCGCAGTGCCGCCTCCTGCTGCTCTAGCGTGCGCTCCAGTGCCCGCAGAGCCGCCTCGCGCCCCAGCCGTGCCTCGTCGTAGCGTGGCAGGGCTGCGCGCATGCGCTCCAGCGTGTGCTTGCGTTCGCGTGCGTAGACCGGCTCGGCGGGGCGCCCGGAACGCACGCAAGCGTCGGCGGCCAGCACCAGCCGCTGCGGAGCTGCTTCGGCGCCCAGCCCTTGCGGACGGAAGCTGCGGCAGTCTGTCATTTCCTCCAGCATGCGCAGGTTTTCCAGGTGCAGGCGCATGCGTTCCGCGTCCTTCTGCGCCTCAAGCCGATGGCGACCCAGCATCTCCTGGCGCTGGCGCTCCAGCATCAGCAATTCGCGCCAGCCGCCACGCAGCCGGGCCTCGAACCGCGCCTGCTCGCCATCGGCCGCTTGCTGCAGCTGCTCGGCATCCTGGCGCAGACGCAGCTGCAGATATCCATGCGTGCCTGATCTCTCGCAGGTGTACTCGACGATGCGCCCGCCGCTTCCATCGCCCACGCTGCGCCATGCACTGCGCGCGCATGCGTTCCTCTCCTGGAGCGCCTGGCCTATCGAAACCCCCGATGCACCGCCCCAGGATGAGGCCTGGACCGCCAGGACATCACCGTCGTCACCGCCGCAACCGCCCAGCACCAGTACAAGGCTCGAGGGCAGCAGCCACACTCGTTGCCAACGCATTTGCTCCCCCGTGCATGTGATTTCCAGATCGATGGTTGATATTAACTATCAATCAAAAAGAGATGTGATTTTTATCAATACTCACATCTCAATCAGACCAATCCCATAGTGTTCGCGCATGCAGGATGCAAAGCAGCGGTTTGCTCAAAAATTACGTGATTCAATGCAGGCCCAGGGTTATGAAGCCAGGCCTGCCGTGCTGGAGCACGAGTTCAATTCCCGTTTCTGGGGCAAGCCCATGTCCCAGCACGGCGTGCGCCTTTGGCTGGTCGGCAAGACCATGCCCAACGCCAAGAAACTCGCTGCGCTGGCCGACTGGCTGCAGGTGCCGCTGGAGGAGTTCCTGCGCTCGCCGCAGCAGGTTCGCGAGGTGCGCGAGCCCAAGAGCACCTGGTCCGCAGGCCTGGGCTATGAGGACAACGAGCTGTTCAAGATCTACCTGCGCCTTCCCGTGCCCAAGCGCCGGCTGGCGCGCGACGTGATCCTGGCCATTGCGCGCGCCCATGATGCCGAGGAAGCGGAACGCGCCGCAGGCTCGTAGCCAGGCGGCGCGTCGGGTTTGCATTGATCCGGCACCTGCGGGGCACGGGCCCCGCCTGCGCATCAGCCACCCATGGCGCGCTGGCGTGCATCGCGCTGGGCGGGCGTTTCGTTGATCAGTTCATTGATCACTTCCTGGCGTGTCTTGCCCGCGCCGGTCTGCGGTGCGGGAGCCGGATAGACGCTGGCATTGAAGCGCGAAGTGCCGCCCTGGCGCACGGCTGCCTCGGCGTCGGCAATCACCTGGGCGCGTGTCTTGCTGCTCTTGAAATGCTCGGGGTGGACGACGGCGCCCGCCTCGTTGTTGGCCGGGTGGATGTATCCGGCCGCCGATGCCATGCCGGGCAGCAGCAGCGCTGCCGATGCGGCCAGGCCGGCGATGAGGGTGGCGGGGGTGAAGCGGCGTTGCGACATGATGTGATTCCTTTCAGGCACGTTGGTAATTCGTTCTCCCCACGCCCCGCGATGCGGAACGCCGAGGAGAGGACTCCAATGTAGAAATCACGTGCCCACACCAGCCCCACAGGATGGTGACATTGCTGTCATACAACCGACACAGATGACCGCGATGACCGAGACACTGCGGCGCCTCGGCGCTCGTCACCCCCGGTACTGCGCACGCGCGCGGCTGGGCGCCAGAGGGTCCAGACGCACGTCCAGCAGGCCCTCGGCATCGCCCGCGATGCGCGCCAGCGTCTGGCCGAAGGGATCGGCGAACTGGCTTTCGCCGCAGAAGGCGTAGCTGTCGCCGGGACCGGCGCGGTTGGCCATGGCGATGTAGCACTGGTTGTCCATGGCGCGCACGGGCACGGCGTGGCGATGGATGTGGCCGTAGGGGTGCATCATCCCGTCCATCAGCACGATCAGGTCCACGCCCTGCACGCCCAGGGCGCGGGCCGGTACCGGAAACTCGATGTCGAAGCAGATCAGCAGTCCCACTCGCAGGCCGCGCCATGTGCAGACGGGCTGGCGATCCCCGGCCTCGAAGACCCCGTGGTCCGAGTCGTAGAGCATGGTCTTGCGGTAGTGCAGCAGCACCTGGCCATCGGCATCGATCAGCAGGCCTGCGTTGAAGTGGCGGCCCTGGTCTGCTTCGGCCAGGCCGATGGCGACGGCCACGCCGGCTTGCCGCGCGGCTTCGCGCAGCGCAGTGGCCGAGGGGCCGTCCAGCGGCTCTGCCAGCTGCGCCACGTTGTCCGGCCGGGGAAATCCGCTGATGCAGGTTTCGGGAAAGACCAGCAGGTCGGCCTGACCCGCGCTGGCCCTGATCGTCTTCAGCGTCATCGCCAGGTTGCCGGCAATGTCGCCGTCGCGCAGACGGGGCTGGATGATGCGGATGCGGTGCTCCGTCATGGTGTGCGCTCCTTGAGATGCAAAGGGTGGCTGTCCTGCCGAGACTGGCAACTGGCGGCCTCCTCGGCCTGCAGATCCAGGTTGCGGGCCAGCACCCAGTAAAGGCCGCCGGCTACGAGAATGCCCGGCAGCCAGGCGAAGTCCACGCCGCCGAGCCGCTGCGCAGCCCAGCCGATGAAGACCGCATGGCCATCCGTGGCGTCGTGGATGTGGAAGAAGGGCACCATGGCCGCAAAGCCGCCCAGATAGGCGCAGATGCCGCGCCAGCCCCAGGCGCCGTAGATGCCCTGTGGCGTGAAGAAATCGGCGATGGCGTAGCGGCCCTTGCGCACCAGGAAGTAGTCCACGAGATTGACCGCCGTCCATGGCACCAGGAAGTACAGCAGCAGCGCCAGGAAGGAGTGCAGCAATGCCACGCCGCTGCCCTGGATGGACAGCACGCACGCGAGGATGGTGGCGCTGATGGCGGCGATGGCACCGATGCGTGCACCGAGTGTGCCGAGTGCTTCGCGTGCACCGCGTGCGCTGCGTGTGGGGCGCAGGCCGCCCAGCGAATCCGCTGCCGTGAGCACGGTCAGCGCCGCGCTGTAGGTGTTGAGGGCGATGATGGGCACGAAGGCCACGACGGCCAGGGCAGGCAGCAGCCGGTCCGCGCCCGGGAACAGGCCGGTGCCGATCCGTCCCAGCGCCGCCAGCGCGTCGCCGGCCTGCAGCCGCTGCGCCATCCACGCGCCCAGCCCGATCATCCAGGCCCCGGACAGCGAGGCGCCCAGGAAGATGGCCGCGATCAGGCGCCGGGGCGCGGTATGGCGCGGCAGGTAGCGCGAATAGTCGGACACATAGGGCGCATAGGAGATGTTGTAGCTGGCCGCGATGGTGAACTGCGCGGCAAAGGCGCTCCATGCGAATCCTGGCAATGGCTCCGGCCGAACGTGCAAGGCGGGCTCGCCCACGCCTGCCAGCAACGCCAGCGTGGCCAGCGCATACAGCGGCAGCGCCAGCATCAGCGCGCAGCGGAAGGCCCTGTGCATCACATCGTGGCCGCAGACCGCCAGCAAGGCGCCTACCGCCACGGCCACGCAGGCCGTGGGCGCTGGCGGCAGGCCGAACACGGCCTGCATGCCCTGCATGACGAGCGAGACGTTGACGACGTTGAACCCCGTGAACACCAGCAGCGTGGCGCACAGCGGCAGGGTGACGCCGCGAAAGCCGAACTGCGCGCGCGACTGGATCATCTGCGGCAGCCCCAGTTGCGGCCCCTGCGCGCCGTGCAGCGCCATGAACAGCGTGCCGAACATGATGCCCAGCGTCCCGGCCAGGGCGCTCCAGGGCGCCGAAAGCCCCAGCGACGGGCCGACGAAGCCGATGGAAAGCGTGAAGAAGTGGAAGTTGCCCAGGAACCAGAACGGCCCCTGGTCGGCGAGCCGCGCGTGGCGCTCGCTGTCGGGAATGCAGTCGATGGACCGGCTCTCCACGGCGATGCGGGCACGGCCGTGCTGTCCGCTGGCGGGGCTGTTCATGGCCTTGTCTCCCTCCCGTTGTCCTTGCTGTTGTGGGACAAATTCTAGGCAGGAGCCTGCCGCCGCTCCATGCCTGATGCGCGACGTTCACATCGACTGGAAAAGATGTTTGGCCAGCCGGCCAGCCCCTGGTGCCGAGGCGGCCGGGCATGAAGAAAACCCCGCGCCGCCTGGCTGGCACAGGGCCTGCCAGGCGGCATGGGGGGGCGTGGGTGGCGTGCTACGCGGCTGGTGCCGATGCCGTGGGCACTGTGCCTGCGGCGTCCGCCTCCGACGGGTCGTTGCGGTGCACCAGACGGTACAGCAGCGGCAGCACCAGCAAGGTCAGCAGCGTGGACGACAGGATGCCGCCGATCACCACCGTGGCCAGCGGCCGCTGCACCTCGGCGCCCGTGCCCGTGGCAATGGCCATGGGAACGAAGCCCAGCGAGGCCACCAGGGCCGTCATCAGCACGGGGCGCAGCCGGGTGAGCGCGCCCTCGGTCACGGCGTCGGGCACGCTGGCGCCCTGTTCGCGCAAGGTTCTGATCCAGGAGATCATGACCAGGCCGTTGAGCACGGCCACGCCCGACAGCGCGATGAAGCCCACCGCCGCCGAGATGGACAGCGGTATGTCGCGCAGCCACAGCGCCAGGATGCCGCCCGTGAGCGCGAACGGAATGCCCGTGAAGACCACCAGCCCGTCGCGCACATTGCCGAACATGGCGAACAGCAGCACGAAGACCATGAGCAGGGCCACGGGCACGACGATCTGCAGGCGGCGCGTGGCCGACTCCAGGTTCTCGAAGGTGCCGCCCCAGCGCGTCCAGTAGCCGGGCGGCAGCGACAGGCCTTGCAGCTTTTGCTGTGCCTCGCCCACGAAGGAGCCCATGTCGCGCCCGCGCACATTGGCGCTGACCACGATGCGGCGCTTGCCGTCTTCGCGGCTGACCTGGTTGGGGCCGGGCGCGGTCTCGAACGTGGCCACGGCCGACAGCGGCACGAAGCCGATGCGCCCGTCCGCCCCGCGCGGCAGGGCGATGGGCAGGCGGCTCAGGGCCTGCAGGTCGTTGCGCACGGCGTCCGGCAGGCGCACTTGGATGTCGAAGCGCCGGTCGCCCTGGAATACCGTGCCCGCCTCGGTGCCGCCCATGGCGGTGCTGATGGCGTCCTGCACATCGCCCATGTTCAGGCCATAGCGCGAGGCCTTTTCGCGGTCGATCTGCACGGTGAGCATGGGCAGGCCCGTGGTCTGCTCGACCTTGACCTCGGAGGCGCCCGAAATCTGCTGCAGCATGCCGGCCACGGTCTGGGCGCTTTTCTCCAGCACGGCCATGTCGTCGCCGAAGATCTTCACGGCCACGTCGCTGCGCACGCCCGAGATCAGCTCGTTGAAGCGCAGCTGGATCGGCTGGGAGAACTCGTAGTTGTTGCCCGGGATGCGGTCCACCGACGCCTGCACGGCGGCCAGCAGCTCATCGCGCGGGCGCGCCGGGTCGGGCCACTCGCTGCGGGCTTTCAGCATGATGTAGCCGTCGGAGATGTTGGGCGGCATGGGGTCGGAGGCGATCTCGGCCGTGCCGGTGCGCGCGAACACGCGGTCGATCTCGGGGAACTCCTTCTTGAGCGCCTTCTCGATCTGCATCTGCATTTCCAGCGACTGCGTAAGGCTGGTGCCGGGGATGCGCAGCGCCTGGATGGCGAAGTCCCCCTCGTTGAGGTTGGGCGCGAACTCGCTGCCCAGGCGCGTGGCCAGCAGCAGGCTCAGCGCCACGGCCACGGCGGCGGCCGTGAGCACCACGGCGGGCGCGGCCATGACGCGCGCCAGCACGGGCGCATAGCCGCGGCGTGCCCAGCCCATGAGGCGGTTTTCCTTCTCGGCCACCTTGTCGCCCATGAACAGCGCAATCGCCGCCGGGATGAAGGTGATGGACAGCAGCATGGCGCCGGCCAGCGCGATGACCACCGTGAGCGCCATGGGATGGAACATCTTCCCCTCCACACCCGTGAGCGCGAAGATGGGCAGGTAGACCACCATGATGATGAGCTGGCCGAACAGCAGCGGGCGGCGCGCTTCCTTCGCGGCGGCGAAGACTTCATGGAAGCGTTCGCTGCGCGTCAGCGACCGTCCGCGCGCCTCCTGCGCATGGGCCAGGCGGCGCACGCAGTTCTCCACGATGACCACGGCCCCGTCGATGATGATGCCGAAGTCCAGCGCCCCCAGGCTCATGAGGTTGGCGCTGACCTTGTAGTGCACCATGCCCGTGAAGGTGAACAGCATGGACAGCGGGATGATCAGTGCCGTGATCAGCGCCGCGCGCAGGTTGCCCAGGAACAGGAAGAGGATGACCACCACCAGGGCCGCGCCCTCCACCAGGTTCTTCTTGACCGTGGCGATGGCTTTGTCCACCAGGTTCGTGCGGTCGTAGACGGTGATGGCCTTGACGCCCGGGGGAAGGCCCCGGTTGATCTCGGCCATGCGCTGGTCCACGGCGCGCGAGACGGTGCGGCTGTTCTCGCCGATCAGCATGAACACCGTGCCCAGCACCACCTCGCGGCCGTTGTCGGTGGCCGCGCCCGTGCGCAGCTCCTGGCCCAGGCCGACCTCGGCCAGGTCGCGGATGCGGATGGGCTGGCCCTGGGCCGAGCCCACGATGACCTCGCGGATGTCGGCGATGCCGCCGACCTGGCCCGGCGCGCGGATCAGGTACTGCTCGCCCTGGCGCTCGATATAGCCCGCACCCACGTTGCTGTTGTTGCGCTGCAGGGCGGTGACGATGTCGGCCAGCGTGAAGCCGTAGGCCGCCAGCTTCTCGGGCGCGGGCGCCACCAGGTACTCCTTGGCGTAGCCGCCGATGGAGTTGATCTCGGTGACGCCGGGCACGTTGCGCAGCTGCGGCTTGATGACCCAGTCCTGGATCTCGCGCAGGTCCATGGGCGTGTAGGGCGTGCCGTCGGGCTTTTTCGCATCGTCCTCGGCCTCCACGGTCCACAGGTAGATCTCGCCCAGGCCCGTGGAGATGGGGCCCAGCGTGGGCGTGATGCCGGCAGGCAGGCTGTCGCGCGCCTGCTGTATGCGCTCGCCCACCAGCTGCCGCGCAAAGTAGATGTCCGTGCCGTCCTTGAACACCACGGTGACCTGGGACAGGCCGTAGCGCGACAGCGAGCGCGTCTGCTCCAGATGGGGCAGGCCGGCCATCACGGTCTCTATGGGATAGGTGACGCGCTGCTCGGTCTCCAGCGGCGAGTAGCCGCTGGCCTGGGTGTTGATCTGCACCTGGACATTGGTGATGTCGGGCACGGCGTCGATGGGCAGGCGCTGGTAGTTGTAGATGCCCAGGCCCGCCATGGCCAGCACGGCCAGCAGGACCAGCCAGCGCTGCTCTATGGCGAATCGGATGATGCGTTCAAACATGGAGTTCTCCGTTCATGCCCGCATCAATGGGAGTGCTCGGCCGTGGCCTTGCCCAGCTCGGCCTTGAGCATGAAGCTGCCCTCGGCCACGTAGGATTGGCCGGGCTTGAGGCCTTCGAGCACCTCGGTGGTCTTGCCGTCGGCGCGGCCCACGCGCACCGGCTGGGCGCGAAAGCCCCCCTGCACGGGCACGAAGACCACGGTCTGCTGCTCCATCTTCTGCAGTGCCTGCGTGGCCACGGCCAGCGGCGCCTGCCGGGACGATGCCGTCAGCTCCACGTTCACGAACAGGCCCGGGCGCCACACGCCGTCGGGGTTGGGCAGGGTGATGCGCGCGGGGGCCGTGCGCGTGTCCTGGCCGATCAGGGCGCCCACATAGGCCACCTCGCCCGTGGCCGAGGAGTCGAAGGCCGTGGCGCGCACCGTGGCTTTCTCGCCCACGCGCACGGCGTGCAGGTCGGGCGCGGCCACGCGCATCTCGGCCCAGACGCTGCGCAGGTCGGAGATGGTGAAGACCTGGGTGGTGTCCTGCACGGCCTCGCCCACGGACAGGTGCTTTTCCACGATCACGCCGTCAAACGGCGCGCGCAGCTCGAAGCGGTTGAGCCCGCCCGCACCACCGCCGGCACCGGCGCCCGTGGCGGCCAGCTTCTGCTGGGCATTGGAGACGGCGATCTCGGCCTCGCGCAGCGCCTGGCGCGCCTGCAGGTAGTCCTGCTCGGCCGAGACCTTCTCCTCCCACAGCTGCTTTTCACGTGCGTAGGTGGTGCGGGCCAGCTCCAGGCGCTTGCTGGCGGCCAGCAGTTCGCTGCGCTGCTCGGACACGGCGGCGCTGCTGAGCACGGCCAGCAACTGGCCCTTCTTCACGTTCTGGCCCAGGTTGGCGGGAACGCTCTCGGCAATGCCGGCCACGCGCGGCACGACGTGGGCCGTGCGGTCTTCATTGAAGCGGATCTCCCCGGGCAGCTGCAGCACGGAGCGCACGGTGGCCGGGCCGGCCTCGGCCAGGCGCACGCCGGCCGCCTGCATGCGCTGGGCGTCCATGGCGATCAGGCCTTCCTCGTCGCCATGGCCGGCTTCTGCAGCCGGTTTGGCGGCAGGTTGGGCGGCGGGCCTGGCCTCGGCTTTTTCCGCCTTGGAATCTTCATGGTGTTCATCGTCGGCATGGCCTTCGTCGTGCTTGTGGCCATCGGCCGCTGCGGCGGCGGTGGCACCGTGGTGCTCGCCATCGGCATGACCTGCGGCCTCGCTGTGGCCGTGGCCATGGCTGTCGGCCTTGGCAGCGCCCGGCGTGCCGCTGCGCAGGATCAGCGTGGCGGCCAGCGCGCCCAGGGCCAGGATGACGGCGATGGCCACGAGGGTGCGGCGCGGTGCCAGGGGAGAAGAGGAGGGCTTGGTGTTCATGGTCTGGATGCAATCAGGTTGCTATCGGAATCAGAGGCCGGATTCGGTGCCCAGCAGGCGGTCGATGTCGGCGGCGGCGCGGTGGGTGGCCAGCAGCTGGTCCAGGTACTGGCTGCGCGCCTCGGACCAGGTGCGTTGTGCGTCCAGCACGTCGAGGTAGCCGAACTTGCCCAGCGCAAACCCGCGCGAGGCCAGCTCGTAGGCCGTGCGCGCCGTGGGCAGCACCTCCTCGGCCAGCTGGCGCGCCTGCTCGCGGCTGGCCTGCAGCAGCTCGCGCGCCTCGAACAGCTGGGCCTGCAGCTGAACGCGCGTGGCCAGCAACTGCTCCTCGGCCTGGTCGGCCAGGCGCAGGGCCTGCAGCTGGTTGCCCCGGTTGCTGTCGAGCACGGGCAGGGGCACGGAGACGCCGACCACGAGCTGGTTGCGCCCGACTTCGGTGGCGCGCTTGACGCCCAGGCTGACGGTGGGATCGGGCAGGCGCCGCGCACGCTCCAGGTCGGCCGTGGCGCGGCTTTGCTCCAGCGCCTGGCGCGCACGCAGCACGGCGGGAGCCTGTTCGATGCGCTGCTGCAGGGCTGCCAGCTCAGGCAGCTGGGGCAGGGCGTCCACCGCGCCCTCGGCCTGGCCGAAGGGGCGCACTCGCTCGCCCCACAGCGCCTGCAGCTGGCCGCGCGCCACGCGCAGGCCCGAGCGGGCCTGGGCCTGCTCCAGGCGGGCGCCGGATTCGGCCACGCGGGCCCGGGTTTCCTCCAGCGGCGCCACCTTGCCGGCCGCCACGCGCCGGGCTGCGGCCTCGCGCGCGCTGCTGGCGATCTCCAGCGTCTGCCCGGCCAGGACCACGCGTTGCTGCGCAGCCAGCACGCCGAAGAAGGCCGTGCCCACGTCGGCGCGCAGCGCAGCCTCGGCCCCCGCCAGCTCGGCCTGCGCCAGGTCGCGCCCGCGCTCGGCCACGCGCATGCGGGCCTCGCGCTTGCCGCCCACTTCCAGGGTCTGGTTCAGCTGCACGGTCAGCGTGCGGGTGCTGCGGCGCGTGTCCTCCTGCGACCAGGCCAGCTCGGGGTTGGGCCGGGCACGGCTTTGCAGCACGGCGCCATCGCTGGCCTCCAGCGCACGGCGGGCCGCACGCAGGCCGGGGTTGCCGTCCAGCGCCAGGGCCAGGGCCTGCTGCAGGTCCAGCGGCGGGCCAGCCGGTGTGGACTCGGAAACAGCGGCTGCAGATGGCGCAGCCGCATCGGCAGGCTCGCCCGCCTGCACGGCGCCGCAAGCGGTCAGCACGGCCATCACCAGCAGGGCGCGCGGCCCGGGCCAGGCGCTCCATGGTGCGTGGGAAGCCGTCCTCGACGGAAAGGACGAAGGGAAAGACATACACGGACTCCTTGCCCGCGCGCGGGTCAGGCCTGACCGTTCATCAGCCGGTCAGGCCGCTGCGGCGGGCGCGCACGGCCCATGGCCGCTGAGCGCGAGGGGATTTCAGGGGAATGCCGGTCCGGGGCAGAAACAGGGCCATGCCCGGCCGGCGGCTGCAGGGGGCGTCAGCCCTGCCAGCGGGGCCGATCGGGGCGCAGCAGCACGGCCGAGGCATGGCGGCGCAGCGGCTCGGCGAATGGCATGGGGGGAGGCGCCACCGGCGCGGCCTTGGCGTAGTGGGTGGCGACGGCTACCCAGGCATGGCACATGGAGCAATCGACGCTGAGCGACGACGGCTGGCCCTGGTCCGCCTTCTTTGCCGGTTGCCCCGGTTCGGCGCCAGCGCCCGGATCTGCGTTGGCATGGCGCTCGGCGCCCATGCCATGCAGGCTCACGCCGTGGACATGGTGGCCGAAGTGCCGGGTCTCATGCCCGTCGTGCCGGCACAGTGCAGCGGCCGCCATCCAGCTCCACTGGAACAGCAGCGCGATCACGAGGACGGCGAGGGCGGCGAGACGGGGCCGGGTCATGGAGGAGGGCATGGGGCAGGTGGGGATTGTCGTGCATGGCGTTTGCCCACAACCACGACTCCCCCAAGCCGGCGAGTCTAGGGCCGTGCGGCGACCTGTGGCTGTCGGGCACATGACAAATTTGTCATCTTGGCAAACCATGCCCTTCCCCGACAATGCTCGGCATGAAAGTCCTGGTCATCGAAGACGAAATCAAGCTGGCCGACTACCTCCGCAAGGGCCTGACCGAGGAGGGGTTCGTGGTCGATGTCGCGCACGACGGCATCGACGGCCTGCACCTGGCCACGGAGCTGGCCTACGACCTCATCGTGCTCGACGGCATGCTGCCCGGCATCGACGGCCTGGCCGTGCTGGCGGCGCTGCGCCAGTCGCGCCAGACGCCGGTGCTGATGCTGACGGCGCGCGGCCAGGTGGAGGACCGCGTGCGCGGCCTGCAGGGCGGCGCCGACGACTACCTGGTCAAGCCCTTTGCCTTCTCCGAACTGGTGGCGCGCATGCATGTGCTGCTGCGCCGCAGTGTCGGCACGGCGCATCCGGCGGCCGAGGCCACCATGCTGCGCATGGCCGACCTGGAGCTGGACCTGATCCGCCGACGCGCCACGCGCGCCGGCCAGCGCCTGGACCTCACGGCCAAGGAATTCAACCTGCTGAGCCTGCTGCTGCGCCGCCAGGGCGAGGTGCTGTCGCGCACCGAGCTGGCCTCCCAGGTCTGGGACATGAACTTCGACAGCGAGACCAACGTGGTCGAGGTGGCGGTGCGCCGCCTGCGCCTGAAGCTGGACCAGCCCTTCGCGCAGCCGCTGCTGCACACGGTGCGCGGCATGGGCTATGTGCTGGAGTCGCGCGCACCGTGAACGCCAAGGCCCCCGCCGACATTCCCCACCTGGGCCGGCGCCTGTCGCGCTGGCTGGCGCTGCAGACCATGCTGGGCCTGGGCCTGGTGTGCGCGGCCGTCTACGGGGTGGCCTCGATGACGCTGGAGCAGCACCAGCACGAGACGCTGGACCTCAAGCAGCAGGCCGTGCTGCACCTGATGACGGAAAGCCGCAGCGCCCACAACGAGGCCGGTCTGGCCCACATGCTGGACGACTTTCTCACGGGCCTGGACGAGATGTCGCTGCGCATCACCGACCTGCAGGGCCGCGTGATCTACGAGCGCCTGCGCATTCCCAAGACGCCGGGCCGCACGCTGCAGCGCAGCTTCGAGGTGGTGCTGGCCGACAGTGGCCAGCATGCACAGGCCCAGCTCACCCTGGACCGCGCCGACGATGACCGGCAGCTGTCCCTGCTGGCCTGGACGCTGGCCCTGGCCGCCGTGGGCGGCGCGCTGCTGGTGTCGTTGACCGGCATCTGGCTGGTGCGCCTGGGCCTGGCGCCGCTGCGCGAACTGACCGAGCAGACGCGCAAGCTGTCGGCCCAGGACCTGCAGCGGCGCCTGGACGACAGCGGACAGCCGCAGGAGTTGCGCCCGCTGATCGCGCAATTCAACGCCTTGCTGGAACGGCTGGCCGTGGCCTACCGGCAGATGGAGGCCTTCAACGCCGACGTGGCCCATGAGCTGAACACGCCGCTGACCACGCTGATCAGCAGCTGCGAGCTGGCCCTGCGCAAGCCGCGCAGCGAGGCCGAGCTGCGCGAGGTGCTGGCCTCCAACCTGGAGGACCTGCGGCGCATGGCCGGCATCGTGGCCGACATGCTGTTTCTCTCGCAGGCCGACCGGGGCCAGGGCGCGCGCCTGGCGCCCTGGGCCAGCCTGGCCGCGCTGGCCCATGAGGTCATCGACTTCCACGAGGCCGCGCTGCAGGAGGCCGACCTGCAGGTCGTCGTCCAGGGCGACGCGGCCGCCGAGGTCGATGCGCGGCTGCTGCGCCGGGCGCTGTCCAACCTGCTGGGCAATGCCACACGCTATGCACAGCGCGGCTCCACCATCACCGTGCAGATAGGCGCACGGCCCTGTGCCCACCACGGTGGCGCCGGTGATGTGGCGCTGGCGGTGCTCAACCGGGGCCCGACCATAGCCCCCGCCGACCTGCCGCGCCTGTTCGACCGCTTCTACCGGGCCGACGCCGCGCGCAGCCAGGCCGACCGAAACCATGGCCTGGGCCTGGCCATCGTGGCCGCCATCGCGCGCATGCACGGCGGGCGCTGCTTTGCCGAGTCCGAAGGCGGCTCCACGCGCATCGGCCTGGAGCTGCCCGACAGCCCGAGCCCGCCGCGCGATTCCCCGGCCTGAACACAGGCACCGGAGCGGCGGCACAATGGCGCCCCATGACGCAAGACGCCCCCTCCTCCTACGCAACGCTGCTGGCCGAAGGCAATGCCCTGGTGGCCCAGGCACAGCGGGCCGCCACCCAGGATTTCGCCCAGGCCCGGGCGCTGTGGCAGCAGGCCGGCAAGCAGTTCTACCTGGCCCACAAGGCCGACCCCGACCAGGCCGAGGGCGCGTTTCGCCTGGCCCAGGCCTGGATGGCCGAAGCCCATGCGCTGCAAAAGGAAGAATCGCCAGACGCCGTGGTGATGTGGCGCAACGCCGCCGCGCAATGCGAGCTGGCGTTCGACCTGGAACCCGAAAACGGCCGCCTGGCCATGACGGCCGCCAGCTGCCACATGTTCGGCGGCCAGCATGACGCGGCCAAGGCCTGGCAGCAGATCGGCCAGCACCTGCTGCCGCCGGCGCCCGAAGGCGACGGCGCCTGAAGCCAGGCTACAGCGCGATCAGCTTGAACACGGCCCGCGCCGTGCACACGGCCTGGCCCGCGCTGTCCAGCACATTGCCCTCGCAGAACACGGTGCGCGCGCCTGCGCGCAGCACGCGGGCCTCGATCAGCAGGTCGGTGGTGGCCGAGGCGAGGAAATGCGTGCTCATCTCGATGGTCACCACGCCCAGCCCCAGCGGGTTGGACGAGCGCGCGGCCGCGCTCAGCGTGAAGTCCAGCGCGCTCATCAGCGCGCCGCCATGGCCATGCCCCCGGCTGTTGGCCAGGTGCGGGCGCATGGGCAGCCGCGTGCGCGCCAGGCCGGGCGCCAGGCTCACGGGCTCCAGGCCGATATGGGACATGAAGGGCACGTCGATGCCGAAGTAGCCGCGCGCCAGCGCAGCGGCCTCCAGGTCCGGGGCGGTGGAGATTCCAACGGCGTTCATCCGATCTCCGCAATCGCCTGGCCTTCGGCCACCGGCTCGCCCACGGCCACGAGCATGCGGCGCACGACGCCTGCCACCTCGCTTTCCACGGGGATCTCCATCTTCATGGACTCCACGATGATGAGGGTGTCGCCCAGGGCGACGGTGCCGCCTTCGGCGGCTTCCACAGCGGCCACGAGGCCGGCGATGGGGCTTGTGATCATGTTCGGGGTGGTGGTCATGGGTAGGGCTTTCAAAGGTGGGCCAGCACGCGCTGGGCGATGCCGGTGTCGATGCGCAGGTCCAGGAAATCGGCGTGGCCCAGGATGCGTTCGATGAAGGGGATGTTGGTCTTCACGCCCTCGATGCGGGTCTGCGCCAGGGCCTGGCGCAGCCGTGCGATGGCCTGGGTGCGGTCGCTGCCATGGGCCACGAGCTTGGCGACCATGGGGTCGTAGAAGGGCGTGACGCTGCAGCCCTGGGCATAGCCGGTCTTCACGCGCAGGCCTTCGCCCTGGGGCATCTCGAAGCGGTCCAGGCGCCCCGGCGAGGGCAGGAAGCGCACGGGGTCTTCGGCATAGATGCGCGCCTCGATGGCATGGCCTCGGGCCACGGGTTCGGCGGGCAGCACCTCCCGCATGCGCTCGCCGGCGGCCAGGCGGATCTGGGCCTCGACGATGTCGATGCCCGTGATCTCCTCGGTCACCGCATGCTCGACCTGCAGCCGCGTGTTCATCTCCAGGAAGACAAAGCCGTGCTGCGGCGTGTAGAGCATCTCCACGGTGCCGATCACGTCATAGCCCGTGCGCGCCAGCAGGCCGGCCAGCAGTTGCCGCATGTCGGCCAGGGCCTGCGCGGGAATGCCTGCGGGGCGGGCCTCTTCCACCACCTTCTGGTGGCGGCGCTGCACCGAGCAGTCGCGCTCGAACAGCACGCGCACCTCGCCATGGCGGTCGGCCAGCACCTGGAACTCGATGTGCCGCGGCGCCTCGATCAGCTTTTCCAGGTACAGCTCGGCCGTGCCGAAGTACTTGGCGGCAATGCCGCTGGCCTTGGACCAGGCGGCCTCCAGCTGCGGTGCATCGTGCGCGGGCAGCATGCCGATGCCGCCACCCCCGCCTGCGGGCTTGACCAGCACGGGAAAGCCGATGCGCGCCGCCTCCGCCTGCGCCTCCTGCACGCTGTGCAGCACGGCCGAGCTGGCCGCCTGCGGCATGCCCTGGGCGGCCATGAAGGCCCGCGCCTGGGTCTTGTGGCCCAGCGTGCGTATCCAGTGCGGCGAGGGGCCGATGAAGCACAGGCCCTGGCGCTGCACGGCCTCGGCGAACTCCGCGTTCTCGGAGAGAAAGCCGTAGCCCGGGTGCACGGCATCGGCCCCCGTCTCGCGCGCCACCTGCAGCAGACGCGCCTGGTCCAGATAGCTTTGCGCGGCGGGCGCAGGGCCTATGCACACGGACTGGTCGGCCGCGCGCACATAGGGCAGGCCGGCATCGGCTTCGGAGTACACGGCCACGGATTCAAGGCCCATGCGCCGCAGCGTGCGGATCACGCGCGCGGCCACGGCGCCCCGGTTGGCGACCAGCACGCGGCGGATGGGGTGCGGGGCGCCGCTCATGCCGCCTCCGAGGAGACCGCTGGCGCGGCGGCCACGGCCACCACCGCATCGACGATGACCGGCGCCTGCGCGCCGCGTGCCACGAGCACGGGATTGGCATCGACCGACTGCACGCGCCCGCCCTGGGCCAGCATCCAGTCGCCCAGCCTCACCATCATGGCGGCCACGGCGTCCAGCTCCACGGCCGGCATGCCGCGCACGGCCCCAAAGGCCGGGGCGATGGACAGGCGCGCAAGGGCATCCAGCGCCTGCCGCGCACTGAAGGGAGCCACGAGGAACTGCACGTCCCTGAGCGCCTCCACCAGCACGCCGCCCTGGCCGACCATGACCACCACGCTGAACTCGGCATCCACATGGGCACCCAGCGCCAGCTCGAAGTCGGCCTTGTGCTGGGCTCCCAGCAGCAGGCCGCCATCGGCCGCGCCCAGGCGGGCCAGCGTGGCGGCGAAGTCGCCAAAGGCCTGCAGCGCCTGCTCCGCCTCGCGGATGTTCAGCCGCACCAGGCCATGCTCGGACTTGTGCGAGAGATCGGCGGACACGCCCTTGGCCACCAGGGGCCGTGGCAGGGACTCGATGGCGGCGCGCACCTCGTCCCCGCTCCTGCAGACCAGATGGCGCATCACCGGCAGGCCGGCGCGGGCGAGTTCGGACAGGCTGGAGGGCTCGTCAAGCGTGAGGGAGCGGGAGGCCGCCACCGGCACCGATGCCTCGGCAGATGGCACCTGTGCCTGCCTGCCACCGGCCTGCTCGGCCAGCAGCGCCAGGCCGCGCATGGCGGCGCGTTCGCTCCAGAAGGTGGGCACGCCCTGGTCCTGGAAGGCCTGGGCCACCCAGTCCTGGTTGACGCTGACCGCAATGGGCACGCCGGTGTCGCGCGCAAAGCGGCTGGCCTGGCCCGCGAAGTCGGCGAAGTCATAGCCCTCGCCGCCGATCGGGAAGCCCACGTGAACGAGGTCCGCCGCACCGCTGCCCGACAAGGCCCGCAGCGTGTCGCCAAAGGTCTGCGGCCTGCCCAGCAGGGCCGTGGTCATGTCGATGGGATTGCGCGCCGTGACATAGGACGGCAGGGCCTGGGACAGGCCGTCCAGCGTGGCGGCATCGAACGGCTCCAGGGCCAGGCCGTATTCCTCGGCCGCGTCGGCCGACAGCACGCAGGTGGCGCCCGAATTGCTGATGCTGACCACGCGGCGACCGCGCGGCGCAGGCTGGGACAGGAACAGCGGCGCGTAGTCGATCAGCTCGCGGAAGTCGGCCAGGCGCGGTATGCCGTGCTGGCGCAGGAAGGCATCGGCCAGCGCGTCCTCGGCCGCCAGCGCGCCCGTGTGCGAGCTGGCCGTGGCCTGGCCTGCGCGCGTGCGGCCGGCCTTCACGGCCAGGATGGTGACGCCGCGCGCATGCGCCAGGCGCGCGGCCTCGGCCAGCCAGGCGCTTTGCCTGAGCGTCTCGATGTAGAGCACGACCAGGCGGATGCCTTCGTCCTCGACCACGGCGCGCACGGCCTCGGCTGCGCAGACATCGGCCTCGTTGCCCGTGGACAGCATGTAGCGCACGCCGATGCCCGCGCGGCGCAGGCCGCCGTAGAGAATGGCCGCGCCCGCGCCGCTCTGGCTGACGATGGCCACGGGGCCGTCGGCCGGCGCGTTCTCGTTGATCATGGTCGAGAAGTTGAGGATGGCGCCCGTGGCGAAGTTGGCCACGCCCTGGCAATTGGGGCCGAACAGGCGCAGCCCGCCGCCTGGCGACCGGCGCGCCCGCGCCACCAGGTCGGCCTGCTGCCGGCGGCCCTCCTCGCCCAGCTCCGCAAAGCCCGAGGAATAGATCACGGCCAGGCGCGCGCCCACGGCCACGCAGTCGTCGATGGCGGCGGCCACGTCCTCGCCGGGCAGGCTGATGACCACGGCGTCGGGCGCCTCGGGCAGCGCGCGCAGCGAGGGGTAGGCGGCCAGGCCCTGGACCTCGGCGCGCTTGGGATTGACGGGCAGGATGCGGCCCGCGAAACCATGGCGCCGCAGGTAGTCGATGGGCCGGCCACCGGCCTTGATGGGGTTGTCGGAGGCGCCGAGGATGGCGACGGAGCGGGGGTTCAGTGCTTGCAACAGTGACATGCGTACCTCATCAATCCAGGGAAAGTGCTTCGCGCTGGATCACTTGCCCCCAGTCGGCCACTTCCTTGGCGATGCGCTGGCCGAACGGCGCGGGCGGCATCATCACGGGCTCGCCCTGGCTGCTGAGCACGGCGCGGATGCGTGCGTCCTGCAGCACGCCCCTGGAGGCCTCGTAGAGCCGGTTGACGATGGCCGGCGGCGTGCCCGCAGGCGCCAGCAGGCCGGCCCAGAAGGTGACGTCGAAATCGGCATAGCCGGCCTCGGCCATGGTGGGCACCTCGGGCAGCTGCTGCATGCGCCGGGGCGCGGTGACGGCCAGCGCCACGAGCTTGCCGCTGGCGATGTGGGGCAGCGCGCTCCAGGTGTCGAACTGCGTGTCCAGCTCGCCGCTGAGCACGGCCATCTGCGCCTGCGATGCGCTCTTGTAGGGCACATGCGTGGTCTTCACGCCCGTGCGGTTGCTCCAGGCCGCATAGGCCAGGTGGGCGATGTTGCCGGGGCCGGCAGAGCCGTAGCTGAGCTTGTCGGGATGGCCCTTGGCGAAGGCGATCACATCCTTGGCCGAGCGGATCTGGTGCTTCTGCGCCCACTCGGGGTTGACGGTGAGGATGAAGGGCGCATCCAGCACCATGGTGATGGGCGCGAAGTCCTTGGCGCGGTAGGTGATCTTCTTGTAGATCTGGGGGTTGATGGTGATGCTGCTGGAGTTGGTGACCAGCAGGGTGTAGCCGTCGGGCGCGGCGCGGGCCACCTCGCCCACGCCGATGGCGCCGTTGGCGCCGGGCTTGTTCTCCACCACCACGGGCTGGCCCAGCGACTTGCTCAGCGGCTCGGACAGCGCGCGTGCAATGGTGTCGGTGAACGAGCCTGCAGGAAAGCCGACCACGATGCGCACGGGGCGCGTGGGCCATTTGTCCTCCTGGGGGGCCTGGGCCTGGGCCGCCGTCGCGGCGCAGATGGTCAGGCACGGCGCCAGGCACAGGGCCAGGGCGGTGCGGCGCGAGGGCGCGCGCGGTTGTCTGGTTGCCATTGCTTTGTCTCCTTGGGTTTTTTATGCGTTCAGGGCCGCAGGCCGAACTGCGGCGCTCCGGCCTCGCGCAGCGGCGCGGCCAGTTCCACGAATTCGCTGAGCAGGGCGCGCGTGTCGCGCGGATCGATCACCTCGTCGATGCCGAAGGCCTCGGCCGTGCGGAAGGGCGAGGTCAGGCTGCGCACGCGCTGCTCGATCTCGGCGCGCTTTTGCACGGGATCGTCGGCGCCTTCGATCTCGGCCTTGTAGGCCACCTCCAGCCCGCCCTCGATGGGCAGCGAGCCCCAGTTGGCCGAGGGCCAGGCATAGCGGAAGTTGAAGCGGCCCATGTGCTGGTGGCCGGCCGCCGCCACGCCGTAGGCGCGGCGGATGAGGATGCTGCACCAGGGCACGGTGGCCTGGTAGACGGCGGCCAGGGCGCGCACGCCGTAGCGCATGACGCCGGCCTTCTCGGCCTCCACGCCGATCTGGAAGCCCGCGATGTCCACCAGGTTGACCACGGGCAGGTGGAAGGTCTGGGCCATGTCCACGAAGCGCGTGAACTTCTCGGCCGAGGGGCCGTCCCAGCCGCCGCCGTAGAAGTACGGGTCGCTGGCCACCACGGCCACGGGCCAGCCGTCGATGCGCGCCAGCCCCGTGACGATGGCCCGGCCCCAGTGGCGGCCCGTCTCCAGGAAGGAGCCCTCATCGACCAGGCATTCGACGATGGGCCGGATCTTGTAGACCTTGCGGCCATCACGCGGAATGGCCGACAGCAGCCATTCGTCGCGCCGCCGCGGATCGTCCTGCGGCGCGGTGCGCGCAGGCAGCTCGTACACCGACGATGGCAGGTAGGACAGGAAGCGGCGCACGCGCTCGAAGGCCTCCTGCTCGGTGGCCACCTCGTCATCGACCACGCCGTTGCGCGTGTGCACCTGGCTGCCGCCCAGCTCGTTCTTGGTCACGTTCTGGCCGATGCGCGCCACCACGGGCGGGCCGGCATTGAACAGCTGGGCGGTCTCCTTGACCATCACCGAGTAATGGCTGGAGGCCACGCGCGCCGCGCCCATGCCGGCCACCGAGCCCAGGGCCAGCGAGACCACGGGCACGGTGGACAGGTTCTGCACCACCTGGCTCCAGACCTTCATGGTGGGCACGCTGGTGTAGCCCTTGGTCTCGATGTTGCGCACCGAGCCGCCGCCGCCCGTGCCGTCCACCAGGCGCACCATGGGCAGGCGCAGGTCGTGCGCCATCTTCTCGGCAAAGATCAGCTTGTCGCCCACGGCGCCGTCGTTGGCGCCGCCGCGCACCGTGAAATCGTCGCCCACCACGACCACGGGCCGCCCGCCCACGCGCGCCCGCCCCATGATGAGGTTGGAGGGCGTGAAGTCCGTCAGCCTGCCCAGGCCGTCGTACTGGCCCGAGCCGGTGAGCGAGCCCACCTCCACGAAGGACTGCGCGTCCGTGCAGGCATCGATGCGCTCGCGCACCGTGAGCTTGCCCGCGGCCTTGTGCCGCGCCACCTTGTCCTCTCCGCCCAGTTTGGCCGCCAGTGCGCGGCGGTATGCGATCTCGTCCACTTCGGGTTGCCAGCTCATGTCGTCGTGTCTCCTTGTGCCTGTGGAGATGCACAAGGCGTGCCAGAACGCAGCGCGTTGAATTCAAAGGATTTTTTCCACAGCCGACCTTCACGTGTCCACATCAAGGACAGCCTCGAAGACACGGGTTGGGCACTGTCTTTCATGGAGACACCACGGGGACAGACCCGTGGCCTGCGCGCCGCTAGAGTGCGTTCACCCCAGCCACTGCCCGCCATGCCCATGTCCAGCTCCCCCGACCACCGATTCGGCGTTCTCGTCTGGCGACGCGACTCGCCCGAGCCCGTGGCGCGGCTGGGCCTGGCGCAGGAACCGCTGCTGCATGCAGCGGTCACCGAAGCCCTGGCCCGCGCGCACGGCGACGGGCACAACCCCATCGGCCATGGCCAGTTGCTGCACGTGGAAACACCGGGCCCGCGCGGCACGGTGGCCCGCCATGTGGCCGTGGTGCTGGCCGATGCCGAGGGCGAGGTCGCCCTGCTGCGCCCGGCCGACGAGGCGGCGGCGCTGTTCGACATGGTGGCCAGCGTGCCCTTCGCCTTCGCCATCCTCAACATGTTCCTGACCAACCCGTACCAGGCGATCACGGTGGCCGACCATGAAGGGCTGATGCGCTACATCAGCCCCGTGCACGAGAAGTTCTTCGGCCTGGCGCCCGGCACGGCCGCAGGCCGGCGCGCCGAGGACGTGATCCCCAACTCGCGCCTGCCCCACGTGGTGCGCAGCGGCCGGGCCGAGATCGGCGACCTGCAGCAGCTGGGGCCGGGCGTGAGCCGCATCGTCAACCGCATGCCGGTCTACGAGGGCGGCGCCGTGGTGGGCGCCGTGGGCCAGGTCAGCTTCAGCGGCGTGGAGGCACTCAACCGCATGCAGCAGCGGCTGAACCAGCTGCATGACGAGGTGCAGCACTACAAGCGCGAACTGAGCCAGTTGCGCGGCGGCACGCCCACGGCGCAGATGGTGGGCGCCAGCGCCCCCATGCAAAGGCTGGCCCGCGAGATCGAGGCCGTGGCGCGGCTGGACGTGCCCGTGCTCATCCTGGGCGAGAGCGGCAGCGGCAAGGAGCTGGTGGCCCAGGCCCTGCATGCGCGCGGGCGCGATGCCGACGCGCCCCTGGTCAGCCTCAACCTCGCGGCCCTGCCGGCCACGCTGATCGAGTCCGAGCTGTTCGGCTACGAGGCCGGCGCCTTCACGGGCGGGCGCCGGCAGGGCCAGCCCGGCAAGCTGGAGCAGGCCGAGGGCGGCACGCTCTTCCTCGATGAGGTGGCCGACATTCCCATGGAAATCCAGGTCAAGCTGCTGCGCGTGCTGGAGGACCGCCAGGTGCAGCGCCTGGGCGCGCACAGCGGCCGGCAGGTGAACTTCCGCATCGTGGCCGCCACGCACCGCGACCTGCGCGGCCTCATCGACAGCGGGCGCTTCCGGCTGGACCTGTTCTACCGCCTCAGCGGCGTGGTGCTGCATGTGCCGGCCCTGCGCCAGCGCCTGGAGGACATCCCGGCCCTGGTGCAGCGCTTTGCCCAGTCGTTCTGCGAGCGCAACGGCATTGCTCTGCCCCGCATCGCGCCTGGTGTCATGCCCTACCTGGCCCGCCAGGCCTGGCCCGGCAATGTGCGCCAGCTGCGCCAGCGCGTGGAAGAGGCCCTGGTGTTCTGCGACGGCCACCTGCTGGGCGTGGACAACTTCGCGCGCCACGAGGACCCGCTGGCCGGTGCACGGCCTTTGCCCGTTGCAGAGGCAGACATGCCCTCCACCGGCGCCGTGGCCCCGCTCAAGGACCAGGAGCGCAATGCCATCCTCGACGCCATCGCACGCTGCGGCGGCAACAAGAAGCTGGCCGCGCAGGAGCTGGGCATCTCGCGCTCCTATCTGTACAAGGTGCTGGGCGCGGCAAGCCAGGGCTGATCCCTGCGGGCCCAGGGCATGCAGGGGAATGAAGCAGCGGGCCGGCTGTGCCGTTGCCATACTAGGCGCCCCACATCCGCCCCACATCCGCGTACCCGCCCCGTACCCGCCGCCACCGGCCTCCTGAATGCAAGACACCCGAGACGCGCTCGAACAGCGCCAGATCCCCATCTACTTCGCCGCCGTGGCCCTGGCCGCAGTTGCCGCCTGGGCGCTGCCCGGCACGGGCGTGCTGGAGCGTGCCATCAACCCCGCGCTGGCGCTGATGCTCTATGTGACCTTCTTGCAGGTGCCCGTGGCCGAGCTGCGGCGCGCCTTTGGCCAGGTGCGCTTCCTGACCGCGCTGATGGTGGCCAACTTCATCATGGTGCCGCTGCTGGTCTGGGCCCTGCTGCAGTTCCTGCCCGCCGACCCCCTGCTGCGCCTGGGCGCGCTGCTGGTGCTGCTGGCGCCCTGCATCGACTACGTGGTCACCTTCTCCCTCCTGGGACGTGCCGACGCGCGCCTGCTGCTGGCGGCCACGCCGGCCCTGCTGATCGCGCAGATGCTGGCCCTGCCCGGCTACCTGGGCCTGTTCCTGGGCGACGATGCGGCGCGGCTGGTGCAGGCGGGGCCTTTCCTGCATGCGTTCGTGTGGCTGATCGCCGTGCCGCTGGCCCTGGCCGCTGCCACGCAGCTGTGGGCGGCCCGCAGCCGGCGCGGCGCCAGCGCCTCGGCATGGCTGGGCCTGCTGCCCGTGCCGGCCACTGCGCTGGTGCTGTTCGTGGTGATCGCCTCCGTGCTGCCCCAACTGGGCCCGGCAACGCAGGCCGCCTGGAGCATGGTGCCCGTCTATGCGGCCTTTGCGGTGGCAGCGCCCGCACTGGGCTGGCTGGTGGCGCGCGCCTTCCGGCTCCCGGCAGCCTCGGGCCGCGCCGTCGCGTTCAGCGCGGGCACGCGCAATTCGCTGGTCGTGCTGCCGCTGGCCCTGGCCGTGCCCGGCGCCATTCCCGTGCTGCCGGCCGTCATCGTCACGCAGACGCTGGTGGAGCTGCTGGCCGAGCTGGCCTATGTGCGCGTGATTGCGCTGTGGGGCCGGGGCCAGCCGGCCGGCCAGTGATCAGGCCCACAGCCGCCCCGCATTGGAGACCAGGAACAGCACCAGCCCCACGGCACCGCCGACCACGGTGCCGTTGATGCGGATGTACTGCAGGTCCTTGCCGATGTGCAGCTCGATCAGTTCGGACAGCTCGCGCGCATCCCAGCGCCGCACGGTATCGGCGATGTGCTGGGCCAGGAACTGCGAGACATCGGGCGCCAGCGCCTGGGCCCAGCGCTTGAGGCGCTCGTTCATGGAGCTGCGCAGCGCCTCGTCGTGCGCCAGCGACTGGCCCAGCCAGCGGCCCATGGCGGCGGTCTTGCGCGCCACCTGCGAATGCTCGTTGGCCAGGTCCGCCTGCAGCTTGGCGCGCAAGCCCAGCCACAGCGCCCGCAGGTAGCCGGCCAGCTTTTCGTCGTGCAGCAGGTAGTGGCGCAGCCGCTCGGCGCGCTCGGACATGGCGGGGTCGGACTGCAGCCGCGTGACCAGCCGGTCCACGGAGGCGTCGAAGGCCTTGCGCATGTGGTGCTCGGGATTGCTGGCAATGTCCTGCAGCAGGCTGTCGAGCGCGCCCGCAATGGCGCTGGCGCCCTTGTCGCTGAGCCAGTCCGTGGGCAGCATCTTTTCCTTGAGCGGATGCTCGCGCTTGAGCCACAGCACGATGGTCTGGGCGATCAGCACATGGGTCTCGGCCTCGCGCAGCACGCCGCTGACGCGGGCCAACACGTCGTCCAGCACGGCCTGGTGGCGGCCGTCCTTGGTCAGGCCCGACAACAGATCCGCAGCCGCGCGGGGCAGGTCCACCTGGGCCAGCAAGGCCTTGAATGCCTGTGTCAGAAAGCGCTCCACCTGACGGTCCTGCACCATCTCCAGCGCCGCCAGCGCCAGCCGCGCCACCTGCCGCCCCAGCAGGGTGCTGTTGGCCGGCGTGGTCAGCCAGCCGGCCAGCACGCGCGCGGGATCATGGCGCTCGATCAGCGCCACCAGCGAAGGGCCGTCCAGGAACTTGTCGCGCACGAAATTCGCCAGGTTCTCGCCGATGCGGTCCTTGTTGCGCGGGATGATGGCCGTATGGCGCCCGACCAGGGGCAGCGGAATGCGCCGGAACAGCGCCGACACCGCAAACCAGTCGGCCAGCGCGCCGACCAGCGAGGCCTCGGTCACGGCCTTGATGCAGGCCAGCCACAGCGGCACCTGCTGCCAGTGCCCCGCCGCCACGGAGGAGGCCACGAAGCCCAGCGCCACGAACAGCAGCAGCGCCAGCGGCAGGCGCTTGGCCGACTTCAGTGTTTGACGTTGCTCTGGCGACAGCATGGAGCGCAGCATACGACGCCCGCCCGCCATCCGCATGGCGATGCCTGCCGCCAAAGCCTGTCAGCCAGCGCCTGCCTGCGAATTGCGCGGACAATACCGGCTTTCTTCAGAACCCTCTTGCGAGAACAAGACCATGACCGACGCCAACGCACCCGCCGATCGCCCCGCACTGCCCGACCACCTGTCCATCGACCCGCGCAGCCCGCACCATGTGGCCGCCGTGTTCGAGCACGACATCGGCATCCGCTTCAACGGCAACGAGCGCTTCGACGTGGAGGAATACTGCGTGAGCGAGGGATGGATCAAGGTGCCGGCCGGCAAGACGGTGGACCGCAAGGGAAAGCCCCTGCTGATCAAGCTCAAGGGCGCCGTGGAAGCTTTCTACCGCTGATTTCCGGCCGGTCGCAAGGCCGGCCGCAACCTCTTCAGGAATCAGCGGGCTTCAGCCCGCATCGGCCCGCGGCGCCGGCGGATTCTTGAACTTCTCCCGCAGCTCGGCGCAGTGGTCCTTGGCCGGCAGGGCATCCGTCTTCTGCAGCCAATCCACATCCGAGGCCTGCGCCACCGATGTCTCCCCCGCCTGCGCCACGGCCACCTTGGCGCCTGCGGCCTCGGGCAGCCAGGTGGGAATGCCCACGCCGCGCAGCACGTGGCCGCGCCCGGCCACCAGCAGCACGGTCTTGCCGGGCTTGACTGCGGCCCTGGCCACCTCGGCCATGCTGGCGTCGCGGGCCAGCTGGATGCGGGCCATGGGCGCCAGCTGGGTGTCGGGCAGCAGGCCGCAGTGGCCTTCGCGGATGGCGTCGAGCTGGCGCTGCCAGCCCTCGGGCGGCAGGTGGGTGTCCAGGTTCTCGTTGCGCATGGCCTGCTTCATGTCGGCGCGCGGCAGGTTGCCCCCCAGCACGGGCACGCCCGCGCGCACGGCGGCCATGACCACGCCGCGGTAGCGCGGCCAGGGCCAGGCCGCGTCCTGCCATTGCAGGGCCTGCTGCACCGCGTCCTCGGAGGCATCGCGTGCCAGGCTGGCCGTGGAGCCCGTGCGCGGCGCCATCTCGATCACCAGCGCGGCCAGGCGCTCCTGTTTTGCCAACTGCTCCACCGTGGCCTGCTGCCAGGCCTGGTGGGCGACCGCATCGTGCTGCTCGCCCAGCAGCACGATGGGCGCGTCGGACCAGCGCTGCAACTGCTGCGTCCAGTCCCGCGCCGGGGCGGAGGAGCTGGCGCAGCCGGCAAGGGCTGCCGCCAGCAATGCGGCCGCAGCCAGGCCGGCAAGGCGCGGGGTGCGGATGAAGGGGCGGAGGTGGGAGCGGACTTGCATGGCCCCATGCTAAACACTGGCCTCGCCCGGGGGCCCCATAGGCCCTGTGGGCATTGGGGGCAGTTGAAAGGATCCTGGGAATCGGGGCGGGGGCACGGCGCAAACGGGCGGCGCTTGATTCAGGTCAAGACGCGCAAATGTGCCGTGGCTACAGTGCAACCATGCATGGCAAGCCCTCGCTTTCGACCAAGCTGCTGCTCATGGGCGCAGCCTGCCTGCTCGCGGCCGTGGCCTCCATTGGTTTCACGCTGTGGGTGGCCTGGCAGCTGGAAGGCGGTGCGGCGGCGGTGAACGAGGCCGGGCGGCTGCGCATGAGCATGGTGCGCATGGCCATGGCGCGCCAGAACGAGGCGCCGGCGCAGTGGCAGGAGCGCGCACGGCAGTTCGACGCCAGCCTGGACCTGCTGCGCAGCGGCGACATGTCGCGCCCGCTGTTCGTGCCCTGGAGCGATGCGGTCAGCGCGCGCTACGAGCGCATACGCGGCGACTGGAGTGCGCTGCGCACGCAGTGGCAGGCCGAGGACCATGTCGATGCGCAGGCCATCATGGGCAGCGCCGATGCCTTCGTGCGCGAGGTGGACGGCTTTGTCGAGGCCATCGAGGACCGGCTCTCGCGCTGGACGGCCATCCTGCACCTGTTTCAGATGTGTCTGATGGCGCTGGCCATCATCGCTGCCGTGAGTTTCATGGCCACCAGCTACTGGCTGGTGCTGCATCCCGTGGGCCAGCTGCGCTCGGCGCTGGAGCGCATGCGCCGCGGACACCTGGACACGCGCATGAGCGTGGAGGTGGATGACGAGTTCGGCCAGCTGGCGGCCGGCTTCAACCTGATGGCCCAGTCGCTGCAAAGCTCTCACGCCGAGCTGGAGGACAAGGTGCGCGAGAAGACAGCCAGCCTCAACGTGCAGCACCAGCAGCTGCAGGCGCTGTACGCGGTCAGCGTGCAGGCGTCGGAGGCCGCCAGCCTGCAGTCCCTGGCCGAAGGCTTTGTGCGCCAGGTCCGCCTGGCGGCCCAGGCCGATGCGGCCACGGTGCGCTGGTCCGACGAGGCCAACGAGCGCTACGTGCTGCTGGCCGGCGACGGCCTGCCCCAGTCCATGTCGGTGCAGGAGCACTGCCTGCACACGGGCGCCTGCCTGTGCGGCCAGCCGCGCGAGCAGGCGCGGCTGCGCGTGATCCCCATCACGCCGGCCAGCGACCTGCAGCTGCCCCACTGCCGCGAGGCCGGCTTCCAGACGGTGGTCAGCATCCCCGTGCAACTGCAGCAGCGCCTGCTGGGCGAGGTCAACCTGTTCTTTCGCTCCACCGTGGTGCTCACGGACGACATGCGCGACCTGCTGTCCGCCATGGCGCGCCACCTGGCCAGCGCCATGGAAAGCCTGCGCGCCACGGCGCTGGAGCGCGAAGCCGCCGTGGCCGAGGAGCGCGGCCTGATCGCGCGCGAGCTGCATGACTCCATTGCCCAGTCGCTGGCCTTTCTCAAGATACAGACCCAGCTGCTGCGCGACGCCGTGGCCAAGGGCCGCGACGAGGCGCGCGACCGCAGCCTGGGCGAGCTGGAAGTGGGCGTGCGCGAATGCTATGCCGACGTGCGCGAGCTGCTGGTGCATTTCCGCACGCGCACCAGCGCCGAGGACATCGAGGCCGCGCTGCGCGCCACGCTGTCCAAGTTCGAGCACCAGACGGGCATTGCCACCTCGCTGAGCATGTCGGGCCAGGGCCTGCCGCTGGCGCCCGATGTGCAGATCCAGGTGCTGCACATGGTGCAGGAGGCGCTGTCCAACGTGCGCAAGCACGCGGGTGCCAGGCATGTGGAGCTGCGCGTGGGGCGCCACCCCTGGCGCTTCGAAGTCTGCGACGACGGCTGCGGCTTCGTCCCCGCCGACGTTGCGCCGGACTCGCTGCATGTGGGCCTGGGCATCATGCGCGAGCGCGCCCTGCTGGCGCAGGCGCTGGTCCATGTCCACTCCCGCCCCGGCGAGGGCACGCGCGTGCTGATCGAGCTGCCGCCGTCGGCCTCGGCCGGCGCGCCAGCGCAGGCCCTCCCCTCGAACGCGTGACACGCTCCCGCAAGAAAAAGACCGCCCCATGTCCTTCTCCAGCCCCATCTCCGTCTTCGTCATCGACGACCACACGCTGTTCCGGCGCGGCCTGATCGCCCTCATCGCCCAGGACGCAGGCCTGCGCGTGGTCGGCGAGGCCGGCGACGCGGGCGAGGCCCTGCGCCTGGTGCCCGCGCTGGCGCCCCAGGTCATCCTGCTGGACAACCACCTGCCCGGCGTGCTGGGCGTCGATGCCATCGCGGGCCTGCGGGCCGCATCGCCCGGCAGCCGCGTCGTCATGCTCACCGTGAGCGAGGACGGCCAGGACCTGGCGGCCGCGCTGCGCAACGGCGCCCAGGGCTATCTGCTCAAGACCATCGACGGCGACCTGCTGTCCGAGGCCCTGCGCCGCGCCGCGCGCGGCGAACCCGTGGTCAGCCCCGAGATGATGGGCAAGCTCGTGGCCGCCTTCCAGTCCCAGGGCGCGCCTGAGCCCCAGGCGCCCGAGCCGGACGAGGCCCCGGCCTCGCCGCTGTCCCCGCGCGAGGAAGAGGTGCTGGTCCAGATCTCCCGGGGCGCCAGCAACAAGGAAATCGCCCGCACGCTGGACATTGCCGAGACCACGGTCAAGATCCATGTGCAACACATCCTGCGCAAGCTGGGCCTGAGCTCGCGCGTGCAGGCGGCGGTGTATGCGTCGGAGCGGCAGCGGGATTAGCGGCCTACGCTGTGGCCGAAGCCCAACCATCCCCCGCACACCGCAGCGCCCAGACCCAGGCCAGCGCGGCCGCCACGGTCAGCCCGGTGAGCATGGCCGCTGCGCCCATGGTGTCCAGCGCCACGCCGGCGGCCAGCGGCACCAGCATGCGGCTGGCGGCGAACAGGCTGGCCTGCAGGCCGTAGTCGAAGGCCTGCCAGCGCGGGCGGGCGAATTGCATCATCAGTCCGAAGACGCAGGCCGAGGAGGCGCCCATGGCCGCTGCCACGCAGGCCACGGCCGCGACCAGGCCCGGGGGCGGAGCGCCGGCTGCGATGACGGCGGCCAGCAGCGCCAGCGCCGCCACGTTGCAGCCTGCATACAGGGGCAGGGCGCGCCGGGTGCCCAGGCGGCGCGTGAGCAGGGGCGAGGCTGCGCCCGCCAGCGCAGCCACCACGCCGCCGCCCATGCCGGCCAGCAGGGCGGCCTGGGCGGGCGCGAAGCCATGGTCCAGCATCAGCGGCTTCAGGTAGAACCAGGCCGCGCCGATGAAGGGAAAGTAGCTGACCAGCACCAGGGTCCAGCGCCAGGCGCCGGGCTGGGCGCCATAGCCGCGGACCATGGCGGCCAGTCCAGCTTTGGGCGCAGGCAGCAGCAGGGGCGAGGGCGCATCCCCGGGCTCATGGCGCACCACCCAGGCCAGCAGCAGGGCTCCCAGGGCCAGCGCGCCGGCCAGGCACAGGAAGGGCACGCGCCAGCCCCATTTCGCCTGCATGAGCAGCATCATCCCGCCGCCCACGATGGCGCCCAGCGACAGCGCCGCTGCGCGCACGCCCCCGGCGCGCATGCGCTCGGACGCGGGCAGCAGGCGGATGGCCAGGGCGCTGACGGGAATGTCGGCCCAGGTGGCGGCCAGCGCGGCCGCGAAGGCCAGGCCGAACAGCCACAGGCGCTCGGCCAGCAACTGCTGCCAGCCCAGGGCCAGCAGCACGGCCGCATAAGCCAGGCACAGGGCCAGCGCCCAGGCGCGGTAGCGCGGCTGGCCGTTCGCGCTGCGCGCTTCCACGGGCGCGGCCAGCGCGAACTTGATCAGCGCGGGCAGGCCCGCCAGCTGGAACAGGCCGATGGCCGTGCCCGACCAGCCATGCTGGCGCATGACCAGGGGCAGGCCCAGCCAGAGGTAGACGCTGGGGGCGGTGAGCGCCAGGTGCAGCCAGCCGAACAGGGCCTGGAGCAGCCAGACCGGGCGGGGAGCTGCGGCCTTCATGGCGCGGCCTTGCGGGCAATGAGCACGGCCAGCGGCGCCATCGGAAACTCGCGCGACTCGATGCGTTCGATGCGCTCGAAACCCGCCTGCGCCAGCAGCGCCTGCAGCTCGCCGCGCCGGGTCACGCTGCGGCCCAGCAGGCGCATGGGCAGGTAGTAGGGCAGGGTGCGCAGGGCGGCTTCGGGCGTCTCATCCACCTCGGCATGGGCGCAGACGAAGACGCCGCCGGGCGCCAGCGCGTCGAACACCTTGGTGACCACGGCTGCCGCATCGGGCACGAAGTGCAGCACGGACGAGCACCAGACCAGATCGTAGCCGCTGCCTATGCCGTCCGTGGCCAGGTTGCCGCCCAGGGCGGTGAAGCGGTCGGACAGGCGGGCCTGGCGGGCGTTGTCCGCCGCCACGGCCACGGCCTCGGGCCAGTCGAAAACGCTGGCCTGCAGCGCGGGCTGCTGGTGCAGCAGGGCCAGCGCGATCCAGCCGGGGCCGCCGCCCAGGTCCAGCATGCGGCGCATGGCGCCGGCCTCGGGAACCTGCTGCAGCAGGTTCAGCGCGGCAGGCACGCTGACGGCACGCTGCTCCTGGCCGATCTGGGCGCGCGCGGCGGCGGCCCAGCCTTCGGCATTGCCCGTGGCCAAGGGGGCGCTGCAGGCCGAGCCGTCCCCGGCAGGGCCGTGCTCGACCAGGCCGCGCAGCAGCGTGGCGGAGTGGCGCAGCGAGCGCAGGCGGAACAGCCAGGCCGCGCCGCAGGACTCGGGCGATGCGCTGTGCAGGTAGCGCAGCGCATCGGTGGCCAACAGGTAGCTCACGGGCTCGTGCTGGCCGCGCCGCAAGAGGCCCATGCTCCACAGCAATTCCATCCAGTGGGAGGTATTGGCCTCGTTCCAGCCCTGGGCCTGGGCCAGCTCGGCCGGCGTCTGGGGCGTGGCCAGCCGGTCCAGAGCGCCCGATTCGAGCGCCAGCACCAGGGCCTCGGCCTGGACCTGGGCGGCGGCCAGATCCCACAGCGGTTGCAGGGCGTGGGAGGGGGCGTGGGTAGGGGATTCACGGCGGGGTGTATTCATCGGAAGGTCCTTTTCACGAAAGGGAGTCACATGCGCCAGGTCAGCCGCACGCCGAACTCGCGCGGCGGGCTGTAGACCACGACCTGACCATTCAGGTAGCCCACGGCGTCGTAGCGGCGGTTGGCGGCATTGCGCAGGTAGGCGGCGATTTCCCAGGACCCCTGGGCATAGCCGGCCGACAGGTTGAGCAGCCCGTAGCCGGGGCGGCGGTAGGCGTTGGCGGCGTCCAGGTAGACCTTGCCCGTGCCCTGCACGGCGGCCTGCGCCCACCAGCGGCCGGGCGCGTCGTAGCGCAGGGCCACATGGGCCGTCATGTCGGGCGCAAACGGGTTGCGGTGGCCGTCGTAGACGGCGGCGCCGTCGCGGAACGTGCCGAAGCGCGTGCGGTTCAGGCCCAGGGCGGTCTGCAGCTGCCAGCCGCCGCCGAACACATAGTCCAGCTCGAAGTCCGCACCCGTGGAGCGCGCCCGCGCCGCATTGGTGATGTAGACCACGCCCGGCAGGCCCATCTGCTGCACTTGCATGTCGCGCACCTGCTGGGTGTAGACCGAGGCCGCATAGCGCAGGCGCTGCCCCAGCAGCCGGCCCTTGGCGCCGATCTCCCAGGCGCGCACGGTCTCTGGCTCGTAGGCCGCATAGCCCATGGCCGGAGAGAACACGTTGAAGCCGCCCGCGCGGTAGCCCTCGCTGAGGCTGGTGTAGATCTGGCCCTGGGGCGACCACTGGTATTGCAGCGAGAGCTTGGGGCTCAAGCGCGACCAGTCGTCGCTGCGCGCCGCCGCGCCCACGGGGGCCAGTTCCACGCGGTTGCGCTCCACGCGCGCGCCGGCCGCCAGCGTCCAGCGCTCGGACAGCGGGACGGTCCAGTGCGTGAACAGCGCCGCCGTGCTGCCCTTGAGCCCGGCCGTGGGCCGCATCAGCGCGGCGGGCAGCTTTTGCTCGTAGCGCAGGTCATGGTCGTCGCGGTCCAGGTACAGGCCGGCCAGCCAGCGTGCGTTCCACAGGCCTGCGGCCTCGCCCTCCAGGCGCAGTTCCTGCGAGGTCGTGGCCAGGCGGTAGTCGCGCCGCACGTGGAGCAGGTCGGCGCGCTGGAAGTCCGTGTCCTGCAGCACGCGGTCGTCGAAGACATTGCGCGCGGTGATGGAGCGCAGCCGCAGCCCCGAGGCAAAGCGATGCGAGACATCGAGCGACAGCGTCTGCCCGCGCGAGCGGTTCCAGCTGTCCGTGCCCGAGTTCACCGTGGCGCGCGGCGCGGCAATGCTGCCCCATTGCGCGGCGCCGTCGTCCCAGCGCTGCTGGGCGTAGCGCAGCGTGGCCTCGGTCTCGGCCGTGGGCGTCCAGCGCAGGGCCAGGCGGCCGCTGGCGCGCTCGCGGTCGTCCACGCGCGCTCCCGTCGCCTGCTGGCGTATGAAACCGTCCTGCGCGCGCCACTCGCCCGACAGGCCGATGTAGAGCTGGCCCGGCACCAGGGCGCGGCCCAGCTCGAAGCTGCCCGCGCGCTGGCCGTGGTTGCCGGCCTCGGCGCTGATCGATGCATAGGGCGTGTCGCCGGGCTGGCGCGTGACGATGCTGACCACGCCCGCTTCGGCATTGCGTCCGTACAGCGTCGATTGCGGGCCGCGCAGCACCTCCACGCGGTCCACGCCCTGCAGGTTGTGCTCGAAGCCCTGGGCCATGAGCGTGGGCACGCCATCGACCAGCAGCAGCGTGGACGAGGAGAACGACACGAAGTTGGCCGTCAGCCCGCGCATCACGGGCGGCTGCACGCCCGACTGGCCGAAGGCCTGGAACACAAAGCCCGGCACCTGGGCGGACAGCGCGTCCAGCCCGCGCACGCCGGCCGCCTCCAGCGCCGCGCCGTCGAAGACGGAGACGCTGGCGGGCACGGCGTCCAGGCTCTCGGCCTGCTTGTTCACCGTGACCGTGATCTCGGGCAGGGTGGCTTCGGGCGCCTGGCCCTGGGCCGCCACCGTGAAGGGGGCCAGGGCCAGCGCGGCCGGCCAGCGAAGTGGGAATGCCATGGTTTTCTCGTCCTCTCCAAAAGGGAATCTCGTTGGAGACCGATGCTAGGGAAGATGAGAATCGCTATCATTTGAAAACGTATGCGCGCCGGAGCATTTCCTATGCGAAGCGCGCCTCCATTCCTCGCACATGACCTCCCGCATCCCTTCCTCGCTTGCCTTGCCCCAGCCCTGTGCGCCGGGCTGGACGCGGCATGCCCTGCCCGCCGAGCTGGGCGACTGCCATGCGGAGCGCTTCACGCTGGGCGACGGCATCGTGCTGGCGCGCTCGCACTACTGCCCGCTGCGCGACCTGGTGGAGGACAGCGTGCAGGCCGATGCCTCGGACCAGGGCCGCACCCTGGTCATCACGCTGGGGCTGGCCGGGGAATCGGGCTTTGTGGCGCGTACGGGTGCGGCACTGCGCTTCGGCGCGGGGCAGACCACGCTGGCAGCCTTTCGCGGCAGCCAGGGCGAGCGCCGCTATGCGGCCGGCCAGACCGTGCGCCAGCTGCGCCTGCTGCTGTCGGGCGCGGCGCTCGACCGCTATCTGGGGCCTGAACTCTCGCAGCGCCTGACCCAGGTGGACGGCGCGGCCGGCGTGCGGCCCTTGGACCACCGCGCCAGCCTGCCGGCCAGCCTGGCGCTGGCGCGGCGCCTGGCCCAACCACCCGGACACCAGCCCACCGATGCGCTGGACCGCCACATCGCCATGCTGAGCCTGGCCGCGCTGGAGCTGCGGCACCTCGCGCCTGCGCCGCAGCCGGCCAGGGCGGCACCGCGCTGGTCGGCCGACGAACTGGCCCGGCTGGAGCAGGCGCGCGAACTGCTGTCCACCCAGATGGACCGCGCGCTGACCCTGGCCTACCTGAGCGCCGCCGTGGGCCTGGGCGAGCACCGCCTCAAGCAGGGCTTTCGCGCGGTCTTCGGCACCACGCCCCAGGCCCTGCTGCTGGAGCTGCGCATGCGCCGCGCCTGGGCGCTGCTGGAGACCGGCTGCCAGGTCGCCCAGGCCGGCTGGCAGGTGGGCTATGCCCATCCGTCGAACTTCAGTGCGGCATTTGCGCGGTTCTACGGGCGCAGCCCGAAATCGGTCTTCGGCCGCCGCTCCTGATCTGCGTCAAGCCTTTTTGTCCTCGATAGTTCTTTGGAACTAGGCCCGCCTGCGCGCTCCTAGTTCTTCCGCCTTGTCCGAGCGTACGGCTGGCGGATGTGCGGCGCGGCCCTCGCGCGGGACCATGGAAGCCATAGCCCCCACGAGGAAAACAAAATGGCAAACACAGCGCCCACCGCACAGGGCGACCCCCGCAAGAGCACCAGCACAGGCACACGCCACGACCGCCAGGCCTGGTCGGTCCTGGCCGTCAGCACCTTGGCCTTCACGGTCTGCTTCATGGTCTGGATGATGTTCGGCATCATCGGCATCCCCATCAAGAAGATGCTGGATCTGAACGCCACGCAGTTCGGCCTGCTCACGGCCATGCCCGTGCTCACGGGCTCGCTGGTGCGCGTGCCGCTGGGCATCTGGACCGACCGCTTCGGCGGGCGCATCGTGATGGCGGTGCTGATGGCCGTCACCGTGCCCGCGATCTGGGTGATGGGCTATGCCACCGAGTACTGGCACTTCCTGACCATCGGCCTGTTCGTGGGCCTGGCGGGCGGCTCGTTCTCGGTGGGCACGCCCTATGTGGCACGCTGGTTTCCCAAGGGGCGCCAGGGCATGGCCATGGGCATCTATGGCGCGGGCAACTCGGGCGCGGCGGTCAACAAGTTCGTGGCGCCGGTGATCCTGGTGGCCTTCGGCTGGGCCGCCGTGCCGCATGCCTATGCGGCCATCATGCTGGGCGCACTGGTGCTGTTCTGGCTGTTCAGCCACAGCGACCCGGCCCACCTGGTGCCCAGCAACGTGCGCTTCAGCGACCAGCTGAAGGCGCTCAAGGACCCGCGCGTGCTCAAGTACTGCCAGTACTACAGCATCGTCTTCGGCGGCTATGTGGCGCTGAGCCTGTGGATGGTGCAGTACTACGTGGGCGAGTACGGCCTGGACATCCGCGTGGCGGCCCTGCTGGCGGCCTGCTTTTCACTGCCGGGCGGCGTGCTGCGCGCCATCGGCGGCTGGCTGTCGGACAAGTACGGCGCACACAGCGTGACCTGGTGGGTGCTGTGGGTGTGCTGGATCTGCCTGTTCCTGCTGTCCTATCCGCAGACCGATTTCACGGTGCTCACCACCGAGGGCAGCACCCGCTTTCACCTGGGCCTGAACGTCTATGCCTTCACCGCGCTGATGTTCGTGCTGGGCATTGCCATGGCCTTCGGCAAGGCCAGCGTCTTCAAGTACATCAGCGACGACTACCCCGGAAACATCGGCGCCATCAGCGGCATCGTGGGCCTGGCCGGCGGCATGGGCGGCTTCATCCTGCCCATCCTGTTCGGCGTGCTGCTGGACTGGACGGGCATCCGCTCCAGCGCCTTCATGCTGCTGTACGGCGTGGTCTGGGTATCGCTGATCTGGATGTATTTCACCGAGGTGCGCCGCACCGACGTGCTCAACAGCCACGGCGGCCACAGCGATGTGCAGCCGGCCGCGCGCTGAACCGCAGGAGTTGCACATGCATGCGAACACCAAGACCGCCGCAAAGGCATCCGCGCGCAGCCGCCCCGGCAGCGTGCTGACCCTCTGGCGCCCCGAGGACAAACAGTTCTGGGAGCGCGAGGGCGAGGCCATCGCCAGGATCAACCTCTGGATCTCGGTGCCCGCCCTGTTCCTGGCCTTTGCCATCTGGCAGGTCTGGAGCGTGGTGGCCGTGAACCTGCCCGCGCTGGGCTTCACCTACTCCACCAACCAGCTGTTCTGGCTTGCGGCCGCGCCCGCGCTGTCGGGCGCCACGCTGCGCATCTTCTATTCCTTCATGGTGCCGCTGATGGGCGGGCGCCGCTGGACGGCGCTGTCCACGGCCTCGCTGCTGATCCCGGCCATCGGCATCGGCTACGCGGTGCAGGACGCCAGCACCGGCTATCCGACCATGCTGATCCTGGCCCTGCTGTGCGGCCTGGGCGGGGGCAACTTCAGCTCCAGCATGGCCAACATCAGCTTCTTCTTTCCCAAGGAGCGCAAGGGCTCGGCCCTGGGCGTGAACGCGGGCCTGGGCAACCTGGGCGTGTCGGTGGTGCAGTTCCTGAGCCCGCTGGTGATCACGGCCGGCATCTTCGGCGTCTTCGGCGGCGATGCGCAGACCATCACCAAGGCCGGCGAGACCACCCGGGTCTGGGCGCAGAACGCGGCCTTCATCTGGGTGCCGTGGATCGCCATCGCCTCGCTGGCCGCCTGGTTCGGCATGAACGACATCGCCGACGCCAAGGCCAGCTTCGCGGCCCAGGCCGCCATCTTCCGGCGCAAGCACAACTGGGTGATGTGCCTGCTGTACCTGGGCACCTTCGGCTCGTTCATCGGCTTTGCCGCCGGCTTTCCGCTGCTGATCAAGAGCCAGTTCCCGGCGGTCAATCCGCTGGCCTATGCCTGGCTGGGCCCGCTGCTGGGCGCGCTGTCGCGGCCCTTTGGCGGCTGGCTGGCCGACAAGGCGGGCGGCGCGCGCGTGACGTTCTGGAACTTCCTCGTCATGGCCGTGGCCGTGGTGGGCGTGCTGTATTTCCTGCCCAAGGGCAGCGGCGGCTACGCGCTGGGCTTGGGCCCTGCCGAGGGCAGCTTCATGGGCTTCTTCCTGATGTTCCTGGTGCTGTTCCTGACCACGGGCATCGGCAACGGATCGACCTTCAGCATGATCCCGGCGATTTTCCTGGCGCTCAAGCAGCGCGAGCTGGGCGCCCATCCCAGCGAGCAAGCCCAGGCCCATGCCCTCAAGGAGGGCAATACCGAAGGCGCGGCCGCCCTGGGCTTTGCGGGCGCGCTGGGAGCCTACGGCGGCTTCTTCATCCCCAAGAGCTACGGCAGTTCCATCGCCGCCACGGGCGGGCCCGAGCTGGCGCTGTGGGTGTTTGCCGCCTTCTATGTGCTGTGCGTGGGCGTGACCTGGTGGTACTACGCGCGCAGGAACGCCGAGATGCCCTGCTGAGCACCGGACCGCAGGCACCACTGCACCGAACAGCAACGCACCGCAACGAACAACAAGGAGTCCCGCGATGAGCCATTTTCTGGACAAGCTTTCCTACTTCTCCCTGCCCCGGCAGGAATTCTCCAACGGCCATGGCCAGGTGACGGGCGAGGACCGCACCTGGGAAGACGCCTACCGCGACCGCTGGGCGCATGACAAGGTGGTGCGCTCCACGCACGGCGTGAACTGCACGGGCTCGTGCTCGTGGAAGATCTACGTCAAGGGCGGCATCGTGACCTGGGAGACCCAGCAGACCGACTACCCGCGCACGCGCGCCGACCTGCCCAACCACGAGCCGCGCGGCTGCGCGCGCGGCGCCAGCTACAGCTGGTACCTGTACAGCGCCAACCGCGTCAAATACCCCATGGTGCGCGGCCGGCTGCTCAAGCACTGGCGCGCTGCCCTGGCCGTGGCCAGGAGCCCGGTCGATGCCTGGGCCGCCATCGTCGAGAACGCGGATGCGCGCAGCGAGTGGCAAAAGCAGCGCGGCCTGGGCGGCTTCGTGCGCAGCAGCTGGGACGAGGTCAACCGCATGATCGCGGCGGCCAACGTCTACACCATCAAGAAGCACGGGCCGGACCGCATCATCGGCTTCTCGCCGATTCCGGCCATGTCCATGATCTCGTATGCCGCAGGCAGCCGCTACCTGAGCCTGATCGGCGGCGTGTGCATGAGCTTCTACGACTGGTACTGCGACCTGCCGCCGGCCAGCCCCCAGACCTGGGGCGAGCAGACCGACGTGCCAGAGAGCGCCGACTGGTACAACTCCAACTTCATCATCGCCTGGGGCTCCAACGTGCCCCAGACGCGCACCCCCGACGCCCACTTCTTCACCGAGGTCCGCTACAAGGGCGCCAAGGTCGTGGCCGTCACGCCCGACTACTCCGAGGTCGCCAAGCTGGCCGACCTGTGGATGCACCCCAAGCAGGGCACGGATGCGGCCGTGGCCATGGCCATGGGCCACGTCATCCTCAAGGAATTCTACTTCGGCGAGCGCGGCCGCCCGGCCTATTTCGAGGACTATGCGCGCCGCTACACCGACCTGCCGCTGCTGATCCGCCTCAAGCGCCAGCAACTGCCCGATGGCCGCACGGCCCTGGTGCCCGAGCGCTATGTGCGCGCCAGCGACTTCGACGGCCACCTGGGCCAGGACAGCAACCCCGAATGGAAGACCGTGGCCTACGGCGAGGACGGCGGCGTGGCCCTGCCCAATGGCTCCATCGGCTTTCGCTGGGGCGAGGCCGGCCGTGCCGACGAGGGCCTGTGGAACCTCGAATCCAAGGAGGCGCGCACGGGCAATGACGTGCAGCTCAAGCTCTCGGTGCTGGATGGCCAGGGCGTGGACAGTGAAGTGGCCGACGTGGCCTTCCCCTACTTCGGCGGCCTGCAGTCGCCGGGGTTCGACGCCAACGAGCAGGGCACGGACGTGCTGCTGCGCCGCGTGCCCGTCTCGCGCATGGTGCTGGACGGCGAGGAGGCCATCGTGGCCACCGTGTTCGACCTGCTGGCGGGCAACTACGGCATCCACCGCGGCCTGGACGGCGAGGGCGCTGATGGCGGCTATGACGCCGATGCGCCCTACACCCCGGCCTGGCAGGAAAAGATCACCGGCGTGCCGCGTGACCAGGTGATCGCCATTGCGCGCCAGTTCGCCGACAACGCCGAGAAGACGCGCGGCAAGTCCATGGTCATCATCGGCGCGGCCATGAACCACTGGTACCACTGCGACATGAACTACCGCGGCATCATCAACATGCTGATGCTGTGCGGCTGCATAGGCCAGAGCGGCGGCGGCTGGGCGCACTACGTGGGCCAGGAAAAGCTGCGCCCGCAGACCGGCTGGACCGCGCTGGCCTTTGCGCTGGACTGGCTGCGCCCGCCGCGCCAGATGAACTCCACCAGCTTCTTCTACGCCCACACCGACCAGTGGCGCTATGAGAAGCTGGGCGTGGAAGAGGTGCTGTCCCCGCTGGCCGACCGCAGCCAGTACGGCGGCGCCATGATCGACTACAACGTGCGCGCCGAGCGCATGGGCTGGCTGCCCAGTGCGCCGCAGCTGCAGGCCAACCCGCTGCAGCTGGTGCGCGACGCCCAGGCCCAGGGCCTGGACGTGAAGGACCACGTGGTGCAGTCCCTGCAGGACGGCTCGCTGTCCATGAGCTGCGAGGACCCCGACCACCCGGCCAACTGGCCGCGCAACATGTTCGTGTGGCGCTCCAACATCCTGGGCAGCTCGGGCAAGGGCCATGAGTACTTCCTCAAGCACCTGCTGGGCACCACGCACGGCGTGCAAGGAAAAGACCTTGGAGAACAAGACCCCCCCGATGCGCTGCGCGCCTCCCCCCAGGGGGCGGCCGGCTTGGGGCGGCCCGGCGCCGGCCATTCGGCCAAGCCGCAGGAAGTGCGCTGGCACGACAAGGCGCCCGAAGGCAAGCTGGACCTGCTGGTCACGCTGGACTTCCGCATGAGCACCACCTGCCTGTACTCGGACATCGTCCTGCCCACGGCCACCTGGTATGAGAAGAACGACCTCAACACCAGCGACATGCACCCCTTCATCCACCCGCTGTCGGCGGCCGTGGACCCGGCCTGGCAGGCCAGGAGCGACTGGGAGATCTACAAGGGCTTCGCCAAGTCCTTCAGCGAGGTCTGCGTGGGCCACCTGGGCGTGGAAAAGGACGTGGTGCTCACGCCGCTGATGCACGACACCCCCGCCGAGCTGGCCCAGCCCGATGGCGTGCGCGACTGGAAGAAGGGCGAGTGCGCCCTGATCCCCGGCAAGACCGCGCCGCAGATTGCCGTGGTCGAGCGCGACTATCCCAACCTCTACAAGCGCTTCACGGCCCTGGGCCCGCTGATGGACAGGCTGGGCAACGGCGGCAAGGGCATCGGCTGGAACACCGAGACCGAGGTGGAGCAGCTGGGCGAGCTCAACGGCCTGGTGCGCGAGGAAGGCGTGAGCCAGGGCCGCCCGCGCATCGTCACCGACATCGACGCCACCGAGGTGGTGATGATGCTGGCGCCCGAGACCAACGGCCACGTGGCCGTCAAGGCCTGGGAGGCGCTGTCGAAGCAGACGGGGCGCGAACACGCCCACCTGGCCCTGCACCGCGAGGACGAGAAGATCCGCTTTCGCGACATCCAGGCCCAGCCGCGCAAGATCATCAGCTCGCCCACCTGGTCGGGCCTGGAAAGCGAGAAGGTCAGCTACAACGCCTGCTACACCAACGTGCATGAGCTGATCCCATGGCGCACCCTCACCGGCCGCCAGCAGTTCTACCAGGACCATCCGTGGATGCGCGACTTCGGCGAAGGCTTCGTCAGCTACCGCCCGCCCGTGCACATGAAGGCGCTGCAGGAAGTGCAGGGCCAAAAGCCCAACGGCCACCCCGAGATCGCGCTGAACTTCATCACGCCGCACCAGAAGTGGGGCATCCACTCCACCTATGGCGACAACCTGATGATGCTCACGCTGGCGCGTGGCGGCCCCATCGTCTGGCTCAGCGAGGACGACGCCAAGAGCGCCGGCATCGCCGACAACGACTGGGTGGAGCTGTACAACGCCAACGGCGCCATCGCGGCGCGGGCCGTGGTCAGCCAGCGCGTCAAGCCGGGCATGGTGATGATGTACCACGCGCAGGAGAAGACCATCAACACGCCGGGCTCGGAGATCACCGGCACGCGCGGCGGCATCCACAACTCGGTCACGCGCATCGTGCTCAAGCCCACCCACATGATAGGCGGCTACGCGCAGTACAGCTACGGCTTCAACTACTACGGAACCATCGGCACCAACCGCGACGAGTTCGTCCTGGTCCGAAAGATGCGCCGCATCGACTGGCTGGATGACGAAGCTCCGGCCGGCGCGGCCGCCCATGCCTGAACAACAAGGAGAAACACGATGAAAATCCGCGCACAGATCGGCATGGTGCTGAACCTGGACAAGTGCATCGGCTGCCACACCTGCTCCGTCACCTGCAAGAACGTCTGGACCAGCCGCCCCGGCGTCGAATACGCCTGGTTCAACAACGTCGAGACCAAGCCCGGCATCGGCTACCCGCGCGAGTGGGAAAACCAGGCCAAGTGGAACGGCGGCTGGATACGCCGCACGGACGGCTCCATCGCGCCCCGCCAGGGCGGCAAGTGGAGCCTGTTGATGCGCATCTTCGCCAACCCCAACCTGCCCCAGATCGACGACTACTACGAACCCTTCACCTACGACTACGAGCACCTGCAGTCGGCCAGGGAAAGCAAGGCCGCGCCCACGGCGCGCGCACGCAGCCTGATCTCGGGCCAGCGCATGGAGAAGATCGAATGGGGTCCGAACTGGGAGGAAATCCTGGGCGGCGAATTCAGCAAGCGCAGCCATGACGTGAACTTCGAGCAGATCCAGAAGGACATCTACGGCCAGTTCGAGAACACCTTCATGATGTACCTGCCGCGCCTGTGCGAGCACTGCCTGAACCCGGCCTGCGTGGCGTCCTGCCCCTCGGGATCGATCTACAAGCGCGAGGAGGACGGCATCGTCCTCATCGACCAGGACAAGTGCCGCGGCTGGCGCATGTGCGTCTCGGGCTGCCCCTACAAGAAGATCTACTACAACTGGCAAAGCGGCAAGGCCGAAAAATGCATCTTCTGCTATCCGCGCATCGAGGCCGGCCAGCCCACCGTCTGCTCCGAAACCTGCGTGGGCCGCATCCGCTACCTGGGCGTGCTGCTGTACGACGCCGACCGCATCGAGGAGGCGGCCAGCGTGGAGCGCGACCGCGACCTCTACCAGGCGCAGCTGGACATCTTCCTGGACCCCAATGACCCCGAGGTCATCCGCCAGGCCCGCATCGACGGCATCCCCGACGCCTGGATCGAGGCCGCCCAGTCCAGCCCCGTCTACAAGATGGCCGTGGACTGGAAGGTGGCCCTGC
Organism: Delftia sp. SD018; assembly: GCF_017355445.1. Lineage (NCBI taxonomy): Bacteria > Pseudomonadati > Pseudomonadota > Betaproteobacteria > Burkholderiales > Comamonadaceae > Delftia > Delftia sp. SD018. Next base: position 165,565 of record NZ_JADDRN010000006.1, read on the forward strand.
CGCTGCACCCCGAGTACCGCACCCTGCCCATGGTCTGGTATGTGCCGCCGCTGTCGCCCATCACCTCGGCGGCGAACGCCGGGCATCTCGACAGTGTCGGCCGCAGCCCCATCAATGGCGACCTGCCCGATGTCTCGCAGCTGCGCATCCCCGTGCAGTACCTGGCCAACCTGCTCACCGCCGGCGACACCACGCCCGTGGTGCGCGCGCTCGAGCGCATGCTGGCCATGCGCGCGTACCAGCGCAGCAAGCACGTGGACCAGGAACAGAACCTGGCCGTGCTCCAGTACGCGGGACTGACGGTGGACGAGGTCGAGGACATGTACCAGACCATGGCGATCGCCAACTACGAGGACCGCTTCGTCATCCCCTCGGCCCACCGCGAATACGCCGAAAGCGCGTTCGATTTGCGCGGCGGCTGCGGCTTCTCGTTCGGCAACGGCTGCTCCGACGGCAGCACCGACGCCAGCCTGTTCGGCGGCAAGAAGCCGCGCACCATCCCCATCCGCGCGCAAATGTGAGGACTGCCGCCATGTTCAATCACAACACATCCACACCCGTGCGCCTGACGCTGCGCGCGCTGGCCTGCCTCATCGGCTACCCCGGCGCCGAGCTGCGCGCCCTGCTGCCGGGCCTGATCGACGCCCTGCGCCTGGAGCAATCCGTGGCGCCCGCGCGGCTGCGCGAGTTGCAGCAGCTGGCCGAGCAGCTGCAGGCCATGGACCCCTTCGAGGCCGAGGCCCGCTACGTGGACACCTTCGACCGGGGCCACCAGACCTCGCTGCACCTGTTCGAGCATGTGCACGGCGACTCGGCCGACCGGGGCCCGGCGCTGATCGACCTGCAGCAGACCTACGAGCGCGCGGGCCTTGCCTTCGAGGCCGACGAACTGCCCGACCACCTGGCCGTGGTGCTGGAGTTCGCCTCCACCCAGCCGCCGGCCATCGCCCGTGAATTCCTGGGCGAGATGGCCCACATCCTCAACGCCCTGTTCACGGCGCTGGCGCGGCGCGACAGCCCCTACGCCAGCGTGATCGCGGCCGTGCTGGAGATCACCGGCCACAGGGCCGAACGCGTGGAAATCCGCCCCGAGCCCGCCATGGACGAAGCCTGGGCCGAACCCGCCGCCTTCGACGGCTGCAGCAGCCAGGGCAAATCCCGCCCCGGCACCGAGCAGCCCGTGCATTTCGTGCGCCGCACGGCGGCGCCCCAAGCCCAAGGACCCCGCCAAAGGAGCCTGACATGACCCCCTCCTGGATAGACCACCTGCTCTTCGGCCTCTACCCCTACATCTGCCTGGCCGTGTTCTTCATCGGCAGCTGGCTGCGCTTCGACCGCGACCAGTACACCTGGAAGAGCGATTCATCGCAGCTGCTGCGCAGCGGCAGCCTGCGCTGGGGCAGCAACCTGTTCCACATCGGCGTGCTGTTCCTGTTCTTCGGCCATACCGTGGGCATGCTCACGCCGCACTTCGTCTACGAGCCCTTCATGGCCGCAGGCGCCAAGCAGCTGCTGGCCATGGTCAGCGGCGGCATCGCGGGCACGCTGGGCTTCATCGGCCTCACCATCTTGCTGCACCGCCGGCTGTCGGACGTGCGCATCCGCGCCAACTCCAGGTTCAGCGACATCGCCATCCTCTGGCTGCTGTGGCTGCAGCTGCTGCTGGGCCTGGCCACCATACCGCTGTCGGCAAGGCATATGGACGGCTCCATGATGATGGCCCTGGCCGAATGGGCGCAGCGCATCGTCACCTTCCGTGGCGGCGCTGCCGAACTGCTGGCCGATGCCGGCTGGGTGTTCAAGGCCCACATGTTCCTGGGCATGAGCATCTTCCTGGTCTTCCCCTTCACGCGCCTGGTCCACGTCTGGAGCGGCTTCGGCACCCTGGTCTACCTGCTGCGCCCCTACCAGCTGGTGCGCTCGCGCCGCCTGGGCCTGCCCGCATCAGCGGCACGCCGTGACGCCAAGCCCGGCCATTGAGGAGATCGACATGGAACATGGATGCAACGGATCGGGCGGCGGCCACTGCGGCTGCGCGTCTTCTGCCCCTTCTTCTTCTTCTTCTTCTTCTGCCCCGATGGGGGGTCTCCCGGCGATTCCCGAAGTGCCCGCCTTCCAGCCCGTGGGCGAGGCCGGGGCCGAGGTGGCCCGCATCAACGCCACGCCGCTGCACGCACCCGGACAGCGCCCGCCCGAGCGCGAACTGCGCCAGCGCGCCTGCACCGAGCTGCTGCGCCAGGCGGCCCAGCGCGAAGGCCTGCTGGGCGCCGATGATGCGGCCGGCGACGACGGCGTCATCAGCGAGCGCGCCTCCCAGGCCATAGAGCAGCTGCTGGAGCAATCGCTGCACCTGCCCGAGCCCGGCGAGGACGCCTGCCGCCGCCACTTCGATGCCAACCCCGCGCGCTTCGCCCAGGGCGAGCGCGTGCGCCTGCGCCACGTGCTGTTTGCCGTCACGCCTGGCGTGGACGTGCGTGCCCTCACCCAGCGGGCCGAGGCCCTGCTGATCGAGCTGCGCTGCGCCGACGACGGCGGCCTGCGCTTTGCCGAGGCCGCGCGCCAATGGTCCAACTGCCCCAGCGGCCAGCACGGCGGCGAACTGGGCTGGCTGGGCCGCAGCGATTGCGCGCCCGAATTCGCGCGCGATGTCTTTGCCTCCCAGGAAATCGGCGTGCTGCCGCGCCTGGTGCACAGCCGCTTCGGCCTGCACGTGGTCGAGGTCTGCGCGCGCGAGGCGGGCGTTCTGCCCGACTGGCGGCAGGCGCGCCCGGCCGTCGCCCAGGCCCTGCACCAGCAGACCTGGGTGAGCGCGCTCCACCAGTACCTGCAACTGCTGGCCGGCCAGTCCGAAGTGGTGGGCGTGCGCATCGCTGCGGCCGACTCGCCGCTGGTGCAATAGCCGAGGAAGTGCCCATGCCCGACGATGAACTGCTGCTGCGCCTGCGGCGCTTCCACGAGCACGCCTTCCCGCAGTACCGCGCGCAGTTCCGCACCCTGGTCGAAGAGGGCCAGCACCCGACCACGCTGTTCATCGGCTGCTCGGACTCGCGCCTCGTTCCCTACCTGCTCACGGGGGCGCCGCCGGGCGAGCTGTTCCTGGTGCGCAACGTGGGCGCCTTCGTGCCGCCATACGACGGATCGCACGGCCACCACGGCACGGCGGCGGCCATCGAATTCGCCGTGCTCAACCTGCAGGTCAGCCGCATCGTGGTCTGCGGCCACAGCCACTGCGGAGCCATCAAGGCCCTGTATGGAGAAGTCTCGCCCGAGGCGCGCAACCTGCAGCGCTGGCTGGACCTGGGCCGCGAGGCCGTGCTGCCCGTGCAGGCCGGCCCCGAGGCGCTGCGCCGCACCGAGCAGCGCGCCGTCGTGCTGCAGCTCGAACGGTTGATGGACTATCCCATGGTGCGATCGCGGGTAGAGGCCGGGCAGCTCAGCCTGCACGGATGGCACTATGTCATCGAAGATGGCGAAGTCCATGTCTTCGATGTCCAGACCGGCCGCTTTGTTGCGGCATCTCAAGCTCCGCACAGCGGCACCGGGCCGTACCCGCCCTACGTGGAGCATGATGGACAAGTGCTTGTCGACTGAGGCCCGAGCAAGTGCCAGGGACGGCGGCAGGCAAGTCAACACGGGAGCCATGCCAATGCATCGCGAAAACCTGGGCCGCGCGCAGGACGCGGCGGATCTGCAGCCCATCAGCCTCGATGTGCTGCGCGAGAAATACCTCAAGGACGGCGAGACCGGCGTGGGCGAGCTCTACGCCCGCGTGGCCCGCGCCCTGGCCTCGGTCGAGCCCGAGGCGCGCCGCGCCGAATGCGAGGCCCTGTTCCTGGCCAACCTGCAGGCCGGCGCCATAGGCGCAGGGCGCATCATGAGCGCGGCCGGCACCGACCTGCAGGCCACGCTGATCAACTGCTTCGTGCAGCCCGTGGGCGACTGCATCCAGGGCGTGGACGACGGCGGCTACCCCGGCATCTACGAAGCCCTGCGCGAAGCCGCCGAAACCATGCGCCGCGGCGGCGGCGTGGGCTACGACTTCTCGCGCATCCGCCCCCGCGGCGCCGAGGTGCGCGCCACCGCCTCGCTGGCCTCGGGCCCGTGCAGCTACATCAACGTCTTCGACCAGTCGTGCGCCACCGTGGAAAGCGCAGGCGCGCGGCGCGGCGCCCAGATGGGCGTACTGCGCATCGACCACCCCGACGTGCTCGAATTCATCACCGCCAAGCGCACGCCGGGCCGCTGGAACAACTTCAACGTCTCGGTCGGCGTCAGCGACGCCTTCATGCAAGCCGTGGCCGAAGACCAGCCCTGGCACCTGGTGCACCGCGCCCGCCCCGGCACCGCCTTGCTGGAGCAGGGTGCCCACCAGCGCGCCGACGGCCAGTGGGTCTACCAGACCCTGCCCGCCCGCACGCTGTGGGACACCATCATGCGCTCGGCCTACGACTTCGCCGAGCCCGGCATCCTCTTCCTGGACCACATCAACGACGACAACAACCTGCGCTACTGCGAGGAGATCGCGGCGACGAATCCTTGCGGTGAAGAACCCTTACCGCCCTACGGCTGCTGCGACCTCGGCCCCGTCATCCTCACGCGCTTCGTGCGCCATCCGTTCGGCTTCGCGGGCGAGCCTGCGTTCGACTTCGAGGCCTTCGAGCGCGCCGTGGCCGTGCAGGTGCGTGCGCTGGACAACGTGCTGGAGCTGACCTGGTGGCCGCTGCCGCAGCAGCGCGAGGAAAGCGAGGCCAAGCGGCGCATCGGCGTGGGCTTCACCGGCATGGGCAATGCGCTGGCCATGCTGCGCCTGCGCTACGACGCGCCCGAGGGCCGGGCCATGGCCGCGCGCATTGCCGAGCGCATGCGCGATGCGGCCTATGGCGCCTCGGTGGAGCTGGCGCGCGAGAAGGGGGCCTTCCCCAAGTTCGACGCCGATGGCTACCTGGCCGAAGGCACCTTCGCCAGCCGCCTGCCCGATGCGCTGCGCCAGCGCATACGCACGCACGGCATACGCAACAGCCACCTGCTGTCCATCGCGCCCACGGGCACGGTCAGCCTCGCCTTTGCCGACAACGCCTCCAACGGCATAGAGCCGCCGTTCTCCTGGACCTACAAGCGCAAGAAACGCACGGCCGATGGCGGCAGCGCCGAGTACGCGGTCGAAGACCATGCCTGGCGCCTGTACCGCTCGCTGGGCGGCGACGTGCAGCAGCTGCCCGACTACTTCGTCAGCGCGCTGCAGATGCCTGCGGCCGGCCACATCGCCATGATGCAGGCCGTGCAGCCCTTCGTGGACACGGCGATCTCCAAGACCGTCAACGTGGCCGCCGACTATCCCTACGAGGACTTCAAGGACCTGTACCGACAGGCCTGGAAGGCAGGCCTCAAGGGCCTGGCCACCTACCGGCCCAACACCATCCTGGGCGCCGTGCTCGAGACCCATGCGCCCGAATCTGCTGAAAAGCCGGCCTCCCCCGCGCCGGCAGGGGCCGCGGCTTCCGCACCCGACCCCCTGCGCACCGTGATAGAAAGCCGCCCGCAGGGCGCGCTGGACGCCGTGGCCGAGAAGATCGAGTACTGGACCCAGCAAGGCCCCAAGCGCCTGTACCTGGTCGTCTCCTTCCTGCCCGTGGTCCTGCCCGATGGCCGCACGGTGGACCGCGCCATCGAATTCTTCATGCCCGTGGGCCAGAGCGGCGAGTCCCAGCAATGGGTGACCTCCAGCATGCGCCTGCTGTCACTGGCCGCGCGCGGCGGCTTCCTGGAGCGCGCCCTCAGCGATATGCGCAAGGTGGCCTGGGACCGGGGCCCTGTGCGCCTGGGCACCCACCAGCGCGACGACGGCACGCGCGTGCCCATGTGGCACGACTCCGAGGTGGCCGCCATCGCCTATGCGGTGCAGAACATCCTGGCCCGGCGCGGCAGCGGCGCGCCGCCCGCGCCATCGCCGCTGCCCGAGCCCGAGGCCCTGGCCACCGACCCCATGGTCATGGCCGGCCGCAAATGCGAGGAATGCGGCGCCCATGCCGTGATCCGCAAGGACGGCTGCGAGTACTGCACGGCCTGCGGCCATCTGGGGAGCTGTGGATGAAAGTGTTCGTGGCCCCGCGCCCGCAGGGCGATGCCGTGCCCGGTTGGCGCGCGCCCGGCACGGACTTCGACCAGCCCTTCGAGATGCTCGAAGCCTGCCACGAGCGCGTGCTGCGCATGCTGGCGCTGCTGGACCGGCTGCGTGTGCATCTCCAGACCAAAGGTTGCGACGACAGCGCACGCCAGGCGGCGCGCGACATCCTGCGCTACTTCGACCAGGCGGCGCCGCTGCACCATGAGGATGAGGAGCTTCATGTCTTCCCGCCGCTGCTGGAGCAGGGCGATGCGCAGACCGTGGCCCTGGTGCAGCGCCTGCAGCGCGAGCACGGCCTGATGAGCGCCGACTGGGCGCTGGCGCGCCAGCCGCTGCTGGACATGGCCGAGGGGCGGTCCCAGGGCTTTGGCGCGGCTGACGAGGAGGTGTTCGAACGCTTCGCGGCCTGCTATGCCAGCCATGTCGAGAATGAAGAGCGGCTGGCCTACCCGCAGGCGCGCGGCCTGCTGCCAGAGGCAACGCAGGCGGCCATGGGCCGTGAGATGGCCGTGCGGCGCGGCGCAGACCTGTCACGGAGATAGCGCCGCCGGCAGCGCGCGGGAGCCGGCGCGGCGATACTCGCAGGCTTTGAACCTGCCCCGCCTCGCCTGCCATGCCCGAGCGCCGCCCCATTTTCCTGCTTCGCATCGCACTGACCCTGCTGGGCGCCTTTGCCGCCGCCCAGCTGTGCCTGTGGCTGCGCACGCCGCTGCCCTGGATGCTGGGGCCGCTGATCGCTACCTCGCTGGCCTCCATCCTGGGCGCGCCCACGGCCAGCGCGGGCCGGCTGCGCAACGGCGGGCAGTGGATCATCGGCGCCTCGCTGGGCCTGTATTTCACGCCGGCCGTGGTGCAGTTGATCGCGGGGCTGTGGTGGGCGATTGCCGTGGCCATCGTCTGGGCGCTGCTGCTGGGCTGGGGCTTCGGCGCCTGGCTGTACCGCGTGCATGCGCCGCGCATGCCGCAGATACCGGCTGGCGAGATGCGCGCCACCACCTACTTCGCGGGCGCCATTGGCGCGGCCTCTGAAATGACGCTGCTGGCCGAGCGCGAGAACGCGCGCACCGACCTGGTGGCGGCCAGCCACAGCCTGCGCCTGGTCATCGTCACCGTGAGCATTCCGTTTGCGCTGCAGTGGAGCGGCCTGCACGGCCTGGAGGGGCTGACGCCGCCCAGCATCCGCATCGTCGAATGGCCGGGGCTGGCGCTGCTGGCCGTGCTCACGGGACTGGGCGCCTGGGCCATGGACCGGCTCAAGCGGGCCAACCCCTGGTTCCTGGGCGCGCTGCTGGTGTCCATGCTGCTGACCATGTGCGGCCAGGAACTGTCGGCCGTGCCCCAGGCCCTGGTCAATGCGGCGCAGCTGGTGATCGGCATCAGCCTGGGCGTGCGCTTCAAGCGCGAATTCCTGCACACCGCGCCGCGCTGGCTGGGTTCCGTGGCCGTGGGCACCGTGGGGCTCATGGCGATCTGCGCGGGATTTGCCTGGCTGCTGCACCTGGCCGTGGACCTGCCCTGGGTCACGCTGCTGCTGGGCACCTCGCCGGGCGGCATCACCGAGATGGCCATCACCGCCAAGGTGCTGCAGCTGGGCGTGCCCGTGGTCACGGCCTTCCAGGTCTGCCGGCTGATCGCCGTGCTGCTGCTGGTGGCGCCGCTGTTCCGCTGGGTAGAGGCGCGCGGGCCGGCCGCGTCGCGCACGGCCTAGGGCCCACCTCACCACAGCCCACTGTCGCTGGTAGACACCGCAATCGCACCACCGCCCAGCGCCTGCTGGACCTGCTCCTGGCTGCAGACGAAGCCCGAGGCCACCAGGGGCGGCAGGATGCGGCGCTCGGCCTCGGTGATGTGGGCCAGCATGGGGGCGGGCATGATCTGCACGAGGTTGGGGTCGCTCTGCTCCACGGCCTTGATGCTGCGCGGCCAGGTGGAGCGGTCGGTGACGAAGACCTTTTGCATGGTCAGCAGCCCGGCCTTGTTGGCGCGCTGGATGGTGGCCACGCGCGTGGACAGCAGGCTGCTGGCGCCCAGGTCCACAAGGTAGTCCACGCCGCCCTTGTCGGGCGAGATGCCGTCGCAGCTGTCGATGTTGACGATGGCGATCTTGCCCGCCCCGGTGATGGTGGAGATCACCGAGCGCAGCCGGCGCAGTTCGATGTTGGCGACGATGGCGACTTCGGCCTGGCTGGCCAGCAGCGCGTCCATCTGCTCGGCCCCGTACAGGGTGGCGATGACGGGGCGGCGCGCCAGCCGCGCGCCCAGGGAGTTGTCCGGGCGGCCCATGTCAGAGGTCCAGCCCCAGCTTGCCGGGGTTGAGCAGGTTCTTGGGGTCCAGCATGCGCTTGGTGGCCTCCAGCAGGGCAAAGGCCGGGCCCAGCGATTGCCGCATGTAGGGCGCGCGCAGCAGGCCCACGCCGTGGTGGTGGCTGAGCGTGGCGCCGTGGCGCAGCAGCACGGCGTTGGCCGCGTCCCAGGCCGCGCGGTACCACTGGGCGCGCTGGTCCACGGCCACCTCGCCGCGCAGCGAAAAGTACAGGCAGGCGCCATCCACATAGGCATGCGACTGGTGGGCCGAGCCGGCCAGGGTGCCGGGGATGGCCTGCAGGGCGGCGACCACTTCCTCGTAGATGGCCGGCAGGTCTTTCCAGGGGCCGCACATCTCCAGCGTGTCGGCGACGAAGCCCGGGCCTTTCTTGAAGCCCTCGGCGCTCTTGCCGGTCAGGTAGCGCGTGTCCAGCCAGCGCTCCAGGGTGGCGGCGCCGTCCAGCCGTTCACCCAAGGGTGCACACACACGCTCGCAGATGGCCATGACGGCATCGACGATCTCGGGCGCGCCTTCGTCGGCGATCAGCAGCACGTTGAGGTCGCTGCGGCCGAATTGCACGCCGCTTTCCAGCGCGTCGTACAGCCGCAGCGCGGCGGGGTTGGCGCCTTGCTGCAGGATCTGGCGGCAGGCCTCCAGGCCCTGGGCAAAGCTGGCGAAGCCATAGGCGATGGCGCGGCCGTGGTCGGGCAGGCGGTGCAGCCTGAAGCGGATGCGCACGATCACGCCCAGCGTGCCTTCCGAGCCGATGAACAGCTGCTGCAGGTCCGGCCCGATGGCCGCGCGCGCGTAGCCGCCCACGGTGACGAGGCGGCCATCGGCCAGCACCACATCCATGCCGTGGACCATGTCCTCGATCTTTCCGTAGCGCGTGGACAGCTGGCCCGCGCCCCGGCAGGCCACCCAGCCGCCCACGGTGCTGATGCCGAAGGACGAGGGCCAGTGGCCCATGGTCATGCCGTGGCGGCGCTGGATGGTTTCCTCGAACACGTCGCCGAACATGCCGGCCTCGACCTCGACGATCTGGCTTTGCTCGTCCATGGCGATGAAGCGATTGAGTTCGCACAGGTCCAGCACGATGCCGCCGCGCAGGGGCAGGGCCGCGCCCGTGACGTTGCTGCGCCCGGCCGAGACGGTGACGGGAATGGCGTGCGCGTCGGCAATGCGCATCACGGCCTGTACCTGCTCCACGGTGGATGCATGGGCGATGACGGCCTGCGGCGTGGCCGGGTGGCCCGAGGTCTCGGCCACCATGGTGCGGGCCCACCAGTCGCGCGTGCCGGCGACGATGTGGGCGCGCTCGGTCTGCACGCGGTCGCAGGCGGCGCGCAGCGCGGCGAGCACGGCCTCGGGCACGGCCACGGGTTCGTGCTGCAGGCCGCAGGCAGGACCTTCGGAGGCGGGGCGGTCGGCTGCAGGTGCGGCCTGCGCCGCCCAGCCCGGTGTCGTGGGGGCGCCCACCACGTAGTTGCGGCGGTTGTAGCCGCGGGCGATTGCGTCTTTGCTCAGCATTGGATGTCTCCCATCAAAATCTGTTTTTCGCGCTCCACGGCGCGGCGGTAGTCGTGGACCTGTTGCGCCACCTGCGCGGATGTCAGTCCCAGTTCATCGGCCAGGATGTCGCCCACGCGCTGCGCGGCGTGGGCCGAGGCATCGCGCGCCATGAGGCGCGCCCGCAGGCGGCGCGAGAGCACGTCGTCCACGCTGGCCGCCATTTCGTGGCGCACGGCGTAGAGGACCTCGGCCTCGGTATGGGGCAGGCCCTGCACGATGGGCCGGGCCAGTTCGGGGCGTGCGGCCAGCAGGTCGCTGACGAAGCGCGCCTCCGTGCCGTAGCGCTCGCCCAGGTGGGCCGAGAGGCCGCCCGTGGCCGTGATGGCCTGGGCGTCGTAGCCGGCCGCACCCAGCACAAAGGCCGAGGTGGTGGTGCAGCGCGTGCGCCGGCCCAGCAGTTTCTCGACGGCGTCCACGGTCTGCTCGGCCATGTGGCGCGAGGTGGTGAGCTTGCCGCCCACGATGGTGACCAGGCCGTCGGCCGCCACATGGATTTCGTGGTTGCGCTTCATCTCCACGGTCTTGCCGCCGGGCGGGCCGACCAGGGGGCGGCAGCCGGCGATGGAGCCGACCACATCCTCGGGCGACAGGTCCACCTTGAGCGCCGATCGGGCGCCTTCGAGCAGGAAGTCCAGCTCGGTGCGCGTGCAGTGCACGTCGTCCAGGCCGCCCGCGTAGTCCTCGTCGGTGGTGCCCAGGTAGGAGACATCGCCCCAGCGCGTGATGGTGGCGCGCCGGCTGCGGCCCGGCACGGGAATGGTGACGGTGCAGTCGTTGCGTATGCGCAGCCAGGGAATGGCCACGTGCACGCCCTTGGCGGGGCGCACGTGCAGCCGGGGCTCCTGGCCGGGCTTGCGGCCATCCCAGTCGCGCAGCCACACGCCCGTGGCCATGACCACGCTGCGCGCGCGCACCGTGATCTCGCGGCCGTCGGCCTGGACGATGGCGCCATCCACGCGGCCGTGGGCGTTGCGCGTGACGGCGGTGGCCTGGCAGTGGTTGAGCACGGCCGCGCCGTGGAAGGCCGCCGTGCGCGCCACGGCCAGCGTGAGCCGCGCATCGTCCACGCGCGCGTCGAAGTACATGTAGCCGCCCAGGAGCTGCTCTTCGCGGAAGCTCGGGCAGTGCGACAGCACCTCGGCCTTGCCGAGCTTGCGGTGCAGGATGCCTTCGCGCCAGCCGCCGGCCAGGTCGTAGGTCCACAGCAGGCTGCCGAAGGCCTTGGCCAGGCGGGCGTCGAAGACGCCGTCGCGCTCCATCACGGGAAACAGGAAGGGCAGGCGCTGCACCAAGTGCCGCGCATTGCGGCGCAGGCGCTGGCGCTCCAGCAGCGAGTGCCGCACCAGTCCCAGGTTGCCCTGCTCGATGTAGCGCAGGCCGCCGTGCACCATCTTGGAGGACTTGGACGAGGTGCCCGAGGCGAAGTCGTCCTTCTCCACCAGCGCCACGCGCAGGCCGCGCAGGCTGGCGTCCAGCGCCGCATAGGCACCCGTGATGCCGCCGCCGATGACCAGCAGGTCGAAGGCCTCGTCACCCAGCCGCGCGAGCTGGTCCGCGCGCTGCAGCTGCAGCGGCGCGGTCTGGGTCAGTGCGGCGCTGTCCCTGCGCTCCTTGCCAAAGGGCCATTGCATCATGCGCAGCCCTCCAGGGCGGCGCTGCGCCCGGGGGCCCGGGCGCGGGCCAGTTCGTCGCCCACGCGGGCGCGCCAGATGCGGCGGCGCTCGCCGCGCTCGTCGGCCGCCATGCGCGGGGTGAAGACCGCTTCGGTGCGCAGCGTGGCGCAGGCCTGCTCCAGCCCGTCCCACAGCAGGCCTGCGCTGCCGGCCATGAAGGCGATGCCGCGCAGGCTGGCCTTGTCGGTATCGGCCAGGCGTCGCACGGGCAGGCCGCCCAGGTCGGCCTGGATCTGCAGCAGGGCATCGCTGCCCGACAGGCCGCCGCCCACCAGCAGCTCGCCCACCTCGGTGCCCGAGGCCGCCTCGTCCGCCTGCACGCAGGAGGCCACGGAATGCGCAATGCCTTCGAGGATGGAGCGCGCCAGCTGCGGCCGCGAGGTGGCCATGGACACGCCCGAGATCGAGGCCCGCGCGCCCGGCTCCATGGCCGGCAGGCGCAGGCCCGTGAGCGCGGGGATGAAGACCAGGTCGGCCGGCGTCTCGGCCTCGCGGGCCAGGTTGCTGATCTGCTGCGGGTTGTCGAACCACTGCAGCTTCTCGCAGATCCAGTTGAGCGCCGAGCCGGTGGTGGGCACATAGGTCTCGATGGCATAGCGCGAGACACCGCCCATGCGCCGCGCGGTCATGGTCAGCGAGCTTTCATGGGCCGCGTCATGCGCGGGCAGCTTTGTTCCCGTGAGCACATCGACGAAGCTGCCCGTGCCATGCACGCACAGCGCCTGGCCCCGCGCCAGGCAGCCCAGGCCCACGGCGGCCGCATGCTGGTCGCCCGCGCAGGCCAGGATGGGCACGGCCAGGCCCAGCAGCTCGCTGCGCGTGCGGCCGAAGTCCTGCACGTCCTCGCACAGGCGGGGCAGCAGCTCGGCGGGAAACTCCAGCGCGTCCAGCCAGTCCTGCAGGTAGCGGTGATCGCCCAGCGCATAGGCGTTGCCCGAGGTCACATTGGTGGGCGTGGTGACCACGGCGCGCGCATCCGACAGATGCCACAGCAGCCAGGAGTCGATGGTGCCGAAGGCCAGGCGGCGCTGCTGCCAGGCACGGGCCACGGCCGCATCCTCACGCAGCTTGCGCGCGGCCCACAGGTAGGGCGAACGCACGCCCACGGGCCGGCCCGCGTGGCGGATCAGCCGGGCATCCCAGTCGCCGGCCAGCAGGGCCAGTTCGTCGCGGTGGCGCGAGTCCTGCCAGACCATGATGGGCGCCAGTGACCGGCCCGTGGCCGTGTCCCAGAGCACGGCCGAGCAGCGCTGGTTGGCAATGGCCAGGGCCACGATCTGCTGGCCGCAGCCCTGGGCGCGGGCGATGGCGCGGCGGCACACGTCCAGCGTGCGCTCCAGCAGCAGGTCGGCGTCCTGCTCGACCACGCCGGGGCGCGGGCAGTGGATTTCCAGCGGCAGATAGTCCTGGGCGGACACCTGCCCGTCGCGTCCCACGACGGCGGCGCGCGTGCCCGAGGTGCCTTCGTCTATGCAAAGGATCACGGCTTCATGGTGCATGGGGTGGTCTCTTTCAGGCGGTGGTTTGAGCGATCTTGGCGGGCGGGGCGGCGTCTTCCGCGAACTGGGGCGCGCCGGGCTCGTCGTCGGGATTCACCGTGGTGCGCGTGGGGTCCCAGCGGATGGAAAAGCAGACGATGCTGGCCAGCAGCGGCACCACGGACAGGATGAGGAAGGTGTTCTCCAGCCCGTACTGCTGGCGGAACAGCGGGAACACCAGCAGCCCCAGCGCCGCGCCCATGGCGCCCAGCGCACCGATCACGCCATTGGCGCCCGCGCGCAGCTCGCTGCGGAACGACAGCGTGGACAGGCTCTTGCCGTTGGCGCCGGGCCCGCCCGAGTGAAAGAGGATGAACAGCGAGGGCACGGCCACGGCCAGCCAGATGGGCATGCGGCCGTTGAACAGGCCCAGCACCAGCAGCATCAGGAACACCAGCGCAAACCCGAAGGCCGAGGCCCGCCGCAGGCCCAGCCGGCGCCCGATGACGGGCGACAGGAAGCCGCCGACGATGCCGAACACGTTGAACACCAGCGCGCCCAGCGTGGCCTCGCGGAAGTCCTTGCCGAACAGCGAGGCGCTGATCAGCGGCAGGTACCAGCCCACGGCGAAGTACTGGATGGACTGGCCTATCTGCACCGTGGCCGCCAGCAGCGTGCGCGGCAGGTAGATGCCGCGAAAGATCAGCAGCACATTGGCCAGCCCGCGCCGGGCCGGGTTGAGCACGGGCAGGCGCTCGGCAAGGGGCGCTGCCCTGAAGGTCTGGCCATAGATGCGCGTCATGGCGCGGGCCGCGTCATCAAGCCGCTCCTTGCGAGCCAGCCAGGTCGGGCTTTCCACCAGCAGCGCGGCCTGCAGGCCCAGGATGAACACGCCGAACACGGCCGTGGCCGCGACCGAGTAGCGCCACAGCGAATCGCCCACGTCCCAGGAGTGGAACCACAGCGCCAGCACCAGGTTGCTGCACACGGCCATGTACCACATGCCCTGCCAGACATTGAGCCGGCTCTTGAGGCGTGCGGGCGTGAATTCGGCCAGCACCGCCATGGCGATGGCGAAGTCGATGCCATAGGCCGCGCCCACGAAGAAGCGGCCGAAGAGGATGGTGGCGTAGTCGGGCGCCATGCTGACCAGCAGCGCGCCGGCCACGGCCAGCACCTTGGCGATGACCAGCGGGCGCATGCGGCCCCAGCGGTCGGCCATCCAGCCGCCGATGGGGTTGAAGGCGATGGACACCCAGGAGGCCAGCGACGTCATCCAGGCCACCTCGGCCGGCGTGAGCTGCTGGTCGCGCGTCATGGGCCCCAGGCCCACGCTGAGCGCGGAGTTGGAAAAGGCGTCGAGGAAAAGGCCGCCGAGTGCCAGCCACCAGATGGTGCCGGCGCGGCCTGAAATGCCCTGGCGTGCGTCGATGTACGAGATGACATCCTGAACGCCACGAATGCTGTGGCCTGTGGTTTGCATCGCTGCCTCCTGGTTGTCTGCAAGAGGCCGGCGCACACCACACAGGCGCGACAAGACCATCTCACAGATGGTCTTCAAATCTTGAACCTGCGCTCAGGATTCTAGGCAGGAGGCGCTCGCTGCGGATCGGTGAAAGCACCAGGGTCCGTGCAATGGCCGCGCCCAAAGAAAAAGCCCGCCGCAGAGAACCTGCGGCGGGCTTGGCACGCGGCCCCTTCAGGGGGCCGTGCGCTGTGTGCTGTCAGTGGACCACGACGGGCTGCTGGGCCAGGCCGGCGTAGCGATCCAGCGCGTCTTCCACCTCTTCCTCGGTGGGGGCGTCGAGCTGCCAGGCAATAATCTGCTTTTGGAACATCTCGGCCCAGGAGCCGTCCAGGTAGACCTCCTTGCCCGAGCGCTTGTCCACGATCTCGAAGCCGTGGCGTGGCAGTTGGCGGGCGGTGTCGACTGCCTCATTGCCAGCCGTTGCATCCGGATCCATGTCGGGACGCAGATGGAGCACCACAAAAGATTCGGAGTCGTAAAGCATTTGCATGGTGTTCCCTTTCTGGCCCGTTGCCGGGCGTCGCACAGCCTACATGGCTGCGAAGCGCCGGATTTCAAGAACCGTGGGGGTCCCGATCTATCACAGGCACTTGCATGCAGTATTCCACGGATTGGCATGCGCGGCGGCGTGCGCCGCAGGCCGCGCTGTGGTAGGCGGGCGGCAGCGGTGCCTGCAAGTGCCGGCCTACCCGCGATCAGGGCGCCTGGCGGCCCTTGAGCTGCAGGTCGGCGAAGTCGCCGTTGTCCTGCGCCAGCCGGATGCGCACGGGCAGGTATTGCATGGATGGCGCCAGCCACAGCGAGGCCTGCTGGTCATCGCCGGCCGCCGCGATCTTGTCCAGCCGCAGCGCCTGCGTGCTGCCCGAGGGCAGGTCCAGCGTCTCGGTCTCGCCCACGCGGAAGGTCCAGCGGTCGGCGCGCCGCGCGCTGACGGTGATGAAGCTGATCTGCGTGCCCGCCGGGTAGCGCTGCGGCGCCGCCGCCAGCAGGGCCGACAGTTGCAGGAACACGCTGAGCCGGTCCTGCGCGCCGGGCGCGATGGCGGCATCGGGCGCGCCCGTGCTGAAGTGCGCCAGGTTCTGGTCGAACGCCAGCTGCGCCGATTGCTCCTTGCGTGCCTTGTCGTTGAAGCGGCTGGGCTCCAGGCCCCTGTCCGTGATGCGGCCTTCACTGGTTTGCGAGCGCGAGCCCAGCAGGAACAGGCTGACTTCCTGGCTGGCCTGGTACTGGCCGTTGGCATGGCGCCAGACCAGCTCGGCACTGGCCGAGTAGTTGAAGCGCTTGGCCTGGCCGGTGACGGCGAACGACAGCCGCGCGGGATCGGGCATTTGCACGGGAACGGGGGCGTCGGAGGCCAGCGGCGTGCCGTCGGGCGAGGTGATGGCCATGCCCTGGGCCGGGCCGGCCGAGGGTGTGGACGGTGTTTCGGGTTCGGGCTTGGGAGCAGGCGGCGCCGGCGGTGTGGCCGGGGTTGCCCCGCTGCCGGCATCGGCGGTTTCAGAGGCTTCCGATGCAGCAGGCTCCGGCGCTGCGGCCATCGGCAAGGGCTCCACGGTTTCGCGGATGGGCGTGTCCAGCGGCTCGGGCGCGGGTGCGGCGGGTGCCGGGCGCTGGACCTTGGGGCGAGGCTGCTGCGGCTTGGGCGCAGGCGCTTTCGATGCAGGTACGGGCGCTGCAGGCGGGGGGGCGGGTGGCTCGGGCAGGGACAGCGCCCGCGTCTGCATGGCCGCCACCTCGGTGTGTGGCGCCGATACCTGGCTCCACAGCGGCAGGCCCAGCAGGGCCAGGGCGTGCACGCCCAGCACCACGGCGGTGAGGGCGGGCAGGGAGCGCTGGCGTAGGCTCATGTCAGTTATCCATAGTGCTGCGCGCCACCCACAGCCCATGAAACCGGCGCGGCCCAAGGCCAGGGACAGCGAGCAAGGGCCTACGCCGGCCGCGCCGCCCCGCAGCGAGGATGTCGTCCCCCTTCCAGGGGGAAGGCGCGAAGCGACTCAGGGGGTGTAGCCTCATCTCAGGCATTCCAGCCCAGGTCCTGGGACAGCTGCACGCAGGCTTCGCGCAGGGGCGCATCGATGGCGCCGCCGTATTCGGGGTCGAAAGTGGCAATCGAGCCCAGCGTGGTCAGGCCCAGCACGATATGGCCCGAGGAGTCGAAGACCGGCGTGCAAAAGGCCACGATGCCGGGCAGCACGGTATCGACCACGCGGGCGGTGCCTCGCTCGCGCACCTCGGCCAGCATGGCGTCTATGGCCTCGGGGGTGAGCGGCAGGTCCTTGCGCTGGATGCGGCGGGCCTTGTCCACCTCGGGCTCCAGCAGCGGGGCCGTGACCTCGCGCGGCAGCCAGGCTGCGAAGCAGCGCCCGGTGGCCGAGGCCAGCATGGGCATGACGTCGCCCAGGCGCAGGTTGGCGGTGACCGACTGCGCGCTTTCCTCCCAGTGCACGATGGTCGGCCCGTGGTTGCCCCAGACGGCGATGGCCGCCGTGTGGTGGATGCGCTCCATGAGCGCGGGCATGCGTTCGCGCGCCAGCCGCACGGGGTCCAGCCGGGCCAGCGATGCCAGGCCCAGCTTGAGCGAGGCCGGGCCCAGGTCGTAGCGGGAGGTGCGCGCGTCCTGGGTGACCAGGCCGATGCGCTGGAAGCTCACGAGGTAGCGGTGCGCCTTGGCGGCGCTCATGCCGGCGTCGGACGCCAGGTCCTTGAGCATCTGCGGGCCCCGGGCGCGCGTCAGCGCCTCCAGCAATGTAAAACCGACCTCGACCGATTGAATCCCTGCGCGTTCCTTGTCCATTGCAATAGAATTTGGTTTTGTTTAGTTAAATCAATTTAACTTATCGTAATTCGTGGCTGCGTCGCCATGGGTATCCAGGCCGCTGCCCGGATGCCGTGGCGCGCGGCGGCGGCACGGGGGAGCAGCATGAAACTTGCCACATACAAGGACGGATCGCGGGACGGGCAACTGGTCGTGGTGTCACGCGACCTGAGCCAGGCCCATTATGCGACCGGCATAGCGAGCCGCCTGCAGCAGGTGCTCGACGACTGGAGCTACATGGCGCCCCAGCTGCAGGACCTGTACCACCTGCTCAACAGCGGCAAGGCGGTCCATGCCTTTGCCTTCGATCCGCGCCAGTGCATGGCGCCGCTGCCACGCGCCTACCAGTGGGCCGATGGCTCGGCCTACATCAACCATGTGGAGCTGGTGCGCCAGGCGCGCGGCGCCGAGGTGCCGGCCAATTTCTACACCGACCCGCTGATGTACCAGGGCGGCAGCGACGATTTCCTGGGCCCCTGCGACGATGTGGTGGTGCCCAGCGAGTCCATGGGCATCGACTTCGAGGCCGAGATCGCCGTCATCACCGCCGACGTGCCCATGGGCGCCACGCCCGAGCGTGCGCTGGGCGGCGTGCGCCTGGTCATGCTGGCCAACGACGTGAGCCTGCGCAACCTGATCCCCAATGAGCTGTCCAAGGGCTTCGGCTTCTTCCAGTCCAAGCCCGCCACCTCCTTCAGCCCCGTGGCCGTGACGCTGGACGAGCTGGGCGACGCCTGGAAGGGCGGGCGCCTGCACCTGACGCTGCAGTCCACCTGGAACGGCCGCAAGGTCGGCATGTGCGACGCGGGCGAGGACATGAGCTTTCACTTCGGCCAGCTCATCGCCCATATCTGCAAGACGCGCAATGTGCGCGCCGGCTCCATCGTGGGCAGCGGCACCGTGAGCAACAAGGGCGTGGAAAGCGGCAAGGGCAAGAACCGGCGCATGGAGTGGCCCAAGGGCTACAGCTGCATCGCAGAGAAGCGCTGCATAGAGACCATCCAGGACGGCGCGCCCAAGACCGAGTTCATGCGCTTTGGCGACACCATCCGCATCGAGATGAAGGGCAAGGACGGCCAGAGCATCTTCGGCGCCATCGACCAGAACATCGTCGAGCCTGCCGAATGAGCCGCGTCTGCGCACCCTGGTGGCGCCTGGCGGGCAGGTCGCTGCGCGCCGGCCTGGCCGCGCTGGCGCTGTCGCCGCTGGCGGGGGCATTCGCGGCGCCCCCGGCCGCGGACCCCGTCACCTGCCCGCCCGAGGCGCGCATGCCCGGCCCGGACGAGATCCGCGCCATGCAGCGCAAGGCGCAGGACCGTGGACTGCTGTGGCGCATCGAGCACCGGGGCCGCACCAGCTGGCTCTACGGGACCATGCACGCGGCCAAGCTTGACTGGAGCGTGCCCGGCCCCACGGTGGCGGACGCGCTGCGCGCCTCCGACAGCCTGGCGCTGGAGCTGAACATCCTCGATCCCGATGTCATGAAGGTCTTGTTCGCAGGCATGCAGGCGCGGCCCGATGCGCCGCCGCTGCGCGGCGATCTCCAGCGCCGGCTTGAGGAGCAAAGGCGCCTGGCCTGCGCCGGCCCCGAGCTGGTCCTGCTGCGCCCCGACGCCCAGGTGATCTCCCTGTTGTCGCTGGCCGGCCGCAGCGAGGGGCTGGACGCGTCCTATGGCATCGATTTCTCGCTGGCCGGCGTGGCGCTGGCCCTGGGCAAGCCCGTGCTGTCGCTGGAGACGCCCGAGCTGCAACTGCGCGAGCTGGTCTCGGACGACCCCGCGCGCGTGGCCGAGACGGTGGAGTCCGGCCTGCGCCAGCTGGAAAGCGGCATCGCCGCCCAGAAGCTGGGCCTGATCGCACGCGTCTGGGCCGATGGCCGCATCCACCTGCTGGAGAGCCTGCCCGACTGGTGCGACTGCATGGCCAATGCCGCCGAGCGCGCCGACTACGACCGCATGGTCTATGGCCGCAACCCCGGCCTGGCGCGCGAAGTGGCGCGGCAGATCCGTTCCGGCCGCAGCGTGTTCGCCGCCGTGGGCGCCCTGCACATGGTGGGCACGCGCGGCCTGCCGGCGCTGCTGGCGGCCCAGGGCTTCAAGGTGCAGCGCGTGGAGTTCCCCGCAGCCAGCCCGCCCTGAAACACACGGCCGCCGCCTCCATGAACAAGAGCAACAGGGCGCGGCCAGGACCATCACACCCATCCCACAGGAGACAACAATGGACCGTAGACAATTCCTGGCCGCCGTGGCGGCCTCATCCGCCGGCATGGCCGCGCCTTTTGCACAGGCGCAGGACTGGCCCGCCAGCAATATCCGCTGGGTCGTGCCCTATCCGCCCGGCGGCGGCACCGACGTGCTGGCGCGCACCGTGGCCGAGGCCATGCGCCAGACGCTGAACCAGACCATCGTGGTGGACAACCGCCCCGGCGCCTCCACCAACATCGGCGCCCAGATCGTGGCCACGGCCAAGCCCGACGGCTACACCATCATGTCGGCCGACAACGCCGTGCTGGCCTACAACGAGCACCTGTTCAGCAAGCTGTCCTTCAACCCCGAAAAGGACTTCACCTACATCGGCGGCATCAGCCGCTTCCCGATGGCGCTGGTGGTGAACCCGAACTTCGAGGCCAAGACCTTCAAGGAATTCCTGGCCTACGTGAAGGCGCATCCGGGCCAGGTCAACTACGCCTCGCCCGGCAACGGCTCGCCCCACCACCTGGCCATGGAGATGTTCAAGAACCGCACGGGCACCTTCCTGACGCACATCCCCTATCGCGGCGCGGCGCCCGCGCTGGCCGACGTGATGGGCGGCCAGGTGCCCTGCATGTTCCTGGACCTGGCCTCGGGCCTGCCCGTGATCCAGTCGGGCAAGGTGCGTGCCCTGGCCATCGGCACGGGCAAGCGCGTGCCCAGCCTGCCCGAGCTGCCCACGCTGGCCGAGGTCGGCGTGCCCGATACCGAGGTCTATGCCTTCCAGGGCATCCTGGGCCCGGCCAAGATGCCCCCCGCCGTGGTGCAGCGCCTGAACGCCGAGCTCAACAAGGCGCTGGCCAACCCCGCCGTGGTCAAGCGCATGCAGGACTTCGGCATGGAGGCGCTGCCCGGCACGCCCGAGCAGTTCCTGGCCATGTCGCGCGCGGAGTCCAAGCGCTGGGGGGCCATCATCAAGAGTGCGGGCGTCAAATTGGACTGACCCCCTGAGCGGCTGCGCCGCTTCCCCCTTCTCGCTTCGCGGAGGGGGACGACACTCTCGGTGCAGGGCGGCCCTTCCTCGGTGTCTCTGGGTTGGGCCGTGGCGGTTTTGGGGGCGGCGCCCGGCTTTGAACTGATGCGCTGGTGCTGCTTTTTTGGCGTTCCTGATCGCCAATCCAGCGATCAATCCAGCGCCTTCTGCCTGCGCATGGTGGTGAAAAGAACGGCCAGGCTGGCGGCGGCGCCGGCCACGCCCAGGGCGGCGAAGAGGGGGATGCCCCACAGGCGCGGGCCCATGGTCAGCAGGCCGGGGGCCAGGCCCAGGATGAAGGCGCCGGAGACCACGGCCAGGGCCAGGCGGGTGGCGGCGCGTTCCAGTGCCAGGGAAAGCCGGTCGATGTGGCGTATGTCCAGGTCGGCCTGCAGCCGGCCCGAGCGCAGTCTTTGCATCACCAGCCGCAGGGTGTGCGGCGCGTCGTCGGCCAGTTCCATCCACTGCGCCATGGCGGCACGGCGCTGGCGCGCCAGGCTGCGCAGGGAGTAGCGCTGCAGCAGCTGGGCCTTGACCAGGGGCGTGGCCGTCTGCACCACGTCGAATTGCGGGTCCAGCTGCAGCAGCACCTGGTCGGCCGTGATCAGGGCCTTGAGCAGCAGCGCCATGTCGGCGGGCAGGGCCACGCCGGTTTCGCGGGCCAGGGCCATGAAGTCCTGCAGGGCGCGGGACATGACCAGGCGGCCGTTGCTGGCGCCGGGGCCATGGCGGGTCACGAAGCGGTCCACGGCTGCCTCGATGCGCGCGGCCGAGGGCGGGGCGCGGCCGGGCATTTCGCTTTCGGCCGCCCATTCCAGCAGCACGCCCGAGAGGCTGCGGCCCTGGCCCTCGACCAGGGCGCGCATCAGGCCCAGCACCTGGCGGCGGCGCTGGGGCGACAGCCGCCCGACCATGCCGAAGTCGATGAAGCCCACGCGGTTGCCGGGCAGGGCCAGCAGGTTGCCAGGGTGCGGGTCGGCGTGGAACAGGCCGTCGCGCAGCACCATCTGCAAAAACGCGCAGGCGCCACGGCGCGCCAGCAGCGGGCCGTCCAGCGCGGGGTCCGCACCCACGGCCGAGGCTGGCACACCCGGCACGAAGTCCTGCACCAGCAGGCGCGGCCCGCTCAATGCCCAGTGGATGGCCGGCACGACGATCTCGGGCTGGGCCGCGAAGTGCCGCGCCACGGCGTCGCCATTGTGGGCTTCGACGGTGAAATCCAGTTCCTCGCGCAGCGCCTGGCCCAGCTGGCGCGTGACTTCGCGCGGGCGGTAGCGTGCCAGTTGCGGCCATTGTTCCTGGGCCAGCAGCGCCAGGTGCTCGAGCAGGCGCAGGTCGGCTTCGATCTGGGGGCGCAGCCCGGGGCGCTGGACCTTGACCACGACTTCGATGTCGGCAGCGCTGGCCGCTGGGGTGCTGTCGCTGTCGCTGCCGCTGCCGTCCTCCTGGTCTTCCCGGTCATCCCGGTCTTCGGCCGCAGGCAGCCGCGCGCGGTACACCTGGGCCATGGAGGCCGAGGCCAGCGGCACGGGATCGAAATGCGTGAACACCTGCTCCACGGGCAGGCCCAGCGACTGTTCGATCAGCGGCTGGGCCGTCTCCCAGGGCAGCGGGGCGGCGTGGCTGTGCAGTTGCTGCAGGGCGGCCGTCCATTCGGGCGCGAGCAGGTCCGAGCGCGTGGCCATGATCTGGCCCAGCTTGACGAAGCTGGGCCCCAGGTGTTCGAGGGCCATGCGCAGGCGCTCGGGGCGGCTGGCATCCAGCGGATGCTCGGGATGGGGCTGGCTGCCGCGCGGCGCGAAGCGGGCCAGGCCCAGCGTGTCGACCAGGTCGGCCAGCCCGAAGCGCAGCAGCACGCCGACGATTTCCTGCAGCCGGGCACGGTCGCGCACGGCGACCACGGCGGTTTGCAGCATGGGCATCTCCTGTCGGTGGTGGCAATGCGGTCCATTGTGCCGATGCGCCAGACGCCATTGCGCAGGAATCGCCCGCCTCCGGGGCGGGGCTCAGGCCAGCCGCTGCACCTGCACCGCGCAGTCGTAGAAGCTGGGCGCGCGGCCCAGGTCGGTCAGGCGCTGGTGGGTGAGCTCGTTGACGTTGGTGCCGTTGTCGCCATGCTTGCGCCACCAGATGCCCAGGCCGTTGACCACGCCACGGCGCGCGCGGCCGTTGAGGGTGGCGTGGCATTCGTAGCTGCCCCGGTCGTTGAAGACGCGCACCCGGTCGCCCTCGGCCACGCCGCGCGGGGCGGCGTCGTCGGGGTGCAGCTCCACCAGCGGGCGGCCTTCCATGGTGCGCAGGCTCTTGACGTTGACGAAGCTGCTGTTGAGAAAGTTGCGTGCCGGCGGCGAGATCATGGCCAGCGGGTAGCGCGCATCCGTTTCGGCGGTTTCGTAGTTGGGCAGGTAGTCGGGCAGCGGGTCCATGCCGCGCCGCGCCAGCTCGGCGCTGGTGAATTCGCAGCGGCCCGAGGGCGTGGCGAAGCCTCCCTCGGCAAAGGGGGCCTCGGGCAGGGCCAGGGTGGCAAAGCCCTTGTCCATCAGCTCGTTGAAGTCCACGCCGCGCCCCTCGAAGGCTTCGCGGCACAGTTGCTCGTCTCCCGTCTGGAAATGGGCGGCGGCAAAGGCGTCGTCATGCCGCGCCATGTGCGCGGCCAGGTCGCGGAAGATCTGGCCGTTGCTGCGCGACTGGCCCAGCGGCGCGATGGCGGGGCGGTTGAGCAGCACGTCGGTATGCCCGTAGCTGCCGTGGATGTCCCAGTGCTCGATCTGCGTGGTGGCCGGCAGCACGTAGTCGGCCAGGTCGGCCGTGTCGGTCATGAACTGCTCCAGCACCACGGTGAACAGGTTCTCGCGCGCAAAGCCGGCCACGACCTTGGCCGACTCGGGCGCCACGGCCACGGGATTGCTGTTGTAGACCACGATGGCGTCCACGCGCGGGCCGAAGCCATTGCCGCCTTCGTGCAGCAAGGCGTCGCCGATGGTGCTCATGTTGATGGTGCGCGGGCGGCGTTCGCCCAGCAGGTGCGGCATCTGCAGTCGGGCGCGCTGCGCGGGCAGGGCGCCCGAGGCGGACAGCAGCAGGCCGCCCGCACGGTGGCGCCAGGCGCCCACCAGGGCCGGCAGGCAGGCGATGGCGCGCACGGCATTGCCGCCGCCGCGCGCGCGCTGCACGCCGTAGTTCAGGCGGATGGCGGCAGGCGTGGTGGTGCCGTAGTCGCGCGCCAGCTGGCGGATCTGCTCCACGGGCAGGCCGCAGACCTGGGCCGCGCGCTCGGGCGGCCACTGCAGGGCGCGGGCCTTGAGCTCCTCCCAGCCCAGCGTGTGGCGCGCAATGTAGTCATGGTCCAGCCAGCCGTGCGTGATCAGCTCGTGCATCAGGGCCAGTGCCAGGGCGGCATCGGTGCCGGGCAGCAGCTGCAGGTGCTCGTGGCATTTGTCGGCGGTCTCGGTCTTGCGCGGGTCGATGCACACCAGGCGTGCGCCGTTGCGCTTGGCCTCCAGCGCATAGCGCCAGAAATGCAGGCTGCTGCCGATGCTGTTGCTGCCCCAGATGAGGATGAGCCGGCTTTCGGTGAAATGCTCCACGCGCATGCCCAGCTTGCCGCCGTAGGTCAGGTTCAGGGCCTCGCCCCCGGCGCTGGAGCAGATGGTGCGGTCCAGCCGCGAGGCGCCGAGCTGGTGGAAGAAGCGCCGGTCCATGCTCTCGCCCTGCACCAGGCCCATGGTGCCTGCGTAGCTGTAGGGCAGGATGGTTTCGGGGTCGCGCGCCGCCAGCGCGTGCAGCCGGGCGGCGATGTCGGCCAGCGCCTCGTCCCAGCCCACAGGCTCGAACTGCCCGGAACCCTTGGGCCCCACGCGGCGCAGCGGGGTGAGCACGCGCTCGGGGTGGTAGCTGCGCTCGGTGTATTTGCTGACCTTGGCGCAGAGCACGCCGCCCGTGTGCGGATGGTCGGGGTTGCCCTGGACTCTTTTGGCGATGCCGTCTTCGACCGTGGTCACCAGCGAGCAGGTATCGGGGCAGTCATGGGGGCAGGCGCCCAGCACCTGTGAGGTGGCCTGGAGTGGGGGCGTGGCGGAGGACATGGTGGCAGCGGTCTCGGACAGGGTGGGTACTTTGCGAAAAAACCGTGAAAAGCCGGGAAAACGGGAAAAGGCCGTCACGGGCAAGGGGCGGTGCCGGTCTTGCATGCCGCAATCGCCGCTTGTCTTTATTATGCGGACCCTTGCAGCCGGCTGCACGCAGCAACGGCGCCGATTCCAGTGACAAAAACAGGCAAGTTCATGCTCCGACCCAAGACGGCGTTCAGCCGCAGACAGTTCATCGCAGCCAGCACGGCTGCTGCCGCCACCTGGACCGGCGCAGTGCGCGCCCAGGACGCGGGAGGCACCATCGTGCTGGGCCAGTCCTGCCCGTTGACCGGGTCTGCAGCGCAGATCGGCCAGCCCTTCCATGAAGGCGCCAAGCTGTACTTCGAACAGCTCAACGCGCAGGGGGGCATTGCCCGGCGCAACATCGAACTGCGCGTGATGGACGACGGCTACGAGCCCGAGCGCTGCGCGGCCAATACCCAGCGCTTCCTGTCCGACGACGTGTTCGCCCTGTTCGGCTACGTGGGCACCTCCACCAGCATGGCCGCGCTGCCGCTGCTGCAAAAGGCGCGCGTGCCCCTGTTCGCACCGCTGACGGGCGCCGACGCGCTGCGCCAGCCCCAGCTGGCCCACCTGGTCTTCAACGTGCGCGCCTCCTATGCCGACGAGACGGCGCTGATGGTGCGCCACCTCACGGGCCTGGGCCTCAAGAAGGTGGCCGTGCTGCACCAGAACGATGCCTATGGCGAGTCAGGCCTGGCCGGTGTCAAGGCAGCGCTGGCCGCCAAGGGGCTGGAGCCCGTGGGCGCGGCCACGGTGGAGCGCAACTCGAACAATGTGGCGGCGGCCGTCAAGACGCTGGTGCCGCTGGGCGCCGATGTCATCGTGCAGATCGTCACCTACTCGGCCAGCGCGGCCTTTGTGCGCGCGGCGCGCCAGGCAGGCTTTGGCGGGCAGTTCTACAACGTGTCCTTCGTGGGTGCCCAGGCGCTGTCGGAGACGCTGGGCAAGGATGCCGAAGGCGTGGTGGTCACCCAGGTCGTACCCTCGCCCTTCCAGACCTCGCGCCAGATCACGCGCGATTTCCTGGCGGCCATCCAGAAGGGCGGCGGCAAGCTGACGCCCAACTACTCCAGCATGGAAGGCTATCTGGCGGCGCGCGTGTTCGCCGATGCGCTGCGCCAGGCATCGGCCTCGGGCAAGCCCACGCGCGACGGACTGGTCGCGGCGCTCGACGCCATGCACGGCCAGCAGGTGGCCGGCTTCCCGCTGGTCTTCAAGCCGCAGTCCGGCAAGCCGCGCTTCGTGGAGTTGTCCATGCTGACCGGCGACGGCAAGGTCCGGGTGTAGGCTTGCAGCATTGGAGCGTGTTATGCACTTTTAAGTGCCCGCGAAAGCCGGGAAAGGGGCCCGGAACGAGGCGTAGCACGCGCCGCGGTTGCCACACCGCAAGCGGGCTGCAACGAAGGGCCGGGCCCCTTTCCCGGCTTTCCCGGAGGTTGGCTCTGCGCGCAGGCGCTCGCGGCGTTGCAGCGCTTGCCAAGGCTTCAGCCTTGGCGGCGCACTGCGCCTTGCGATCACCAGCGCGCAGAGCCAACGCGGGTACTTAAAAGTGCATAACACGCTCTAGAGGAGAACCCCATGGCCTTGCTGCAGGAACTGCTGGACCGCGCACCCGAGATCACCGCGCTGCGCCGCGACATACATGCCCATCCCGAACTGTGTTTCGAGGAGATCCGCACCGCCGACCTCGTGGCCCGGCAACTGGAGGGATGGGGCATTGCCGTGCACCGCGGCCTGGGCCGCACGGGCGTGGTGGGCACCATCCACGGCCGTGACGGCGGCGCCAGCGGCCGCGCCGTCGGCCTGCGCGCCGACATGGATGCCCTGCCCATGCAGGAGTTCAACACCTTCGAGCACGCCAGCCGCCATGCCGGAAAAATGCATGCCTGCGGACATGACGGCCATGTCGCCATGCTGCTGGCTGCCGCGCAGTACCTGGCCGCGCACCGCGACAGCTTCGAGGGCACGGTGCACCTGATCTTCCAGCC
This sequence comes from Delftia sp. SD018, assembly GCF_017355445.1. Taxonomy (NCBI): domain Bacteria; kingdom Pseudomonadati; phylum Pseudomonadota; class Betaproteobacteria; order Burkholderiales; family Comamonadaceae; genus Delftia; species Delftia sp. SD018. Next base: position 192,424 of record NZ_JADDRN010000006.1, read on the forward strand.
GGCCGAAGAGGGCGGCGGCGGCGCGCGCGAGATGGTCGAGGACGGCCTGTTCACCCAGTTCCCCATGCAGGCCGTGTTCGGCATGCACAACTGGCCGGGCATGAAGGCCGGCACCATGGCCGTGGGCCCGGGCCCGGCCATGGCGTCCAGCAACGAATTCCGCATCGTCGTGCGCGGCAAGGGCGGCCACGCGGCCATGCCGCACATGGTGATCGACCCCCTGCCCGTGGCGGCCCAGCTGATCCTGGGCCTGCAGACCATCGTCAGCCGCAACGTCAAGCCCATCGAGGCGGGCGTGGTCTCGGTGACCATGGTCCACGCGGGCGAGGCCACGAACGTGGTGCCCGACAGCGTGGAGCTGCAGGGCACGGTGCGCACCTTCACGCTGGAGGTGCTGGACCTGATCGAGCGGCGCATGAAGACCCTGGCCGAGAGCATCTGCGCCGCGCATGACACGCGCTGCGAGTTCGAGTTCGTGCGCAACTACCCGCCCACCATCAACTCCGCGCCCGAGGCCGAGTTCGCACGCCGCGTCATGGCCGAGGTGGTGGGCGAGGCCAATGTGCTGCCCCAGGAGCCCTCGATGGGCGCCGAGGACTTTGCCTTCATGCTGCTGGAAAAGCCCGGCGCCTACTGCTTCATCGCCAATGGCGACGGCGACCACCGCGCCATCGGCCACGGCGGCGGTCCCTGCACGCTGCACAACCCCAGCTACGACTTCAATGACCAGCTGATCCCGCAGGGCGCCACGTTCTGGGTGAAGCTGGCCCAGCGCTGGCTGAGCGAGCCCACGCGCTGAGGCCCTTGCAGGGTCCGGCCGACACCGGCATGTCACACACCGCACCTAGCATGCGGTCCCTGTGACCTCCATCGAATCCTCCACGGCCGCCGCGCAGGGCGTGGCCGTCCAAGCCTGGCAGCTCAAGCGCATCTACGGCGAGCGCGCCGTGCTTCAGGACATCAGCCTGCAGATCGCCCCCGGCGAGGTGCTGGCCCTGCTGGGTCCTTCGGGCTGCGGCAAGACCACCCTGCTCAAGATCCTGGCCGGGCTGGAGCAGCCCAGCCGCGGCGAAGTCTGGATGGGCGGGCAGTGCGTGGCCAGCGCCTCGCAGTCCCTGCCGCCCGAGCGGCGCGAGCTGAGCATGGTGCTCCAGGACCATGCGCTCTGGCCCCATATGAGCCTGCAGGCCAACGTGGCCTTCGCGCTGGAAATGCGCGGCCTGCCTCGCGCGCAGATCCACGAGCGGGTGCAGCAGGCCCTGGGCCTGGTCGGGCTGCAGGGCATGGGCGAACGCCTTCCCGGCAGCCTGTCGGGCGGCCAGCAGCAGCGTGCAGCGCTGGCCTGTGCCGTGGTGGAGCGCCCGCGCCTGGTGCTGCTTGACGAACCCCTGTCCGGCCTCGACGGCAACCTGCGCGAGCGCCTGTGCGAGGAAATTCCCCGGCTGCTGCGCAGCCTGGGTTGTACGGCCGTCTATGCGACCCAGGACCGCCAGCAGGCCTTGGCCGTCGCCGACCGCGTGGTCGTGATGGAGCACGGCCGCATCCTGCAACCGGGCAGCGCCCGGGACCAGGCGCCGGCCCCCACGCCTTGCGAGGCCGACCGATGGCCCGTGGCCGGGCACCTGTGCAGCGCAGCGTAGGAGCGGCATAGGGGCGGCGTGGCCGGTCTCGGTGCGGTTGACGGCGAAAAAAGCACGGTCGTTCTAAATTCCTGCTTTTTTGGCTACACTGTGCCGCTACACGAACCGCCCACCAGGAGACCCGCCATGTCCGATCTGAATGCCGCCTTCGAGGCCGCCGTCAAGAACTCCACCTCGATCAGCGAGCGCCCCGACAACGCCACGCTGCTCAAGCTCTACGCGCTTTACAAGCAGGCCACCGAAGGCGACAACGAGGCCAAGAAGCCCAGCTTCACCGACATGGTCGGCCGCGCCAAGTGGGACGCCTGGGAAAAGCTCAAGGACACCTCGGCCGACGACGCCAAGCAGCAGTACATCGACCTGATCGAATCGCTGCGCTGATCAACACCACCACCGATCGCAGACACAGACAAGGCCCCGGACTCCGGGGCCTTGTCGTTTCCGGCCACGGCCCCGTCCGGGTTCAGTACTTGTTGGAGAAGTTGGCGCTGATGCGCTGACGCAGGTACTCCGCGCCCGTGATGGGCGGGTACTTCTTTTGCGGGCCCTCGATCACCGCGTCCTCGTTGGCCTGGCAGAAGAAGGCCAGGCTGTAGCGCGCGCCCTGGTATTCATGGGGCAGGGGATTGCGCACGCGGTGGAAGTTGCTGGGCAGCTGGTCGTCGCTCCAGCGCGTGAGCATGTCGCCGATGTTGCAGGTGATCACGCCTTCCACCGGGTCCACGGGCGTCCATTGCTGGCCTTCCATCTCCTTGCCCGGCAGCACCTGCAGACCGCCCTGGCCTGCGCGCTGGAACAGCAGGGTCAGGCAGTCGAAGTCGGTGTGGGCGCCTGCGCGCCACAGGCCCAGCTCGTCCTTGAGCGCGGGATCGACCGCGAAGTAGTGCAGCATGCGCAGCGTGCTCTGGTAGGCGGGCACCGAAGGGTCGTGGGCGCGCGTGAAGAAGTCCGCATCAAAGCCCAGCTTGTGCGCAAAGCATGACAGCAGCTGCATGCCCACCTGCCAGCACTGGCGCTCGAAGCCCAGCGTGGCCTGCTGAAAGCCCGGCAGCTCCTGCTCCGTGGGCCACAGTCCGGCCATGCGCGGGCGCGTCATCTGGTAGGACTCCTTCTGGTCGGGCGTGCGCGTGGAAGGCCGGATCTGCGCCTTGTGCTCCCAGCCCGCATTGCGCGACAGCGGCCACTGCGCCTTCACCTCGCGCGGCAGGGCGAACAACTGCTCGGCACGCCCGAAGGCCGCATCGATATCGGGCTGGGGAATGCCGTGGCCCGACACCTGGAAGAAGCCGATCTCCACCGAGGCCTGCCAGATCGCATCGGCGATCTCGGCCTTGCGGCGGTCGAAGTCGGAGATGTCGATCACCCGCACCTCCCGTGCGCGCGTCTCCTGCCCCTGGCCGCCCATGCGGGCCTCCTTGGCGAGTTCACCCAGCGCGTAATCTGACGCCGGTGCCGAAGGCAGGGTGGAGTTGGCAAGCATGTTCATGGTCTGTTTCCTTTGCCGCAAAGGCAGTGGCAAGGCACGCGGCGGCCGGCGCAAAAAGACACCGATCCCGCCCGTCGCTCTTGAAGTGGCTGACAGGGCACAGGTCGCAGCCACGCCGCTCCCGCACCCGCTTCAAGAGCAATGACCCGCGCCGGCACAGACCGGCAAGCTGAACGCTTCTACTCTTGCCAACCACCCAAGCAAACAGCGCGCCAGCCCGCGAAGGCCTGTTCAAGGCCACCTGCGTTCCATCGTGGTGCAAGAGGGCCGGGCAGCTTGGTGCACGCGCCGCATCGGAACCGTCTGGCACCAATCTGATGCATGCCCGCCGCGTCGAAAACCGGCGCGGCCCAGCCCAGAGACACCGAGGAAGGGCCGCCCCGCACCGAGGGTGTCGTCCCCCTCCCGCGCAGCGAGAGAGGGGGAAGGCGCGAAGCGACTCAGGGGGTGGTACGCACTTTGCATACAAGCATCACTGAGTAGAAGCGTTCAGCACGCGCCCAGTGCGCGTTGCCCGGAAATTGCTCATGTCACGCCAGCCGCCCGGCCCCATGCCAGCGGCCGGTCCCCATGTTGATAGCGACTGAGAGTTCCACCATGCAACGCCGCCATTTCCTTGCCGCCGCCGCCCTTCCCGCTGCCAGTGCCGTGATGCCCGGTGCCTTCGCCCAGGGCAAGGCGCTGACACCGCTGAAGTTCACGCTGGACTTTCGCGTGACCTCGCAGACCGCGCCCTTTTTCGTGGCGCTGCAAAAGGGCTACTACCGCGACGAGGGGCTGGACGTGAGCATCGACGTGGGCTCGGGCTCGGTGGCATCCATCACGCGGGTGGCCAGCGGCGCCTACCAGCTGGGCCTGGGCGACATCAGCTCGCTGATCGAGTTCCAGGCGCAGAACGCGGGCGCGGCGCGCGTGCAGGCCGTCTACCAGTACTACAACCGCGCGCCGTTCGCCATCATCGGCCGCAAGGACCGGGGCATCACGGGCGAGTTCGCCAGCCTCAAGGGCAAGAAGGTGGCCGCCGCCGCCGTGGAGTCCACGCGTCGCGTCTGGCCCCTGGTCGCGCAGCGCCAGAACCTGCCGGCCGACCTGTTTGCCTGGACCACGACGGAGTTCTCGGCGCGCGACAACGTGGTGGTGCGCGGCGATGTGGATGCGGCCACCTATTTCCATGACTCGGCCGTGTCGCTGTTCGCGCGCATCAAGCCCGAGGAGCTGTCGGTGCTGCGCTATACCGATGCGGGCGTGCAGCTGTATGGCAACGCCATCCTGGCTTCCAGCGCGCTGGTGGCCGAGCAGCCGGCGCTGGTGGCGGGATTCCTGCGCGCCAGCAACCGCGCCCTCATCGAATGCCTGGCCCAGCCCGCGCTGGCCGTGGCCGCCGTGCGCCAGCGCGAGCCCATCCTGGATGAAAAGCTGGAACTGGCGCGCTGGGCCATCACCTCGCAGTACCTGGCCGCGCCCGATACGCAGCGCCACGGCCTGGGCGACATCGACCCGCAGCTGCTGGCCCGCCAGGCCGAGCAGGTCAGCCAGGCCTTCGGCCTGAAGGCACCCGTGTCGGCCGATGCGCTGTTCAACCGCAGCCTGCTGCCGCCGCTGGCCGCGCGCATGGCCAAGGCCTGAGGGAGCGCACATGGACCACGCCACCGCTTCACTGCCCCTTGAGGCCTCGCTCGACGAGCGCGACGGCCTGTACCTGCGCCGCGCCATCGCCATGGCCGACCGCGCGCGCAAGCGCGGCAACCGCCCTTTCGGCGCGCTCATCGTGGCCGCCGATGGCCGCGTGCTGGCCGAGGCCTCCAACGCCAATGGCGAGAGCGGCGACTGCACGGCCCATGCCGAGCTGTCGGCCATCCGCCTGGCCAGCCCGCTGCATGACCGCGAGGCGCTGTCCGCAGCCACCTTGTATTCATCAGCCGAGCCCTGCGTGATGTGCGCGGGCGCCATCTTCTGGTCGGCCATAGGCCGCGTGGTCTACGGCATAGACGCGGTGCGCCTGCGCGAATTCCGCGGCGAGCGCCTGGACCAGAAGGATGCCGAGCTGTCCTGCCGCGATGTGTTCGCCGCCTCGTCCCACGCCATCGAATGCATAGGCCCGGCGCTGATCGGCGAGGCCGCCGCATCGCACCAGGGCGCCTGGAAAAGCTGATCCGGCCCCGTTCCGTCCCCACCGTTTCTTTTGACCATCAGAGAGGAAGCCCACCATGCAAAAACGACTGTTCCTGCACACCGTCCTGGCCCTGTCCGCCAGCGCGGGCCTGGCAATGGCCCAGACACAGGCCCATGCGGCCACGCCGCTGAAGTTCCAGCTGGACTGGCGCTTCGAGGGGCCGGCCGCCTTCTTCCTGCAGCCGGTGGCCAAGGGCTACTTCAAGGACGCGGGCCTGGATGTCACGGTCGATGCCGGCAGCGGCTCGGGCGGCGTGGTGCAGCGCGTGGCCTCGGGCGCCTATGACCTGGGCTTTGCCGACATCGCGGCGCTGATGGAGTTCCAGGCCAACAACCCGGACATGCCCAACAAGCCCGTGGCCGTGATGATGGTCTACAACAACACGCCGGCCTCGGTGATGGCGCTCAAGAAAAGCGGCATCGCCAAGACGGCCGACCTCACCGGCAAGAAGCTGGGCGCGCCCGTGTTCGATGCGGGCCGCCGCGCCTTCCCGCTGTTCGCCAAGGCCAACCAGGTCGGCTCCGTGCAGTGGACGGCCATGGACCCGCCGCTGCGCGAGACCATGCTGGTGCGCGGCGATGTGGATGCCATCACGGGCTTCACCTTCACCTCGCTGCTGAACCTGGAGGCGCGCGGCATCAAGGCCGCCGATGTGGTGGTCATGCCCTATGCGGACTTCGGCGTGAAGCTGTACGGCAACGCCATCATCGCCAGCCCGAAGCTGATCAAGGAGAACCCGGCCGCCATCAAGGCCTTCCTGCAGGCCTTCGCCAAGGGGGCCAAGGAAGTCATCGCCAACCCGGGCGCGGCCATTGCCTACGTGAAGGAGCGCGACGGCATCGTCAACACCCAGCTGGAGACACGCCGCCTGCAACTGGCCATCGACACCGTGGTCAACAGCGCCGACGCGCGTGCCGAAGGCTTTGGCCAGGTCGTGCCCACACGCCTGTCGCTGATGGCGTCGCAGGTCTCCGATGTCTACGCCACCAAGACGCGCGTGAACCCGGCCGAGGTCTGGAACGGCAGCTTCCTGCCGTCTGCGGCCGAGCTGAACATCCTGCCCAAGAAGTGACGACAAAGTGATTGACACCGTGCGCGTGCGCCAGCGGGTGGCGCGCACGGCCCTTGCCTGCTGCCTGCCATGAATTCCTCCACATCCCACGGCGATGACGACGCCTTCTTCGTCGAGTTCCGCGACGTCTGGCTTGCCTACAACGAGGAGCTGCTGCGCGCCAACCACTTCGCGGTCGAGGCCATCGACCTGCAGGTGCGGCGCGGCGAGTTCATCGCCATCGTCGGCCCCTCGGGCTGCGGCAAGTCCACCTTCATGAAGCTGACCACGGGGCTGAAGATGCCGTCAATGGGCCGCGTCATGGTCAACGGCGAGCGCGTGACCGGGCCGCTGAAGATCTCGGGCATGGCCTTCCAGGCGCCGTCGCTGCTGCCCTGGCGCACCACGGTGGACAACGTGCTGCTGCCGCTGGAGATCGTGGAGCCGCACCGCTCGCTGTTCCGCCAAAAGCGCAAGGAGTACGAGGCGCGTGCGCGCGCCCTGCTGCAGAAGGTGGGCCTGGGCGGCTACGAGGACAAGTACCCCTGGCAGCTGTCGGGCGGCATGCAGCAGCGCGCCAGCATCTGCCGCGCGCTGATCCACGAGCCCCAGATGCTGCTGCTGGACGAGCCCTTCGGCGCGCTCGACGCCTTCACGCGCGAGGAGCTGTGGTGCGTGCTGCGCGACCTGCAGGCCGAGCAGCGCTTCAACGTCATCCTGGTCACGCACGACCTGCGCGAGAGCGTCTTCCTGGCCGACACCGTGTACGTGATGAGCAAGAGCCCGGGCCGCTTCGTGGTGCGCCGCGACATCGAGCTGCCGCGCCCGCGCGAGCTGGAGCTGACCTACACGCGCGAATTCACCGACATCGTGCACGAGCTGCGCGGCCACATCGGCGCCATGCGCAAGACCGGCGCGGCCATCCAACAATAGAACGGGGGAGATTCACATGCACAAGAAATATGCGGAACGCTGGGCGCCCTGGGTGCTGCTGCTGGCGGTCATCCTGCTGTGGCAGGTCATCTGCTCGGCCTTCGAGGTCTCGGAATTCATCTTCCCCAGCCCCTGGGCCATCGGCCGGCAGCTGGCCGAGTTCAGCGGCATCATCGCCGCCCACGCCTGGCGCACCTACTGGGTGACGATGGCGGGCTTTGGCATCGCCATCGTGGTGGGCGTGCTGCTGGGCTTTCTGATCGGCTCCTCGCGCCTGGCCTATGCGGCGTTCTATCCGCTGATGACGGCCTTCAACGCGCTGCCCAAGGCGGCCTTCGTGCCCATCCTGGTGGTCTGGTTCGGCATCGGCGCGGGACCGGCCATCCTCACGGCCTTCCTGATCAGCTTCTTTCCCATCATGGTCAACATCGCCACGGGCCTGGCCACGCTGGAGCCCGAGCTGGAGGATGTGCTGCGCGTGCTGGGCGCCCGGCGCTGGGACGTGCTGATCAAGGTCGGCCTGCCGCGCTCCATGCCCTACTTCTACGGCTCGCTGAAGGTGGCGATCACCCTGGCCTTCGTGGGCACCACGGTCAGCGAGATGACGGCGGCCAACGAAGGCATCGGCTACCTGCTGGTGTCGGCCGGCTCGTCCATGCAGATGGGCCTGGCCTTTGCCGGCCTGATCGTGGTGGGCGCCATGGCCATGGTGATGTACGAGCTGTTCAGCGCCATCGAAAAGCGCACCACGGGTTGGGCCCGGCGCGGCTCGCAGGGTGAGTGAGTGAGAATCCGGCCATGATGCCCGCACCCACGACGCCGCCTTCCATGACGCCCGTGACGCCCGTGACGCCCATGATGCCCCTGACCGACGAACAGGCGGCCCGCCAGCTGCGCCGCGCAGGCGCCGTGGCCGGGCGGGCCATGGCCATGGGCCGCCACCCCTTTGGCGCGCTGCTGCTGGCGCCCGACGGCGAGACCGTGCTGGCCGAGCAGGGCAACATCGACACGGTGAACCATGCGGAGTCCACGCTGGCGCGCACGGCCGCCGCCAACTATCCGGGCGCCTACCTGGCGCAGTGCACCCTGGTCACCACCTTCGAGCCCTGCGCCATGTGCGCCGGAACCATCTACTGGGCCGGCATAGGCCGCGTGCTCTACGGCGCCGAGGAAACGGCGCTGCTGGCGCTGACGGGCGACCATCCCGAGAACCCCACGCTGTCCCTGCCTTGCCGCGAGGTCTTCGCGCGCGGGCAGCGCGCCGTGCAGGTCATCGGTCCGGTGCCTGCGCTGCACGAGGAGATGCTGGAGCCGCACCGGGGCTTCTGGCAGCAGCGCTGAACGGCGGCTGCGCCCCCCGCCCGCTCAACTGCGGCAGCCGGCCAGCGCGTCCAGGGGCTTCTGGTAGGTGGGGCTGGTCACGTCCAGCAGGCCCAGGGTGGTGTGGTAGAGGTTGTCGTGCGACAGCGGCGCGTCCAGCTGGCCGCGCACGCAGCGCTCGGACACGCCGGTGCGCTCTCCCAGGTTGCCCAGCCAGGCAATCATGGGAATGTGCTTTTGCTCCTCGGGCGCCATGGCGTATGGCATGCCGTGCAGGTAGATGCCCATCTCGCCCAGCGACTCGCCATGGTCCGACATGTAGACCATGCCGGTCTGGTAGCGCGACTGCTGGCTTGCCAGCCAGTCGATGGTCTGCGACAGGAAATGGTCGTTGTAGCGGATGGAGTTGTCGTAGACATTGACCACCTGCTCGCGCGTGCAGCTGGACAGCGCGTTGGTCAGGCATTCGGGCTGGAAGACCTTGGTCTCGGGCGTGGAGCGCTTGTAGTAGGCCGGCCCGTGGCTGCCCATCTCGTGCATGACCAGCACCACGCCGCGCTCGCGGCGCTCGCGCGGCAGGGCGGCGATGCGTTCGTCGATGCCGCTGAGCAGGATGCCGTCCAGGCATTCGCCGTCGCTGGAGCACAGGGCCTTGCCGTCGGGCGTGTTCAGGCGGTCAGCCGTGCTGGCGTTGGGAATGCGTTCGCACACGCCCTTGCAGCCAGCCTGGTTGTCCACCCACAGCACGGCCAGGCCGGCGTTGTACAGCACGTCCACCAGGTTGTCGTAGTCCACCTTGCTCTTGTAGAAGCCCGTGCGGCCCAGGTGCGAGAACATGCAGGGCACGGATTCGCGCGTGCTGGTGCCGCAGGAGGTCACGTTGCTCCAGTTGAGCACCTTGCGCCTGGCCAGCTCGGGCGTGGTGTCGCGGGCATAGCCGTTCAGGCCCCAGTTGGCGGCGCGCGCCGTCTCGCCCACCACGATGACGAACAGCGGCGGCTTGCGCTCGGCCGCATAGGTGGCGCCCAGCGTGGCGCCGGCCGCAATGCTGGCAAACGGGCGCTTGGGCCGCAGGATGGGCTTGAGCACCGCATCCAGCGAGGCCAGCACGGGGCTCACGGGGTTGAGCATGTGGCGCATCCACAGGTTGTTGCGGATCACGGGGGCCAGCTCGCGGTACGAGACAAAGACCGATGCCGCCAGCAGCACCACCGAGGCGGCCAGCAGCCCCAGCGTGCGCAGCACCGTCTGCGTGCTGCGGCGCGGGCGGATGATGCGCAGCCGCAGCAGCCAGGCCGTGGGCAGGCCGGCCACCAGCAGCAGCTGCAGCAGCAGCTGGGGGTTGAACAGGTCGCTGCTTTCGCGCAGGTCGGTCTGCAGGATGTTGTTGATCATGCCGCCGTCCATCACCGTGCCGTAGGCGGTCATGAAGTACTGGGCCGAGCCGGCAATCCAGGGCAGGGCGATCCACAGCGGCTTCATGCCGCGCGGCCAGGCCGTCAGCGACAGCAGCAGCAGGATGCCGCCCAGGCCCAGCGGCAGCAGCCGCAGCACCAGGGTGGCCAGGCTGCCGTCATAGCCTTCGAGGTGGGGCAGGCGCAGCCACAGCGCCCAGTTCGCGGTGGCCAGCAGCCACAGAGCCAGCACCAGGGCCACGGCCTGGGGCGAGCGCGGGGCGCTCCAGGCCGTGCGCAGCCGTG
>NZ_JADDRN010000060.1:0-7684 GCF_017355445.1 Delftia sp. SD018
CGCCGCAGGCCCCGCAACCCTTGCGACGACGCCGGCACGCGGGACTCGGCTTTTGCGCCTGCGCAGCCTGGCGCACCCCTGTACGCACGTACACTGCCCGCATGCTGTGGGTCAAAGCCTTTCATATCGTTTTCGTGGCAAGCTGGTTCGCGGGCCTGTTCTATCTGCCTCGCATCTTCGTCAACGTGGCCATGGTCACGCCCGGCTCGGTGGCCGAGCGCGAGCGCCTGCTGCTGATGGCACGCAAGCTGCTGCGCTTCACCACGCTGCTGGCCGTGCCCGCACTGGGCCTGGGCCTGTGGCTGTACCTGGGCTACGGCATCGGCAAGGGGCCGGGCAACGGCTGGATGCATGCCAAGCTGGCCGGCGTGCTGCTGGTCATCGGCTACCACCACGCCTGCGCGCGCCTGCTGCGCAAGCTGATCGACAACCGGGACCAGCACAGCCACCGCTGGTTCCGCTTCTTCAACGAGGTGCCGGTGCTGCTGCTGGTGGCCATCGTCATCCTGGTGGTCGTCAAACCTTTCTGAGAAACCGATCCAACGAAGAGGGAGGCAGGGCGTGGTGCAAAAGACTTCGGCCTGGCCGCTGGCGCTGGTCTATGCGGTGCTCATCGTTTTCGCCAGCCTGTTTCCTTTCGATGGCTGGCGTGCCCAGGGCATTGATCCGCTGGTCTTCCTGACGGCAAAGATCCCGCCGCCGTACTGGACCTGGTTCGACATCAACATCAATATCGTCGGCTACGCGCCGCTGGGCTTTTTCCTGGCGCTGGCCCTGGTGCGCAGCGGCAGCCCGCGCGCGGCCGTGCCGCTGGCAGCGCTGGCAGGCACGCTGCTGTCGCTGGGCATGGAGTTCCTGCAGATCTACCTGCCGCGGCGCGTTCCCTCCAACCTGGACCTGGTGCTCAATGCGGGCGGCACCCTGCTGGGGGCGCTGGTGGCGCTGCTGCTGGAGCGGCTGGGCGCGCTGGCGCGCTGGAGCGCCTTTCGCACCCACTGGCTGGGCGAGGACGGCGGCGGCGCCATGGTGCTGCTGGCACTGTGGCCCTGGGCGCTGCTCTTTCCCGCCGCCGTGCCCTTTGGCCTGGGCCAGGTGCTGGAGCGGCTGGAGCAGGGGCTGCTGGATCTGCTCGAAGGCACGCCCTTCCTCATGTGGCTGCCGCTGCGCGAGTCGGCCCTGACGCCGCTGTCGCCCGTGACCGAGATGCTGTGCGTGATGCTGGGCCTGTGGGTGCCCTGTCTGCTGGCCTACTGCGTGATGCGCCACATGGGCCGGCGCGCCATGCTGGCGGGCTCTGCGGTGGTGATCGGCATCGGTGTCTCGGCACTGTCGGCTGCGCTGAGCTGGGGGCCGGCCCATGCCTGGGAGTGGGTGGACCTGCCGGTGCGCATGGGCGTGTGGGGTGGCCTGGGCCTGGCCATGGTGGCCATGCCGCTGCCGCGCCGGGCCTGTGCGGCCCTCTTGCTGCTGGTGCTAGTGCTGCAATTGAGCATCCTGAACCAGGCGCCCACCAGCGCCTATTTCTCGGAAACGCTGCAGGCCTGGGAGCAGGGCCGCTTCATCCGCTTCTACGGGCTGGGCCAGTGGCTGGGCTGGCTGTGGCCCTATGCGACCCTGGTCTATGTGCTGCTCAGGCTGGCGCGCCGCGATGCGGCACCGCCGCCGCCCCCGGCGCCTGCAGTGCCGCAGGCCTAGAATCCGCTCCATGAGCGAACACCCACGTCCCGGGGCCGACAGCGGCCAGCAAGGCGCAGGCAACTACTATGCGCGCCACATCTTCTTTTGCCTCAACGAGAGGCCCAACGGCGAGGACTGCTGTGCGCTGCACGGCGCCAAGGCAGGCTTTGACCACGGCAAGAAGCAGGTCAAGCAGCTGGGCCTGGCCGGCAAGGGCCAGGTGCGCGTGAACAAGGCCGGTTGCCTGGACCGGTGCGCGGGCGGTCCCGTGGCCGTGGTCTACCCCGAAGGCACCTGGTACACCTTCGTGGACGAGTCCGACATCGACGAGATCGTCGAGTCCCACCTCAAGAACGGCCAGCCCGTGGAGCGCCTGCTGCTGCCGCCCGACGTGGGCCGCTGAGCACCGGCTGGAACTTTGGGCCTTTCCGGGCATCAGTGCTTTGTCAGCTTGGATTGGCTGCTACTACTAGGATAGCGATTGTGAATGCGCAGACCGAACGTTTGACCTTGACCGGCCTTGCCGGGGCCGTGGAGGCCCTGCGCGATGCGCCGGCCACCGATGCACCGCCGCGCGGCGTGGCCATCATCGCCCACCCCCATCCGCTGTTCGGCGGCACCATGGACAACAAGGTGGTGCAGACCCTGGCGCGTGCCTTCGTGCAGTGCGGCTACACGGCCGTGCGATTCAACTTCCGCGGCGTGGGCGCCAGTGCCGGCGAGCACGACGCAGGCGTCGGCGAGGCCCAGGACATGCTGTCCGTGGTCCGCCAGGTCGCCCCCGAAGGACCGATCGCGCTGGCCGGCTTCTCATTCGGGGCCTTCGTCACCAGCCATGTGCTGGCGGGGCTCTGGAGCGAGGGCCGGGTGGAAAAGGCGGTGCTGGTGGGAACGGCGGCCAGCCGTTTCACCGTGGCGCCTGTCCCGCCCGAAGCCCATGACCGGACCCTGGTGGTGCACGGCGAAGCCGATGACACGGTGCCTCTGTCTGCCGTCATGGACTGGGCGCGCCCGCAGATACTGCCTGTTACCGTCGTGCCCGGGGGCGGTCATTTCTTTCACGGACAATTGCCGCTGCTCAAAAGCCTCGTGGTCCGCCATTTGCGCTCACTCCCCTAGCGGCCCGCGCCGCTGCTCAACAGGCCTGCCCCATCGGGCGGGCATGTTTTCGCCTTTCCTGCATTCCCTGCCCTTTAGCGAGAGTTTTCCTCATGAAGCCACTTTCCTCCACGCTGCGAGTCCTGGCACTGGCGGCCGCCATGGCGCCGGCCCTGGCGCTGGCGCAGATCACCCCGCCCCAGCCGCCCGAAATCGCGGCGCGCAACTATCTGCTGGTCGATGTCACCGCCAATCAGGTGCTGGGCGCCAAGGACATCGATGCGCCCATCGAGCAGGCCTCGCTGACCAAGCTGATGACCGGCTACCTGGTCTTCGACGCGCTGCGCGCCAAGAAGATCACGCTGGAGCAGCGCCTGCCCGTGAGCGAGCGCGCCTGGAAGATGCCCGGCTCGCGCATGTTCATCGACCCCAAGATGCAGGTGCCGGTCGATGACCTGGTCAAGGGCATGATCGTGCAGTCCGGCAACGACGCCACCATGGCCCTGGCCGAAGGCGTGGGCGGCTCGGCCGAGAACTTCGTGCGGCTCATGAACGAGCAGGCCAAGGCGCTGGGCATGAAGAACACCAGCTACAAGAACCCCGAAGGCCTGACCGAGCCCGGCCACCTGACCACGGCGCGCGACCTGTCCATCCTCGCCCAGCGCCTGATGCAGGACTTCCCCGAGTACATGCACTACTACTCGACCAAGAAGTACTTCTATCCGGGCACGCCGGCCTCCAACGGCACCAACCGCAACTCGCTGCTGTTCCGCGACCCGACTGTCGATGGCCTCAAGACCGGCCACACGGCCGCCGCCGGCTACTGCCTGGTGGCCACCGCCAAGCGCGACCTGCCCAACGTGGGCAGCCGCCGCCTGATCTCCATCGTGCTGGGCGCGGCCAGCGAGAACGCGCGTGCCAATGAAAGCCAGAAGCTGCTGAACTGGGGCTATGCGGCCTTCGATTCGGTCAAGCTGTTCGATGCCGAGCAGGCCGTGGCCACGCCCGAAGTCTGGAAGGGCAAGGCGAACACCGTCAAGATCGGCCGCACCACGCCCATCGTGGTCACCGTGCCGGCCGGCAGCGGCGGCAAGCTGAGCACCGAAGTCGTGCGCCAGGACCCGCTGATCGCCCCGTTCACCAAGGGCCAGGCCATGGGCACGCTCAAGGTCAAGATGGGTGCCGACACCGTGGCCGAAGTGCCGCTGGTGGCGCTGGAAGGCGTGGAGCAGGCGGGCTTCTTCGGCCGTGCCTGGGATGCGATCCGCCTCTGGATCAAGTAAGCCCCGCGCCTGTCGCGCAGGCCCTCGCGTACTGGCTTGGAGGGGGTGCAGTTGTGCGATCTCCCGCAAGCTGGTACAGTCGAGGGCTTTTCGGAATTTCCGAAGGGATTCACGTTTTCGCTTTTCGCAAGCAATTCACGTTTAGGGACGTTTATTAATGCCAACCATTAACCAACTCGTGCGTCAGGGCCGCACGGTCGAAGTTGTCAAATCCAAGAGCCCTGCTATGGAAAACTGCCCTCAGCGCCGCGGCGTGTGCACCCGTGTGTACACCACGACGCCTAAGAAGCCTAACTCCGCTCTGCGTAAGGTTGCCAAGGTGCGCCTGACCAACGGCTTCGAGGTCATCTCCTACATCGGTGGTGAAGGCCACAACCTGCAAGAGCACAGCGTTGTTCTGGTGCGCGGCGGCCGTGTGAAGGACTTGCCCGGTGTGCGTTACCACATCGTGCGTGGCTCCCTTGACCTGCAAGGCGTCAAGGACCGCAAGCAATCCCGTTCCAAGTACGGCGCGAAGAAGCCCAAGGCCAAGTAAGCCCTGCGTTTTTTCGAGGAAGGTGCTGTATCCCGCGTGGCGCGAGATTCAGCGTAGTGACCCCAAACGCAAGTGTTTTGCGCGGGTCGAGTAAGTGGGAGTCCTGTTGACTCTCGCGGTGTCTGAAAAGATGCCAACTGAAGCAAGATAGAGGTAAAAAATGCCACGTCGTCGCGAAGTCCCCAAACGTGAAATCCTGCCGGATCCCAAGTTCGGCAATGTCGAGCTGTCCAAGTTCATGAACGTGATCATGGAAGGCGGCAAGAAGGCGGTCGCAGAACGCATCATCTACGGTGCCCTGGACCTGATTCAAAAGAAGCACCCTGACAAAGACCCGCTGGAAGCCTTCGTTGTTGCCATCAACAACGTCAAGCCCATGGTCGAAGTGAAGTCCCGCCGTGTTGGCGGTGCCAACTACCAAGTGCCCGTCGAAGTGCGCCCCGTGCGTCGCCTGGCTCTGTCCATGCGTTGGCTGAAGGAAGCCGCCCGCAAGCGCGGCGAGAAGTCCATGGCCCAGCGCCTGGCCAACGAACTGCTCGAGGCCACCGAAGGCCGTGGCGGCGCCATGAAGCGCCGTGACGAAGTTCACCGCATGGCCGAAGCCAACAAGGCATTCAGCCACTTCCGCTTCTAAGAGCACTTCGCTCCCGATCAGACAGGCCGCATGCATTTTTGCCTGCGGCCTTGTCTCGATTAGGAGCATCCCCAGATAAGACTGCTGTCCGTCTGCACCATGAGGCTGGAACGGGCAGAGACTCCCTCCATACGATCAAGGATCCATCATGGCTCGCAAGACCCCCATCGAGCGCTACCGCAACATCGGTATCTCCGCCCACATCGACGCAGGCAAAACCACCACCACGGAACGTATCCTGTTCTATACCGGTGTGACCCACAAGCTGGGCGAAGTGCACGACGGCGCTGCTACGACCGACTGGATGGAGCAAGAGCAAGAGCGCGGCATCACCATCACTTCCGCTGCAGTGACCTGCTTCTGGAAGGGCATGGACCTGTCCTACCCCGAGCACCGTTTCAACATCATCGACACCCCCGGCCACGTGGACTTCACCATTGAGGTGGAGCGTTCCATGCGCGTGCTGGACGGCGCCTGCATGGTGTACTGCGCCGTGGGCGGCGTGCAGCCCCAGTCGGAAACCGTGTGGCGCCAAGCCAACAAGTACAAGGTGCCCCGTCTGGCCTTCGTGAACAAGATGGACCGTACCGGCGCCAACTTCTTCAAGGTCGTTGACCAGATGAAGCTGCGCCTGAAGGCCAACCCCGTGCCCGTCGTGATCCCGATCGGCGCCGAAGACAACTTCAAGGGCGTGGTCGACCTCGTCAAGATGAAGGCCATCATCTGGGACGAAGCCTCGCAAGGCATGAAGTTCGAATACCACGAGATCCCCGCCGAGCTGGTGGAGACCGCCAACAAGTGGCGTGAGAACCTCGTGGAAGCCGCCGCTGAAGCCAGCGAAGAGCTGATGAACAAGTACCTGGAAGAAGGTACTCTGTCCGAAGAAGACGTGAAGGCCGGCCTGCGCGCTCGTACGCTGGCTACCGAAATCCAGCCCATGCTGTGCGGTACCGCTTTCAAGAACAAGGGTGTGCAGCGCATGCTGGACGCCGTGATCGACTACCTGCCGGCGCCTGTGGACATCCCTGACGTCACCGGTACCGATCCCGAAAACGAAGAAACCAAGCTCAGCCGCAAGGCCGACGACGGTGAAAAGTTTGCGGCACTGGCCTTCAAGCTGATGACCGACCCGTTCGTCGGTCAGCTGACTTTCGTGCGCGTGTACTCGGGCGTCCTGACCAAGGGCGACACCGTGTTCAACTCGGTCAAGGGCAAGAAGGAACGCATCGGCCGTATCGTGCAGATGATGGCCAACGAGCGCGTGGAAGTCGAAGAAATCCGCGCCGGCGACATCGCTGCCTGCGTGGGCCTGAAGGACGTGACGACCGGCGAAACGCTGTGCTCCGTGGACGCCCCCATCGTGCTGGAACGCATGGTCTTCCCCGAGCCCGTGATTGCACAGGCCGTGGAGCCCAAGTCCAAGGCCGACCAGGAAAAGATGGGTATCGCCCTGTCGCGCCTGGCTGCAGAAGATCCGTCGTTCCGCGTGCGTACCGACGAAGAATCGGGCCAGACCATCATCGCCGGCATGGGCGAGCTGCACCTGGAAATCATCGTTGACCGCATGAAGCGCGAATTCAACGTGGAAGCCAACGTGGGCAAGCCCCAGGTTGCCTACCGCGAAACCATTCGCCAGAAGGTCGTGGACGTGGACGGCAAGTTCGTTCGCCAGTCCGGTGGTAAGGGTCAGTACGGCCACGTGGTGTTCACGGTCGAACCCCAGGAACCCGGCAAGGGCTTCGAGTTCGTCGACGCCATCAAGGGCGGTGTGGTTCCTCGCGAATACATCCCCGCAGTCGAGAAGGGCGTGATCGAAGCGCTGACTTCCGGCGTGCTGGCTGGCTACCCCGTCGTGGACGTGAAGGTCACGCTGACCTTCGGTTCGTACCACGATGTGGACTCGAACGAAATGGCGTTCAAGATGGCCGCCATCTTCGGTTTCAAGGAAGCTGCCCGCAAGGCCAGCCCCGTCATCCTGGAACCCATGATGGCTGTGGAAGTCGAGACGCCCGAAGACTACGCCGGTACCGTGATGGGCGATCTGTCCTCGCGTCGTGGCATGGTGCAGGGCATGGACGACATGGCCGGCGGCGGCAAGTCCATCAAGGCTGAAGTGCCTCTGTCGGAAATGTTCGGCTACGCCACGTCGCTGCGCTCGCAGACGCAAGGCCGCGCTACGTACACGATGGAGTTCAAGCACTACTCTGAAGCTCCCCGTAACGTGGCTGAAGCCATCGTTGCTGCTCGCTCGAAGTAAGCTTTTTTGTATAATTGAAGGCTTTTGAATCGCAGCACCCAGGCGTTTTGGCGCCGGGGTGCTGCGGTTTTTGCCGGTCTGCGATCCCATGCCGCCCTGTCACCTGTGCGGGGCGACCAAGCAATGGGGTGCAGACCTTAAACATCACACAGGTTTTGCTCTTTCGGAGAAATCATGGCAAAAGAAAAATTCCAGCGGAA
>NZ_JADDRN010000061.1:0-7380 GCF_017355445.1 Delftia sp. SD018
CACGCGCTTGACCGGGACCAAAACCTTCATTGCAGCGGCTCCTGATTGATTGATAGATTGACGTTTACGTAAACCGAAATCATTGTATGCGGCGCTGCAGCAGCTGCGGCAGGTTTCCCTGACGGCCAAGGGCCGCATGCGCGCTCACAAAAAAGAACGATCGTGCCATTTTAAGCACGACCATTGAGATTTCCTGCGGGGGAACAGCCTGAACTCAGGGTATGCACCTAGGAATAATCCTAGCTGCTTTTCTCTGCTGCCTGAGCCACTACGCCCCCGCGTTCGGTGATCTGCACCACCTGCTTGGGGACTGGCAGGCTCACGCCCGCGGCACGCAGGCCGCGCAGCACGGCGAGGTTCACCTCGGAGCGCACATTGCCCTGGCCATTTTGCGGGTCGTTGATGTAGTAGCTGAGACTGAACTGCAGCCCCTGCTCGACGAAGTCGACCAGTGCCACCGAAGGCGCGGGCGTCTTGAGCACGCGCGGCTGCGCGGCTGCTGCATCGAGCAGGATGCCGCGCACCTGCTCCACATCGCTGTCCATGCCCACGACGATGTTGGTGGACAGGCCGAACTTGACGTCGAATCCGGTGAGGTTCTCCACACGCTGGGTGATCAGCGTCTCGTTGGGCACGATGGATTCGCGGCCGTTGAGCGCGCGGATGATGGTGTAGCGCGTGCGGATGTCGGTGATGCGGCCCTCGAAGCCATCCACGCGCACGTTGTCGCCGATGCGCAGCGCGCGCTCGATCAGCACCAGAAAGCCGCTCACATAGTTGGAGGCGATCTTCTGCATGCCGAAACCCAGGCCCACGCCGATGGCGCCGCCCATGACGGACAGCGCCGTCAGGTCCACGCCCACCATGGACAGCGACACCAGCAGGCCCACCAGGATCAGCACGCTGCGCGTGATGTTCATGGCCACCTTGCGCATGGACAGGTCGCTGACCCACTGGTTGATGACCTTCTGCTCGAACAGCGTTGCCACCCACAGCACGGCCACCATCATCAGGCCCGCCGACAGCGTGCCCTCGATCAGGTTGAGCAGGCTGACCGGCGTCTTGCCGATGTTGAACTGCAGGGCCTCCAGCTCCTCCATGACCTGCGGCAGCAGGCCGATGCTGTGCAGCACGGCCGCGCCCCAGGCCAGCCAGGAGAAGATGCGCTCGATCAGGCGCACCACGGTGGAGTGGGGGAAGGTCCGGCTGAGCACCCGCGCCACGAAGCGGATCACCGACAGGGACACCAGCAGCGACACGGCCACGCGCAACCAGAACACCGTGGAAAACCGCGCCAGGATCTCCTGGCTGGTGAAGACCAGCACCAGCGCCAGCAGCGGGAACAGGGCGCCATCGAGCGCATGGCGGCCTATCCATACGGAGGGCTTTCCATCGTTCAGATGGCCGTAGCGCGCATGCAGGCCGCGCATGGCGCCGTAGGCCAGCAGCAGGCAGGCGATGAGCACGGAGAACTCCAGCCAGGCGCTGGAGCTTTGGAAGTCGTTGATGAGCTTGTCGAAGATGTCCATGGGTCAGGGCCGTTCCGCCGCAAGGGCGCAGGCCGCCATCATCGCGCAGATCCAGGACAGGCCGACCGGACCGGGACCTACATGCAGGTCGGTCAGTGGCCCGTCTTCCAGGCCGGTTCGCGCTTGGCGGCGAAGGCCTGGGCGCCCTCCTGGGCGTCGGCATCCATCATGTTGGCGGCCATGGTCTGGCCGGCCAGTTGGTAGGCCGCCTCGATGCCCATCTCGCGCTGCCGGTAGACCAACGCCTTGCCCATGGCCACGGCCGCACGGGGCTTGCTGACGATGGACTGCACGAAGTGTTCGACGGCATCGTCCAGCGCCTCCTCGGCCACCACGCGGTTGACCAGGCCCTGCTCCAGCGCCTGCTGGGCGTCGATGAAGTCGCCCGTGAGCAGCATCTCCATGGCCTGCTTGGCCGGCACGTTGCGCACCAGCGGCACGCTGGGGGTGGCGCAGAACAGGCCATAGTGGATGCCGCTGGTGGCAAAGCGTGCCGCCTGCGCAGCAACGGCCAGATCGCACTGGGCCACGAGCTGGCAGCCTGCCGCCGTGGCAATGCCGTGCACGCGCGCGATCACGGGAACGGGCAGCCGGTGGATGGACAGCATCATGCGGCTGCACTGGGCGAACAGCTTCTGGTAGTAGTCCAGCTGCGGATGGGCCGCCATGTCCTTGAGGTTGTGTCCCGCGCAAAAGGCCTTGCCGGCCGCAGCCAGCACGACCACGCGCACGGACTCGTCGCGCGCCACGTCGTCCAGCGCATGCTGCAGTTGCGTGAGCATCTGCTCTCCCAGGGCATTGAAGCGCTGCGGGTCGTTGAGCGTGAGCCGCACGACGCCGCGCGCATCACGCTGCACGTCGAGCAGGGGGCTGGCTTCAGGAGGATGGGTGCTCGCGTTCATGGTGTTCCAGATCCGGTTCAGAGGTCGGCCAGCACGCGCACGTGCGCTTCCACGCTGCGCGCAAGCGGCCCCATCACATAGCCGCCTTCCAGGCAGGAGACGATGCGCCCCTTGGAAAAGCGCCGCGCGATGTCCTTGATGCGCGAGGTGATCCAGGTGAAGTCCTGCTCGGTCATGCCCAGCTGGCCCATGTCGTCCTCGCGGTGGGCGTCGAAGCCGGCGCTGATGAAGATCAGCTCGGGCTTGAAGGCCTCCAGGCGCGGGATCCACATCATCTCGACGATCTCGCGGATGTCCATGCCCTTGGTATAGGCGGCCACCGGCACGTTGACCATGTTGGCGGCCGGGTGCTGGTCGCCGCTGAAGGGATAGAAGGGGTGCTGGAAGATGCCGCACATGAGCACGCGGTCGTCGCCGGAGAGGATGTCCTCCGTGCCGTTGCCGTGGTGCACGTCGAAATCGATCACGGCCACGCGCTTGAGGTGGTGGCGGCTGAGCGCGTACTTCACGCCCACGGCCACGTTGTTGAAGAAGCAAAAGCCCATGGCCTGGTGGCGCGTGGCGTGGTGGCCCGGAGGGCGCACGGCGCAAAAGGCGTTCTCCAGCTCGCCGGCCATCACCGCATCGGTGGCCGCCAGCGCGGCGCCGGCCGCATGCAGGGCGGCCGAGAAGGTATGACTGTTGATGGAGGTGTCGGTGTCGATCTGGGAGTACTCGGGGCCGCCGGCCTGCTGCTCCTCGACCAGGCGCTGTGTCAGGCCCTGCAGCGCGGCCACATGCATGCGGTCATGGGCCAGTTCGATATCGGCCAGCGAGGCCTGGGGAGCCTCGTGCCGCTCCAGCGCATCGGCCACGCCGGTCACCAGCAGCCGGTCCTCGATGGCGTCGAGCCGGGCCGGGCATTCCGGGTGCCCCGGCCCCATCTCATGCCGCCAGCACTCCCTATGGGTGAAATAACCCGTCTTGCCCACAGTGATGTCTCCGCGATGTTTTTTTTAGGATAACGTCGCGCCATGCAAGCAACACACAAGATCAAGGCGCTTCTGGATCAGCTTAACACGGTGGTTGTAGGGAAACCGGCTCAGGTCCGCGACAGTGTGGCCTGCCTGCTGGCCGGGGGACACCTGCTGCTGGAAGACGTTCCCGGCGTGGGCAAGACCACGCTGGCGCATGCGCTGGCACACAGCTTCGGGCTGCAGTTCTCGCGCGTGCAGTTCACGGCCGACCTCATGCCCAGCGACCTCACCGGCGTGTCCATCTACGAGCGCGCCAGCGAGACCTTTGTCTTCCACCCGGGCCCCGTTTTCGCCCAGGTGCTGCTGGCTGACGAGATCAACCGCGCCAGCCCCAAGACGCAGAGCGCCCTGCTCGAAGCCATGGAGGAGCGACAGGTCTCGGCCGAGGGCCGCACGCACCGCCTGCCCGAGCCCTTCTTCGTGATCGCCACCCAGAACCCGCAGGAACAGCTGGGCACCTTCCCGCTGCCCGAAAGCCAGCTGGACCGCTTTCTGATGCGCATCAGCCTGGGCTATCCCGACCGCGCGGCCGAGCGATCCCTGCTGTCCGGCAATGGCCGGCGCGCCCAGGCCGACGCGCTGGCACCGCTGCTGACCACGGACGAGCTGCAGCAGTTGCAGGCTGCCGTGCTGCAGGTGCATGCCAGCGATGCCCTGCTCGACTATGTGCAGGACCTGCTGGAAGCCACGCGCTCGGGCCAGTGGTTCGTGCAGGGCCTGTCGCCTCGCGCGGGCATTGCGCTGCTGCGCGCGGCCCGGGCCGTGGCCCTGATGGAAGGGCGCGACTACGTGGCGCCCGACGATGTGCAGGCCATCCTGCCGCAGACGGCGGCCCACCGCCTGGTGCCCATAGGCTCCAGCGGCCGGGGCGCCGTGGAGCAGGTGCGCGCCATGCTGGACGCCGTGGCGCTGCGCTGATGCCGGCCGCTCCCGCGTCTTCGCCCGGCGCCCCCCGGCCGGGGGCATCGCTGCGCCAGCGATGGTCTCCGGCGCGGCGCGTGCGCCAGTGGTGGCATGCCCGCCTGCCCCGCACGGACAGCCTGAAGCTGACCCAGCGCAATGTCTACATCATGCCGTCGCGTGCAGGCTGGGCCCTGGCGCTGACGCTGTGCGTGCTGCTGGTGGCCGCCATCAACTACCAGCTCAACCTGGGCTATCTGCTGACATTCCTGCTGGCCGGCAGCGCGGCAGCGGGCATGGTGGTCGGCCACGGCAATCTGCGCGGCCTGGCGTTGCATCTGCTGCCGCCGGCCGGCAGCTTTGCCGGCCAGCCCTGCCGCTTCGACGTGGTGCTGCACAACGCACGCCGCAGCACGCGTTGGGGCATAGGCCTTGCCGTGCAGGGCGATGCAGCGGCCACCGACTGGACCTGGATCGATGTCCCGGCACAGGGCAGCACCACGGCGCAACTGGCTTTCACGCCACTGCGCCGGGGCCTGCAATCGCTGCCCACGATCACGGCGGCCACGCGCTACCCGCTGGGCACCTTCCGCGTCTGGGCGCTGTGGCGCGCGCAGACCCAGGCCTGGATCTACCCGGCGCCAGAACACAATCCCCCGCCCCTGCCTGCGGCCAGTGCCGATGCCGGCGGCCGCAGCGCGGCCTCCACGCGCCATGGAGACGAGTTCGATGGCGTGCGTGCCTACCGGCGCGGTGATGCGCTCAAGCTGGTGGTCTGGAAAAAGGCCGCCCAGGCCTTTGCCACGGGCAGTGACCAGCTGGTGAGCCGCGACCGCCCGCTGTCCCAGCAGCACCGCCTGTGGCTGGACGCCAAGGCCACCGGCCTGGCCGACCCCGAGGCCCGCCTCAGCCGCCTGACCGCCTGGGTGCTGGTCGCTCGCCAGCAGGACCTGACCTGGGGCCTGCGCCTGCCCGACGGCCGCGAGATCGCCCCTGACCAGGGCGCGGCCCACGCCACGCTCTGCCTGGAAGCCCTGGCGGCCTGCCCATGAATCGCACGTCCATGCCCTCCTCCTTCCAAGCCATTGCGCAGCCCGCGGCCACCTGGCGCCAGCGCCTGGCCGCCCTGCCGCGCGATGCGCGCGACACCCTGTTCCTGCTGGCCGTGGTCGCCTGGGTGCTGATGCCCCAGGCCGCCCACACGCCCTGGTGGACCATGGTCTTCGTGGCCGGCCTGCTGCTGTGGCGCGGCCTGCTGGCCTGGCGAGGCCAGCCCCTGCCCGGCCGCTGGGTGCTGGGTGGATTGCTGCTGCTGGCCGTGGGCGCCACCTGGGTCTCGCACGGCACCTTTATCGGGCGCGATGCGGGCGTGACCCTGATCGTGCTGCTGCTGGCGCTCAAGACGCTGGAGCTGCGCGCCCGGCGCGATGCCATGGTGGTGTTCTTCCTGGGCTTCTTCGCGCTGCTGGCCAACTTCTTCTACTCGCAGTCCCTGCTGCTGGCCCTGGCCATGGTGCTGGGCCTGCTGGGCCTGCTCACGGCCCTGGTCAATGCCCACATGACCGCCGGCCGCCCGCCGCTGACACAGGCGCTGCGCACGGCAACCCTGCTGGCGCTGTGGGGTACGCCGGTGATGGTGGCGCTGTTCCTGTTCTTCCCGCGCATGGCGCCGCTGTGGGGTGTGCCCAGCAACGACCTGGCCGGCCGCAGCGGCCTGTCGGAAAACATGCGCGTGGGCTCCATGGCCTCGCTGGTGCTGGACGAAAACGTGGCCCTGCGCCTGCGCTTCGATACGCCCGATGGTGCTCCTCCGCCTGCCAACACCCTGTATTTCCGGGGGCCCGTTCTGTCGCGCTTTGACGGACAGGAATGGCAGATGGACACGGAGGCCGTTCTGGAGGACGCGCAGTTGCGCGTCTCCGGCGAGGGCGTGAGCTACCAGATGACCATCGAGCCCAGCCGCCGCCCCTGGCTGCCCCTGCTGGACGCCGCGGCCAGGGCTCCCGAGCTGCCCCCGGGCATGGGCAGCGCCCGCATGACGCCCCAGCTGCAATGGCTGGCCTGGCGCCCCATCACCGACGTGGTGCGCATCAGCGCCCAAAGCCATGTGCAGTTCAGCTACGGGCCGCTGCAGCCCACCCGCGCCCTGCGCCGCTACACCCAGCTGCCCGAAGGCAGCAACCCGCGCACGCTGGAGCTGGCCCGGCAGATGCGCGCCGACCCGCAACTGGCCGACGCCCCGCCCCGCGCCTGGGTACAGGCCGCCCTGGCGCGCCTGCGCACGGGCGGCTACACCTACACGCTGGAGCCCGGCGTGGTGGACAGCGTGCACACGGCCGATGATTTCTGGTTCGACAGCAAAGAGGGATTCTGCGAGCACATCGCCTCGGCCTTCGCCGTGCTGATGCGCGGCATGGGCGTGCCTGCCCGCATCGTCACCGGCTACCAGGGCGGCGAGCGCAACCCTGTCGATGGCTACTGGACCGTGCGCAACGCCGACGCCCACGCCTGGACCGAGGTCTGGCTGGAGGACGAGGGCTGGGTGCGCATCGACCCCACCGGCGCCGTGGCCCCGTCGCGCGTGGGCGAGTTCCAGCGCCTGCGCGCGCCCCAGGGTGCCATTGCGGGCGCCGTAGGCAACTTCGTGGGCGTGGGCATGCTGCAGCAGATGCGCGCCGTGTGGGAGGCCGTCAACAACGGCTGGAACCAGTGGGTGCTGAACTACACGCAAAGCCGCCAGCTGGACCTGCTCAAGAACCTGGGCGTGCAGTCGCCATCGTGGGTGGACATGCTGCGCCTGCTGGGCGCGCTGGCCGGCGTGGCTGCGCTGGCCTGGCTGGCCTGGATGGCCCGCGCCCAGCGCAACAGCCGCGATGAATGGCTGCGCCTGATGGACAGGACCCGCGCCCGGCTGCGCCGCATCGGCCTGGATGCCGATGCCAGCCTGCCCCCGCGCGCGCTGGCAGCCCAGGTCATGGACCGCTGGGGCCAGGACGACGCCACGGCCGCCAAGGCCCTGCGCGACTGGCTTTT
>NZ_JADDRN010000062.1:0-5761 GCF_017355445.1 Delftia sp. SD018
GCAGGTCGATGCCTGGGCGGACCAGCCGCTGTTGCACTCGCTGGAGCAGGGCGGCGTGGACTGGCCCAGTTCCTGCCGCAACGGCACCTGCCGCACCTGCATCGGGCAGTTGGTCTCGGGCAGCGTGCGCTACGAGATCGAATGGCCGGGCGTGACGCGCGAGGAACGGGCCGAGGGCTGCGTGCTGCCCTGCATCGCCTATCCCGAAGGCGATGTGGTGCTGCAGGACCCCGGCCCCTGAATCCGGCCAAAGCCCGCGCCGCCTGCGGCCGATGGCCGCTGGAATAGAATGTGCGCTTTCGCAAGGTCATTCCGGGTCATGCCGATTGCCGACAGCGGCTGCGCCGCGCCACACGTTCTTTGGAAGCCCACTTCTGACGCCTGCCAGGCCGAGGGAGCCGGCGCGTGTGCCGCGCCCCGTCCGCACGACCCGGCTCCTCCAGAAGGCACTCCATGAACAACTCCACGTCCCCCGTGCCCATCTCGCCGGTGGAAGACATCATTGCCGACATGCGCGCGGGCCGCATGGTCATCCTCGTCGATGAGGAAGACCGCGAGAACGAAGGCGACCTGGTGCTGGCCGCCGACCATGTCACCCCCGAGGCGATCAACTTCATGGCGCGCTTCGGCCGCGGCCTGATCTGCCTGACGCTCACGCGCGAGCGCTGCGAATACCTGAAGCTGCCGCCCATGGCCGCGCGCAACGGCACCGTGTACAGCACGGCCTTCACCGTCTCCATCGAAGCGGCCGAGGGCGTGACCACCGGCATCTCCGCCGCCGACCGCGCGCGCACCGTGCAGGCCGCCGTGGCCAAGGACTCCAAGCCCACGGATCTGGTCCAGCCCGGCCATATCTTCCCGCTGCAGGCCGTCGACGGCGGCGTGCTCATGCGCGCCGGCCATACCGAGGCCGGCTGCGACTTCGCCGCCCTGGCCGGCTGCAGCCCCGCCGCCGTGATCTGCGAGATCATGAAGGACGACGGCACCATGGCCCGCCTGCCCGACCTGCAGCTGTTCGCTGCCGAGCACGGCCTGAAGATCGGCACCATCGCCGACCTGATCCAGTACCGCAGCCGCAACGAATCCCTGCTCAGCAAGGTCGGCACGCGCCCGCTGCAGACGGCGCATGGCGAGTTCATCGCCCATGCCTTCCGCGACCTGCCCAGCCAATCCGTGCACCTGGCCCTGGTCAAGGGCCAGTGGGAAGCCGACACCCCCGTGCCCGTGCGCGTGCATGAGCCGCTGTCGGTGCTGGATGCGCTGGAGACCGGCCGCACCCTGCACTCCTGGAGCCTGGACTCCAGCCTCGAATACATCGCCCGCCAGGGCCACGGCGTGGCCGTGCTGCTCAACTGCGGCGAGACCGGCGACCAGCTCATGGCCCAGTTCGACGGCAGCGCCCGTGCCGCCCAGGCTCCCGAGCGCGGCCGCATGGACCTGCGCACCTATGGCGTGGGCGCGCAGATCCTGCGCGAATGCGGCGTGCAGCGCATGCAGCTCATGGGCCAGCCGCGCCGCCTGCCCAGCATGGCCGGCTACGGCCTCGAAATCAGCGGCTACATCCCCAAGGAATAAGAAATGTTGAACGCAGAAAAGGGCCAGGCCCAGAACCTCGACGGCGCGCAGCTGCGCGTCGGCATCGTCCAGGCCCGCTTCAATGAAAGCATCACCAACAGCCTGACCCAGGCCTGCCGCGAAGAGCTGCTGGCCCTGGGCGTGCAGGCCGGAAACATCGACCACGTCACCGTGCCCGGCGCCCTGGAAGTGCCCGTGGCGCTGCAGGCGATGGCCGAGTCCGACCGGTACGACGCCCTGGTGGCGCTGGGCTGCATCATCCGTGGGGAGACATACCACTTCGAGCTGGTGGCCAACGAATCGGGCGCGGGTGTCACGCGCCTGGCCCTGGACTACCAGCTGCCGATCGCCAACGCGATCATCACCACCGAGAACACGGAGCAGGCCATCGCGCGCCAGACCGAAAAGGGACGCGACGCGGCCCGGGTCGCCGTGGAGATGGCCAACCTGCTCCAAACCATAGCCCGAACATGAGCGACGAACAATCCACACCGGCCTCGGGCCGCCCTCCCCGCCAAAGCCGCGGCGGCCTGACCAGCACCGGCGCGCGCAAGGCCGCCTCCAAGTCCAACCGCAGCCGCGCGCGTGAATTCGCGCTGCAGGCGCTGTACCAGCACCTGGTGGGCGGCAACGACGTGGAGGCCATCGACCGCTTCACGCGCGACCTGTCCGGCTTTCACAAGGCCGACTCGGTGCACTACGACGCGCTGCTGCGCGGCTGCATCAACTCCCAGGTGGATCTGGACGCGCTGATCGCCCCCAAGCTGGACCGCACCATGGCCGAGATCTCGCCCATCGAGCACGCCAGCATGTGGATCGGCGTGTATGAATTCCAGCACTGCCCCGACGTGCCCTGGCGCGTGGTGCTCAACGAGTGCATCGAGCTGGCCAAGGAATTCGGCGGCACCGACGGCCACAAATACGTGAACGCCGTGCTCAACGGCCTGGCTCCCACGCTGCGTGCGGCCGAAGTCGAGCATGACCGTGCGGGCAAGGGCTCCGCGCCCGCGCAGCCCGCCGCCGCCAAGGCAGACACGGCCACCGACGCGGCAGCAGATGCCGCCACGGACGCAGCAGCAGACGACGCTGCCGACCAGGCCGCCGGCTGACGCCGCGCCTCGGGTCTTCGGGGCACAGGCCCCGCCGCATCCGGCCATCCATGGCCGGCCCGCGCCTGCCGGGCGCGGGCGCCTCTTCCAGGATTTCACCCGTCATGAAGTTTTCGACCCGCGCCGACCGCATTGAGCCCTTTTACGTGATGGAGATCGCCAAGGCGGCGCAGGAGATGGCGCGCGGCTGCGCGGACAGCGACACGCCGATGATCTTCCTGAACATCGGCGAGCCCGACTTCACCGCGCCCCCGCTGGTGCAGGAGGCCGCAGCGCGCGCCGTGCAGGATGGCGCCACGCAGTACACGCCGGCCCTGGGCCTGCCCCAGCTGCGCGAGCGCATCAGCCACTGGTATGCGCAGCGCTTCGGCGTGGATGTGCCGGCGCGGCGCATCGTGGTCACGGCCGGCGCCTCGGCCGCGCTGCAGCTGGCCTGCCTGGCGACCATCGACGCGGGCGACGAAATCCTCATGCCCGACCCCAGCTATCCCTGCAACCGCCACTTCGTGAGCGCAGCCGAAGGCCGGGCCGTGATGGTGCCGACCACGGCAGCCGAACGCTACCAGTTGAGCGCCGACAAGGTCGAGGCCGCCTGGAACGAGCACACGCGCGGCGTGCTGCTGGCCTCGCCCTCCAATCCCACCGGCACCTCGATTGCGCCGGCCGAGCTGCGCCGCATCCTCGACGTGGTGCGCGCCCGGGACGGGCTGACCATCATCGACGAGATCTACCTGGGCCTGTCGCATGACGACGCCTTCGGCCAGACCGCGCTGGCGCTGGGCGAGGACGTGATCAGCATCAACAGCTTCAGCAAGTACTTCAACATGACGGGCTGGCGCCTGGGCTGGATGGTGGTGCCCGAGGCCATGGTGCCCGTGGTCGAGCGCGTGGCGCAGAACCTCTTCATCTGCGCCAGCACCGTCTCGCAGCGCGCCGCCCTGGCCTGCTTCGAGCCCGAGTCCATTGCCGAGTACGAACGCCGCCGCGCCGAATTCAAGGCCCGGCGCGACTTCTTCATCCCCGCGCTCGAGGCCCTGGGCCTGCCCGTGCCCGTGCAGCCCGACGGCGCCTTCTACGCCTGGGCCGACTGCCGTGCCGCTGCCGCCAAGCTCGGCGTCCAGGGCAGCTGGGACTTTGCCTACGCCGTCATGGAGCGCGCCCACCTGGCCATCACGCCGGGCCGCGACTTCGGCACGTTCGAGACCGCCGACTTCGTGCGCTTTTCCACGGCCAACTCCATGGAACAGCTGCAGGAGGCCGTGCGCCGCCTGCAGCGCCTGCTGGCCTGAGGCCCGCCGCACATGGCCTTCGAATTTCCCATCCGCGTCTACTGGGAGGACACCGATGCCGGCGGCATCGTGTTCTACGCCAACTATCTGAAGTTCTTCGAGCGTGCCCGCACCGAGTGGCTGCGCGCCCTGGGCATAGGCCAGCAGCAGTTGCGGGAACAAACGGGCGGCATGTTTGTCGTAACCCAGGCCCAGCTGCAATACCTGCGGGCGGCCCGGCTCGATGACCAACTCCTTGTTACCGCCGAGCTGCAAAGCAGCGGGCGCGCTTCGCTGACAATACGGCAGCAGGCGCTGCTGGCATCCGCCGGCGATGGCAATGCGCCGCCGCCCCTGTTGTGCGAAGGCACGATCCGCATTGGATGGGTGGATGGCTCGACCATGCGCCCCGCAAGAATTCCGAACCGCATCCTGGAGCAACTCTCATGAACTCCCATGACATGTCCATACTCAGCCTCGTGCTGCAGGCCAGCTGGGTCGTGCAGCTGGTCATGCTGATCCTCGTGGGCGCCTCGGTGGCCAGCTGGGCCACCATCTTCCGCAAGTCGCAGACCTTGAAGCGCGTGCGCTCGCTCAACGACGGCTTCGAGCAGGACTTCTGGTCGGGCACCAGCCTCAACGATCTCTACGCCTCGGCCGCCCACCATGCCAAGCAGGGCGGCCCCATGGAACGCATCTTCGCCAGCGGCATGCGCGAGTACCAGAAGCTGCGCGAGCGCCGCATCGCCGATGTGAACCAGTTGATGGACGGCACCCGCCGCGCCATGCGCGCCAGCTTCCAGCGCGAGATGGACGAGGTCGAGTCGGGCCTGTCCTTCCTGGGCACCGTGGGCTCGGTCTCTCCCTACATCGGCCTGTTCGGCACGGTCTGGGGCGTGATGCACGCCTTCACCGGCTTTGCCAACATGGAGCAGATCACGCTGGCCACCGTGGCCCCCGGCATTGCCGAGGCGCTGGTGGCCACGGCCATGGGCCTGTTCGCCGCCATCCCGGCCGTCACGGCCTACAACCGCTATGCCCACCAGATCGACCGCGTGGCCAGCCAGCAGGAAACCTTCATCGAAGAGTTCTCCAACATCCTGCAGCGCAACGTGGGTGCGACCGGCTCCAGCACCCCGTCCGGCCATTGAAGTCGCTCAAAGCCAGCAAGGAGTGAGCACATGCCCGCAGTAGCCTCGCGCGGCGGCCGCAGCCGCCGCACCGTCAACGAGATCAACATGGTGCCCTTCATCGACGTGATGCTGGTGCTGCTCATCATCTTCATGGTGACGGCGCCCATGCTCACGCCGGGCTCCATCAACGTGCCCAGTGCCGGCAAGGCCGCGCGCACGCCCCCGAAGCGCGCCGACGTGATGATCGACAAGGACGGCGGCATCCGCATCAAGGCCGGCAGCACCGACAAAACCGTCACGCTCAAGGAGCTGGGCGCAGCCGCCAGGAGCTGGCAGGACCAGCAAAGCGACGACAGCGCCGTGCTGATTTCGGCGGACAAGAAGCTGCCCTTCGAGACCGTGATGGCCGCCATGTCGGCCCTGCAGTCGGCCGGCGTCAAGCGCGTGGCCTTCGGCGTCAAGTCCTCCCAGTAAGCAGCGCCGCCCGCCTTCGATCCCATGCCCAACCTGCAAGACCACGACCAGTTCGCACCGCCGCGCACGCGCGGCCGCACGCGCTCGTGGGCCCTGGCCGCGGCAGCGCACGGGCTGCTTGTGGCCGCCATGCTGTGGACCGTGCGCCCCCCGAAGCAGGCCGACGAGCCCATGGTCGAGGCCGAGTTCTGGTCCACGGCCG
>NZ_JADDRN010000063.1:0-5652 GCF_017355445.1 Delftia sp. SD018
TTGTTTGCGCAGAAGTACTTGTATCGTCGCCTGCGCGATGTGCGTGCGCCATGGTGGGCGCAAACGGCTTGAAAGATGAACATGCAACTGCAAGACATTCTGTATTCCCAAGGGTTCGGCATCCGCCGCGTGTGTTCCGGACTGGTCCAGCAGGGCTGGGTGGAACTGTGGGACACCGAGGCCAATGACTGGGTGCGTTGCCTCGACTCCACGCAGGACATCGATCCTGAAGGCCTGCGCTATCGCGTGCAGGGCGTGGAGTGGGCCTATCACGCGCTGGGCTATGTGCTGCTGCACAAGCCGGCGGGCACGGAGTGCTCGCAAAAACCTTCAACCTATCCGAGCATTTACTCGCTTTTGCCCTTGCCGCTGCGGCTGCGCCCGAACAAGGGTGCCGTGCAGGGGGTGCAGGCCGTGGGTCGGCTGGACCAGGACACGACGGGCCTGCTGCTGCTCAGCGATGACGGGCAGTTCATCCACCGCATGAGCTCGCCCAAGAAGCATGTGCCCAAGATTTATCGCGTGACCACCAAGCATCCGGTCGATGCCGGCCAGGTGCAGCGCCTGCTTGACGGCGTGGTGCTCGACGATGACCCCAAGCCCGTCAAGGCCGCTGCCTGCGAGCAGGTGAGCGAGCATGTGCTGGACCTCACGCTGACCGAAGGCAAGTACCACCAGGTCAAGCGCATGATCGCGGCCGTTGGCAACCGCGTCGAGGGCCTGCATCGCTGGAAGATCGGCGAGCTGGAGCTCACCGAGGACCTGCAGCCGGGCCAGTGGCGATGGTTGACGGCCGAGGACCTGGCCAAGCTCAAGGCCAAGTGAGGCAGGGGGCCTCGTTTCCATGATGAATTGCGCTGACCCTGGCCGGGGCTGGGCCCTGTTGTGTACTGCTTTCGATGCGCCCGTGCCGGATGCGCTGCGCATCCAGCAGGACGTGCTGATCGTGGTGGATGGCCGCGGCATGATCGATGCCGTGCTGGAGCGCGGTGATCCCCGCCGCGCCGCTCTGGAGGCCGCGCATGCGGCCGCAGGCACGCTGCAGCGCCTGCCCGAAGGCCAGTACCTTTTGCCCGGCATGGTGGACCTGCATGTGCATGCACCGCAATGGCCGCAAAGCGGCAAGGCCCTGGATGTGCCGCTGGAAACCTGGCTGCAGGAGTACACCTTTCCCCTGGAAGCGCGCTACGGCGATGCCGGCTTTGCCACTTCGGTCTACGACAGCGTGGTGCGCACGCTGCTGGCCAATGGCACGACGACGGCCATGTACTTCGGCACCATCCACGCCGTGGGCAACCAGGTGCTGGCCGAGCGCTGCCTGGCCCTGGGCCAGCGTGCCCTGGTGGGCAAGGTGGCGATGGACGAGCCGTCGCAATGTCCTCCGTACTACAAGGACGTCAGCGCCGCCGAAGGCATTGCCGAGACGGCGCGCTTCATCGACTGGCTGCGCCAGCATCCGGACAACGCGCAGCAGCGCGTGCTGCCGGTGATCACGCCGCGCTTCATTCCTTCATGCACCGACGAGCTGCTGCGCGGGCTGGGCGACCTGGCTGGACGCACCGGCGCCCATGTGCAAACCCATTGTTCCGAGAGCGACTGGGCGCATGCCCATGTGCTGGAACGCCAGGGCCGCACCGATGCGCATGCGCTGCATGATTTCGGCCTGCTCACGCGCCGCACGGTGGTGGCCCATGCCAACTTCCTCACGGCCGATGACGTGGCGCTGATGGCGCGCACGGGCGCCTCGGTCGCGCACTGCCCTCTGTCCAACTTCTATTTCGCCAACAGCGTGTTCCCGGCCCGCAGCGGCCGTGAGCAGGGCCTGGGCATGGGGTTGGCCACGGACATCTCGGGCGGCTACAGCCCCAGCATGTTCGATGCCTGCCGCCACGCCATGACGGCCTCGCTGGCCTTGCATGAGGGGGTGGACCCGGCCCTGGACGCTTCGCAGCGCGGCAGGGCGGGGCAGGGCGTTCAGACCCGCATCGACCACGTCTTTGCCCTTTGGCTGGCCACGGCGGCGGGGGGCGATGCGCTGGACCTGCCGATTGGCCGCATCGAACCCGGCCACGCCATGGACGCCCTGGCCATCGACTGCCAGGGGCCTGACTCCAATGTCCAGATCTGGCCCGGCGCGGATGGCCCGGCCGACATTCTGCAAAAGATCATCCACCACGCCACGCGCGCCAATGTGGCCAGCACCTGGGTGCAGGGCGAGTGCGTGCACCGGCGCCAGGCCGCCGGCGCTATCACTGCTGTTTGAGCGCCGCAGTCTTTGCGCTGCGGCCGTTTTCCGCATTTTTCCGTCCCATGACCGAACCGACCTCCTCCTACGAAGGGCGCCTGATCGCCCGCCCCGACGACCGCGTCTCGCTGTCACAGGCCCTGTTGCTGGGCCTGCAGCATGTGATGGCCATGGACGTGTATGTCGTGCCCTTCATCATTGCCTCGGCCCTGGCGCTGTCGCAAGCCGATGCGGCGTCCATGATCCAGTCCACCTTTCTTGCCGCAGGCGTGGGCACGCTGATCCAGACCGCCTGGTGCATGCGCATGCCTGTTGCGCAAGGGCCTTCCTACATTCCGCTGGGTGCCATCCTGGCCGTGGCCTTTGGCGCGGGCGGTGGCTTTGGCGGCATGGGAGCCGTCTATGGCGCGCTGATTCCGGGAGCGCTGATCGTCATTGCGCTGGGGGCGCTGGGCTGGTTCCACCGCGTGATCCGCTGGCTGGTGCCTCCCATCGTCGGCGGCACCATCATCCTCGTGGTGGGGCTGTCGCTGCTGCCGATTGCGCTCAGCGCCAACGTGTTCTCTGTCCACGGCGGCATGACGGTCAACCAGTCGATTGCGCTGGCATCGGTGTCGGCGGCGCTGCTGATCGCGGCCATGATGCTGGGCCTGCGCTTTGACAACCGGCTGGGCCGCTGGATGCGCCTGTCGTCGGTGATCATTGCGCTGGCCGGCGGCACGGCCGTGGCCTGGGCCATGGGCCTGTTCGCCTGGCAGCCGGTTGCGGATGCGCCCTGGCTGACGCTGCCCAAGCTGGCCGGCATCGACTACCCGCTGCAGTTCAGCTTGCCTGCCGTGCTGACCTTTGTCGTGATCTATCTGGTGGTCATGGCGGAAACCACGGGCACTTGGTTCGCGGTCTCGGCCGTGATCAACCAGCCCATCACCAGCCGCCAGCTCGACCGTGGCGCCGTGGGAGAGGGCCTGAGCTGCAGCGTGGCCGCACTGATCGGCGCCACGCCCGTCACCGGCTACTCCACCAATGCGGGCGTGATCTCCATCACCGGCGTGGCCAGCCGCATGGTTTTCATTGCAGCCGGCCTGGTGCTGGCCTGCCTGGGCTTTCTGGGCAAGTTCTCGGCGCTGATTGCGGCCATTCCCTCGCCCGTGATCGGCGGCATGTTCGCCGTGGTCTGCGTGACCATTGCCATGGCGGGTATCCGCATCCTGCGCCATGTGCGCCTGGACGAGCGCGCCATGCTGGTGGTGGGCGTGCCCATCATCTGCTCCTTCTTCGCCACGCTGGCTCCCAAGGACTGGGTCCAGACCCTGCCGGACATGCTGCAGTACCTGCTGGGCTCGGCCGTGACCGTGGGGGCCATGGCCGCCATGGTGATGAACCTCATCCTGCCGCGTGCGCAGGGGGACGACGCACCGGCCAAGGACCAGGTGGTCTGAACGCCGCAGGGGTCTGCGCCCGCAAACCCATGAGAAAAGGCCATGCGCAGTGGTTGCGCATGGCCTTTTTGCTGGAAGAGGCGTGAGGCGGGCAGGGCCGCAGGATTCAGCGCCGGTCCAGGTCGTCGATGGATGCGCTCCAGCGGCTGTCCCAGTTGCCGCGCTCGCGCACCTGGTCGATCTGGCGGCGGTCGCGCTTGGTGGGGCGGCCGTCGTGCTGGTCGGCAATGCTGCTGGCGGGCTCGGGCGCCAGCCGGCGCTGCTCGGCCAGGCGCTCCCGCTCGGCCAGGCTTGCGGCGGTTTCTTCGTACAGGGCCTGGGCCACGGGCGCGGGGCCGCGCATGCCGGACAGGCCACGAATGACCACGGTGCGCGGAATCTGGCCCTGGCGCAGCACCACGGTGTCGCCGCAGCGCACCTCGCGCGCGGGCTTGACCAGGGCTCCGTTGACGGTGATGCGGCCCTTGCCGATCTCTTCTACCGCCAGGCTGCGCGTCTTGTAGAAACGCGCGCACCACAGCCATTTGTCCAGACGCATGGATTCGATATCGGTCATGGCGTTATTGTGCGCGCGGCGCGGGGTGCTTGCCAGTGGCCGGTTGCAGCGGAATCGCCACGTGCGCATGCAATCCGCAGACCAGGCCTTGCCGGTAGATGTTGCGCAGTTCGATGACGCCGCCCAGCGTCTGCACGATCTCGTGGCAGATGGCCAGCCCCAGGCCCGAGCCGCTGCGCGCGTTGCCGGCCGAGAACGGCTGGAACAGCCGCTGGGCCAGGTCGCTGTCTATGCCCGGCCCGCTGTCGCGCAGGCTGAGCACGGCCTGGCTGCCGGCCTGGTGCACGCTGATGTGCAGGCTGCCGGCCGCAGGCATGTGGCGTATGGCGTTGTGCAGCAGGTTGCGCGTGAGTTCGCGCAGCATCCATTCATGGGCCGGCACGGGGCAGGGCTCGGTGTCTATGGAGAAGTCGATGTCCTGCTCGGCAATCAGCGGCGACAGTTCGATGGCCACGTCGCGCACCACTTCGTCCAGCAGGCTGGGGGCGGGCGACGCCGGCTCGGCGCTGTCTTCCTGCCGTAGCTGCTCGACCTTGGCCAGCGCCAGCATCTGGTTGGCCAGCCGCGTGGCGCGATCCACGGTGGCGCCGATTTCCTCGAAGGCCTGCTCGGCCGGCACATCGCCGCGCTGGGCCGACTGCAGCTGGGCCTTGAGCACGGCCAGCGGCGTGCGCAACTGGTGCGATGCATCGCGCACAAAGCGCTTCTGGTCCGACAGCAGCTGGCGCAGCCGCAGCATGAGCTGGTTGATGGCCTCCAGCAGGGGCTGCAGTTCACGCGGCGCAGCGGGGGCCGACAGCGGGCTCAGATCGCCGCGCGGGCGCGAGCGCAGGTCGCTGCTGAGCTGGCGCACGGGCTGGGTGGCCCGCTGCACCACAAAGATCACGATCAGCGCCACGGCAGCCACCAGCAGTGCCTGGCGTGCCAGCGTGGTGCGCAGGATCTGCAGGGCCAGGGTCTCGCGCAGCTCCAGCGTCTCGGCCACCTGGATCACGGCCATGCCGCGCCCCTTGGCGCTGGCCACGGGCTGCAGCAGCACGGCCATGCGCACGGGCCGGCCCCGGA
Organism: Delftia sp. SD018; assembly: GCF_017355445.1. Classification (NCBI taxonomy): domain Bacteria; kingdom Pseudomonadati; phylum Pseudomonadota; class Betaproteobacteria; order Burkholderiales; family Comamonadaceae; genus Delftia; species Delftia sp. SD018. The sequence goes on from NZ_JADDRN010000063.1 coordinate 5,306, forward strand.
ACTGTGCGTCATAGAAATCGACCAGGGCTGCGTAGGGCGGGCGCTGGGGGATGACGCCGTGCCACATGGGCAGCTCGCCAAAGCCCGACACCATTTCCCCGTCCAGCGTGGAGACGCGGTAGAACATGCGGCTCTGGTTGTCGGCCTCGAAGATCTCCAGCGCCGAGTAGGGAACGATGGCATGCAACTGGGCGGACTCGTCATAGCCCGTCACATCCAGCTGCTCGCTGATGCTCTTGGCCGATGCCAGCAGCGTGCGGTCATAGGCCGTGTTCAGCGCAGCCAGCGTCTGGTGGTACAGGCTCCAGGTATTGAAGCCAATGAACAGAATGACGGGTACGAGAATG
>NZ_JADDRN010000064.1:0-3372 GCF_017355445.1 Delftia sp. SD018
AACTATCAATCGGCTGTTCTTTAAAAATTCATAGAGTCGAAATCAGCGTTGCTGACGGAAAGAGATTTCAATCTCACCGTGCCGTCAGCAACATTTTGATTGCGTCAAAACGAATGAAACTTTGTTTTATTCAAGTAATGACGAATTGTTCTCTTGACAGAAATGTCAAAGAATTCATTCACATTACGGCATAACGCGCGAGGTGAGAGACCTCGCAAGTCCTTGAAAGAAAACGGCGAAATCTCGCAAGAGAGATCAAAGTTATAGGGTCAAGTGACTAAGAGCATGTGGTGGATGCCTTGGCGATGATAGGCGACGAAAGACGTGATAGCCTGCGATAAGCTTCGGGGAGCTGGCAAATTAGCTTTGATCCGGAGATTTCTGAATGGGGAAACCCACCCGCAAGGGTATCGCATACTGAATACATAGGTATGCGAGGCGAACCTGGAGAACTGAAACATCTAAGTACCCAGAGGAAAAGACATCAACCGAGATTCCGAAAGTAGTGGCGAGCGAAATCGGAAGAGCCTTCTAGTGATAGTCAGACGGTTAACAAAACGGAATGGAAAGTCCGGCCATAGTAGGTGATAGCCCTGTATGTGAAAACCGACTGGTGGTACTGAGCTAGAGAAAAGTAGGGCGGGGCACGAGAAACCCTGTCTGAATATGGGGGGACCATCCTCCAAGGCTAAATACTCATCATCGACCGATAGTGAACCAGTACCGTGAGGGAAAGGCGAAAAGAACCCCGGGAGGGGAGTGAAATAGATCCTGAAACCGCATGCTTACAAAAAGTAGGAGCCCGCAAGGGTGACTGCGTACCTTTTGTATAATGGGTCAGCGACTTACATTCAGTGGCAAGGTTAACCGAATAGGGGAGCCGTAGAGAAATCGAGTCCGAATAGGGCGTCCAGTCGCTGGGTGTAGACCCGAAACCAAGTGATCTATCCATGGCCAGGATGAAGGTGCCGTAACAGGTACTGGAGGTCCGAACCGACTAGTGTTGCAAAACTAGCGGATGAGCTGTGGATAGGGGTGAAAGGCTAAACAAACTTGGAAATAGCTGGTTCTCTCCGAAAACTATTTAGGTAGTGCCTCAAGTATTACCTGCGGGGGTAGAGCACTGTTTAGGCTAGGGGGTCATGGCGACTTACCAAACCTATGCAAACTCCGAATACCGCAGAGTACAGCTTGGGAGACAGAGCACCGGGTGCTAACGTCCGGACTCAAGAGGGAAACAACCCAGACCGCCAGCTAAGGTCCCTAAAATTGGCTAAGTGGGAAACGAAGTGGGAAGGCTAAAACAGTCAGGATGTTGGCTTAGAAGCAGCCATCATTTAAAGAAAGCGTAATAGCTCACTGATCGAGTCGTCCTGCGCGGAAGATGTAACGGGGCTAAGCCAGTTACCGAAGCTGCGGATTTGCAATTTATTGCAAGTGGTAGGAGAGCGTTCTGTAAGCCTGTGAAGGTGCCTGGTAACGGGTGCTGGAGGTATCAGAAGTGCGAATGCTGACATGAGTAGCGTTAAAGGGGGTGAAAAGCCCCCTCGCCGTAAGCGCAAGGTTTCCTACGCAACGTTCATCGGCGTAGGGTGAGTCGGCCCCTAAGGCGAGGCAGAGATGCGTAGCTGATGGGAAACAGGTCAATATTCCTGTACCGATGTGTAGTGCGATGTGGGGACGGAGAAGGTTAGCTCAGCCAACTGTTGGATATGTTGGTTCAAGCCTGTAGTCGTGCCTGGTAGGCAAATCCGCCGGGCTTAGATGAGGGGTGATAACGAGTCTGCTTGCAGACGAAGTGAGTGATACCCTGCTTCCAGGAAAAGCCACTAAGCTTCAGCTACACACGACCGTACCGCAAACCGACACTGGTGCGCGAGATGAGTATTCTAAGGCGCTTGAGAGAACTCTGGAGAAGGAACTCGGCAAATTGATACCGTAACTTCGGGAGAAGGTATGCCGCAAGTAGGTGAACTTGAACAAAGGGAGCCCAAAGCGGTTGCAAAAAATCGGTGGCTGCGACTGTTTAATAAAAACACAGCACTCTGCAAACACGAAAGTGGACGTATAGGGTGTGACGCCTGCCCGGTGCTGGAAGATTAAATGATGGGGTGCAAGCTCTTGATTGAAGTCCCAGTAAACGGCGGCCGTAACTATAACGGTCCTAAGGTAGCGAAATTCCTTGTCGGGTAAGTTCCGACCTGCACGAATGGCGTAACGATGGCCACACTGTCTCCTCCAGAGACTCAGCGAAGTTGAAATGTTTGTGATGATGCAATCTCCCCGCGGAAAGACGGAAAGACCCCATGAACCTTTACTGTAGCTTTGTATTGGATTTTGAACGGATCTGTGTAGGATAGGTGGGAGGCTTTGAAGTGAGGACGCTAGTTCTCATGGAGCCGACGTTGAAATACCACCCTGGTGCGTTTGAGGTTCTAACCCAGGTCCCTTATCGGGATCGGGGACAGTGCATGGTAGGCAGTTTGACTGGGGCGGTCTCCTCCCAAAGCGTAACGGAGGAGTTCGAAGGTACGCTAGTTACGGTCGGACATCGTGACGATAGTGCAATGGCATAAGCGTGCTTAACTGCGAGACTGACAAGTCGAGCAGATGCGAAAGCAGGACATAGTGATCCGGTGGTTCTGTATGGAAGGGCCATCGCTCAACGGATAAAAGGTACTCTGGGGATAACAGGCTGATACCGCCCAAGAGTTCATATCGACGGCGGTGTTTGGCACCTCGATGTCGGCTCATCTCATCCTGGGGCTGTAGTCGGTCCCAAGGGTATGGCTGTTCGCCATTTAAAGAGGTACGTGAGCTGGGTTTAAAACGTCGTGAGACAGTTTGGTCCCTATCTTCCGTGGGCGCTGCAGATTTGAGGAAGCCTGCTCCTAGTACGAGAGGACCGGAGTGGACACACCTCTGGTGTATCGGTTGTCACGCCAGTGGCATTGCCGAGTAGCTAAGTGTGGAAGAGATAACCGCTGAAAGCATCTAAGCGGGAAACTCGTTTCAAGATGAGATCTGCCGGGGCCTTGAGCCCCCTGAAGAGTCGTTCAAGACCAGGACGTTGATAGGCTGGGTGTGGAAGCGCAGTAATGCGTTAAGCTAACCAGTACTAATTGCTCGTGAGGCTTGACCCTATAACTTTGATGACGTTGATCATCAAGGTGGTTATGCCAAGTAAGGCGCAGTCAAAATACAAAGCTGATTACAGACTCTATGAATTCGTTGTGTTGCTCCATGAGCAGCATGACAACAAGTTATGCCTGATGACCATAGCAAGTTGGTACCACTCCTTCCCATCCCGAACAGGACAGTGAAACGACTTTGCGCCGATGATAGTGCGGGTTCCCGTGTGAAAGTAGGTCA